>NZ_JBHWWF010000059.1:0-27717 GCF_042736455.1 Streptomyces sp. NPDC060064
GCACCCGCTCCGGGGTGCGGCGGCCTTTTCCTGCAACGGGATCAGGACTTCTTCGACTCCAGCGCGGTGGCCATCTCCGCCAGCCGCTCCGGCGACGCCGTACCCGTGATCACGGTCGTCGAGCCGTTGTCCTCGCGCACCAGCGCGTCGTACTTCGGGCCCTCCCAGCGCTGCCAGACCACGTCGCCCACCTGCTGCGTCTTCCCGGTCTCCCGGGCTTGCTGGCTGACCTGCGGGATGAACTTGCCGGCCGGCGCCGTGGACTGCTCGACCGCGATGTACTCGCCGTCCGGGTCCAGGAAGCCGAGGTGCCAGGCGTCCGCATCGGCCCGCTTGTACGAGACCGATGTCGGCCTCCACTCCTTCGCCAGTCCCTCAGGTGCCGCCACCGGGTACGGCGCCGCGCGCCGTGCCGTCAGCAGCTCCACCCGGTAGTCGACCGCCTTGACCGGGTCCGCCTTTTCGTCGTGCGGAATGAACACGTAGATCACTGCGACGACGGCGCCGATCACCGCCATCGACAGCACCATGTCCCGCACCGTCTGTCTGCCTCGCATACCTGCCACGCCCCCATGGTCGCATCATGGAAGTGTGCTCAAACGTGGCCCCCTCTGCTCAATTTATCGACGTACCGATAGAGTCGGATCACCCTCTTTTCCGGCCGTCGTCGTACAGAAAGGTGCGCTCCGATGACCGAGCATCATCTGCCGTCCCAGCTCGAGGTCTCTCCTGAGGCCCCCGACCGCAACCTCGCCCTGGAGCTGGTCCGGGTCACCGAGGCCGCCGCAATGGCCGCCGGCCGGTGGGTCGGCCGCGGCGACAAGATCGGCGCGGACGGAGCGGCCGTCAAGGCCATGCGGACCCTCGTCTCCACCGTCTCGATGAACGGCATCGTCGTCATCGGCGAGGGCGAGAAGGACGAAGCCCCGATGCTGTTCAACGGCGAGCGGGTCGGCGACGGTACCGGCGCCGAGGTCGACATCGCCGTGGACCCGATCGACGGCACCACGCTGAACGCCAAGGGCATGCCGAACGCCATCGCCGTGCTCGCCGCCGCCGACCGCGGCACCATGTTCGACCCGTCCGCGGTCTTCTACATGGACAAGCTGGTCACCGGCCCCGAGGCCGCGGACTTCGTGGACATCAACGCCCCCGTCTCGGTCAATATCCGCCGGGTCGCCAAGGCCAAGCACTCCGCGCCCGAGGACGTCACGGTCGTCATCCTGGACCGTCCGCGCCACGAGGGCATCGTCAAGGAGATCCGCGAGACCGGCGCGCGCATCAAGTTCATCTCGGACGGCGATGTCGCGGGCTCGGTCATGGCCGTACGCGAAGGCACCGGCGTCGACATGCTCATGGGCATCGGTGGCACGCCCGAGGGCATCATCTCCGCCTGCGCGATCAAGTGCCTCGGCGGCACGATCCAGGGCAAGCTCTGGCCGAAGGACGACGCCGAGCGGCAGCGCGCGCTCGACGCCGGGCACGACCTGGACCGGGTGCTGCACACGAACGACCTGGTCAGTGGCGACAACGTGTTCTTCGTCGCCACCGGCATCACGGACGGCGAGCTGCTGCGCGGAGTGCGTTACCGCGCGGAGACCGCGACCACCCAGTCGCTGGTGATGCGCTCCAAGTCCGGCACGATCCGCCAGATCGACTCGACCCACCGGCTGTCGAAGCTGCGCGCGTACAGCGCCATCGACTTCGACCGCGCCAAGTAGGACGAGCCGAGCAGGACAAGCGGGTACGGGAAGGGGCGCCCCCCGAGTGCGGTGGGGGCGCCCCTTCCCGTCCCTGCCCGGCGCTCAGGCCGCCGCCGACTTCTTGAGCTCCACCTCGCGCCGCCTGCGCCGGGCCAGCACCACGCGGCGCTCGGCCGCGGTCAGCCCGCCCCACACGCCGTACGGCTCGGGTTGGAGCAGAGCGTGCTCCCGGCATTCGACCATCACGGGGCAGCGGGCGCAGACCCGCTTCGCGGCCTCCTCGCGCGACAGCCGCGCGGCCGTCGGTTCCTTGGACGGAGCGAAGAACAGTCCGGCCTCGTCCCGGCGGCACACCGCCTCCGCGTGCCAGGGCCCGGCCTGATCTTCCCGAGCGGAAATTCGCTGGGGCGGAACGGCGGCGACCTGCAAGGACTGATGCGGCAGTTGCAGCACGGTCTACTCCTGACGACGGCTTCGCGAGCGAGAGACGATGCAGCACTCCCTACCCGCTGTACGCACTCCTATTCACTGAGTGGCACTGAGTTCCGGGGCACGGAATTGCGGGCAGGCGCTCGCGGCCGGAAAGTGCTCCGGAGCGGAGCCGTCAGCCGAGGTGTTTGCGCAGGCGGTCATGGAGGTCGGCGATGAGACGGCCCCGTTTGGGCCTGGCCTCGACATTGCCGAAAACCGAATACCCGTTCACGACGACCACCGGGGCCTCCGGATCGGCCGCCTCCAGGGTGAGCACGTCGAAGTTGCCGAAGAACCCGGTGCCGCTGCCGCGCAGCGAGATGTTCTCCGGGACCCGCACTTCGACATTGCCGAAGATGGAGGTGGCGTTGATGACGGTCAGCCGCTGCTCGAAGAGCGCCTCGGTGAGGTCGATCTCGATGTTGCCGAAGAGCGAGAAGGCGTTGGTGCGGCGGCCGACGCGCCAACGGCCCTTGCGGGTGGAGCTGGAGAAGACGGCGATGAGATTCTCGGCGGGGCCGACGGGCTCCTCGGGCCCGTACGCGTACGACATGGCGTCGCCGCGAGTGCCGGTGCGGGCCGCGGGCAAGTCCCGGACCAGCGGCTCCAGTTCCCCGACGGTCTTGGCCCGGTAGACGGCGTCGATCCGCTCGGAGTGCTCCTCGGCGTCCAGCCGGCCCTCGGCCAGGGCGTCCCGGAGAATGTCGGCGATCCGGTCGCGGTCGGCATCCGAGGCGCGGATGGCGTCACTGGGCTCCGCGGGGGCGACCGGCTTCTGGGGGTGCTTTTCGAGGTCCACGGATCCAGCGTAGCGAAACGCGATAGATCGCGACTAGGGGTACGGGGCCGGGCGCGGCGCCGAGCACCGGGGCTTCGCCCCGGACCCCGCACCTCAACCACCGGAGGGCCTGCCGACGCCCCTCGATGCGTGAGTGAGCCCTACCTCACAAGCGTGCGCGGCCGACCGCGTTCTACGCTGAAGGGCGCGCTGCCAATGGACGTCAGCGCCGCTGTCTGCCGAGTGAGGAATGGCCGTCATGCCAGAGTTTCAGTACTCCGATCTGCTCCCGCTGGGAGAGGACACCACGCCGTACCGGCTGGTGACCTCCGAGGGTGTCTCCACCTTCGAGGCCGACGGGCGTACGTTCCTCAAGGTCGAGCCGGAGGCGCTGCGCACGCTCGCCGCCGAGGCCATGCACGACATCTCGCACTACCTGCGGCCCGCCCACCTCGCGCAGCTGCGCCGTATCGTCGACGACCCGGAGGCCTCCTCCAACGACAAGTTCGTCGCGCTGGACCTGCTGAAGAACGCCAACATCGCGGCCGCCGGCGTACTCCCGATGTGCCAGGACACCGGCACGGCGATCGTCATGGGCAAGCGCGGCCAGAACGTCCTGACGCAGGGCGGCGACGAGGAAGCTCTCTCGCGCGGCATCTACGACGCGTACACCAAGCTCAACCTGCGCTACTCGCAGATGGCTCCGCTCACCATGTGGGAGGAGAAGAACACCGGCTCCAACCTCCCCGCCCAGATCGAGCTGTACGCGACCGACGGCGGTGCGTACAAGTTCCTCTTCATGGCGAAGGGCGGCGGCTCCGCCAACAAGTCCTTCCTCTTCCAGGAGACCAAGGCGGTCCTGAACGAGGCCTCCATGATGAAGTTCCTGGAGGAGAAGATCCGCTCGCTCGGTACGGCCGCCTGCCCGCCGTACCACCTCGCCATCGTCGTCGGCGGCACGTCCGCCGAGTTCGCGCTGAAGACCGCGAAGTACGCCTCCGCGCACTACCTCGACGAGCTGCCCGCCGAGGGCTCGCCCACCGGCCACGGCTTCCGGGACAAGGAGCTGGAGGAGAAGGTCTTCGAGCTCACCCAGAAGATCGGCATCGGCGCGCAGTTCGGCGGCAAGTACTTCTGCCACGACGTCCGCGTCGTCCGCCTTCCGCGTCACGGCGCCTCGCTGCCCGTCGCGATCGCCGTCTCCTGCTCGGCCGACCGCCAGGCCACCGCGAAGATCACTGCCGAGGGCGTGTTCCTGGAGCAGCTGGAGACCGACCCGGCACGGTTCCTGCCGGACACGACGGACGCGCACTTGGACGAGGCGGGTGACGTCGTGAAGATCGACCTCAACCGGCCGATGGACGAGGTGCTGGCCGAGCTCACCAAGTACCCGGTCAAGACCCGGCTCTCGCTGACCGGCCCGCTGGTCGTGGCCCGCGACATCGCGCACGCCAAGATCAAGGAGCGGCTCGACGCGGGCGAGGAGATGCCGCAGTACCTGAAGGACCACCCGGTCTACTACGCCGGTCCGGCGAAGACCCCCGAGGGCTACGCGTCCGGCTCCTTCGGGCCGACGACGGCCGGCCGTATGGACTCGTACGTCGAGCAGTTCCAGGCAGCGGGCGGCTCCAGGGTCATGCTGGCCAAGGGCAACCGCTCGCAGCAGGTGACGAACGCGTGCGGGACGCACGGCGGGTTCTACCTGGGCTCGATCGGCGGGCCCGCGGCGCGGCTCGCGCAGGACTGCATCAAGAAGGTCGAGGTCGTCGAGTACGAGGAGCTCGGCATGGAGGCGGTGTGGCGGATCGAGGTCGAGGACTTCCCGGCGTTCATCGTGGTGGACGACAAGGGCAACGACTTCTTCACGGAGCCGGCGCCCGCGCCGACGTTCACGTCGATTCCGGTGCGGGGTCCGGGGCTGGCGTAACGCCTGCGGCGGGCCGCCCCTTCCCTGAACTGGGGCTCCGCCCCAGACCCCGCGCCTCAAACGCCGGCGGGGCTGGATTTTTCAGCCCGTCCGGCGTTTGAGGACACGCGCGAAGCGCGTACGGGGTTCGGGGCGGAGCCCCGATTCGGGAAGGGGCGGGCTGGGGAACAGCCCTACGCGAAGCGCTGGTTCGCCGCCCCGGTGCACGGCTGGAGCCGGGCCGGCTCCTTCGCCGACGCCAGCGTCAGGCACAACCCCGTCGCCGACGACGGCCGAATCGTCCCGCCCGTGCGGACGAACTGCTGGTTCGCGCCGCCGTGGCAGTTCCACACGATCACCGCCGCGCCCGCCGCATAGCTCCCGCCCGGCACATCCAGGCACCGGTCCTGCGTCAGCTCCGTGTGCAGCGACTTGCGCGCCGAGTCGTACCACCAGCCCTGGTTACGGCCGCCGTGGCAGTCCCAGCCCACCACGCCCGTCCCGTTGCGGCTCACCGCACCCGCGACGTCCAGGCACGAGCCCGTCGCCTCCTCCTTCAGCGGCTTGTACGCGTCGTCCCACGCGCCCGCGTACAGCGCCGGCTTCCCTGTCGACGCCACATCCGCGCAACTGGCCTCCCGCAGCCCCGAGTTGTACAGCTGGGTGAGGCAGGAGGCGAACGCCGCATGGCCGCGCACATTGGGGTGGAAGGACTGGCGGGCCGAATTGGAGTCGGGCGGAATGGGGTTGGAGAGATCGATGTACAGCCCGCGCGCCCAGGCGTCCTCCATGCAGACCTCATGGCCGTGGAAGAGCCGGGAGTTGTCGAGATAGACCGCCCCGGTGGACTGCGCGACCCTGCGCATACCGCGCTCGAACGCGGGGACGGCGGTGTTGCGGCCCCAGACGGTGTCGGAGTCGTAGCCCATACCGCCGCAGATCAGCTTGCCGGGGAAGTTCGGATTGTCGCGGAAGTCCGGGCCGATGGGGCTCGGGTAGCCCATCACGACCAGCTTGTAGTCACCGTCGGCGTATCCGGCGTCGCTCATCACGGTGCGCAGGTCCCGTACGGTCTGCTCGACCTTGGGGATCAGGCCGTCGACGCGGGCCTGCCAGCCCGCCGCGTACTTCGGCTCGCACGGCCCCTGGAACAGCACATAGCGCGTGACGCAGTCGGTTATCACCGGGCCGAACTGCAGATCGTCATTGGCGCCGGCCACCAACAGCACCATCTTGATACGGGTGTTGCGCGCCTTGATGGCGAGGCTGTCGCTCTGGACCAGCTCGTCGGCGTACTGCTTCGAGCCGCCGATCCGGATGTTCCCGGTGTACGCGCCGGAGCAGGAGACGTTGTACGTGAGGTCCGCGGCGATGCCCGTGCGGTGGATGGCGGCGTCGGGCGAGCGGTGGCACCAGTTGTCGGGGCCGTTCGTTCCTGGCTCGTAGCTGCCGACGCCCTCGCCGGAGATCTCGCTGTCGCCGAGCGAGATCAGGCCGGTCTCGCGGTCGGCGAGCGGGCGTTCGGCGGGGCTGCCGTAGAGCTTGACGGCCTCGGTCGCGCGGATGGACTCCAGTTCGGGCGGGAGCGGTACGGATGCTGCGGTACGTATCGCGTCGGGCTGGGCGGCCCGGGCGGTGGTGGCCGTGGCGGCCATTCCGCCAAGTCCTGCCGCCAGTGCCGCGGCGGCCGCGACCGTACGGCGAAGTCTGTGCCTGGTGCGCCTCATTGCGCCTCCCCGGTTTGCTGTTAGTCCGGGTATTTACTGGCGAGTAGCACAGTTGGGAATAGTCAGAACAAGACAACTGCTCATCTTTTTGAGAGTTCCAAGGAGGCATGGCAGCGATGGACGACGCGAGCGAGTACCGGATCGAGCACGACTCCATGGGTGAGGTACGGGTACCGGCGCACGCCAAGTGGCGGGCCCAGACCCAGCGGGCGGTGGAGAATTTCCCCGTGTCCGGCCAGCGGCTGGAGCGGGCCCATATCGAGGCCCTGGCCCGGATCAAGGCGGCCGCGGCCCGGGTCAACGCCGAACTGGGCGTGCTCGACAAGGACATCGCGGAGGCCGTCGCCGACGCGGCCGCGGAGGTCGCGGAGGGCCGCTGGGACGAGCACTTCCCGGTGGACGTCTTCCAGACCGGTTCCGGCACCTCATCGAACATGAACACCAACGAGGTCATCGCCACGCTCGCCACTGAGCGACTCGGCCGTGATGTGCACCCCAACGACCATGTGAACGCGTCCCAGTCGTCCAACGACGTCTTCCCCTCCTCCATCCACATCGCGGCGACGGCGGCCGTGACGGGCGATCTGATCCCGGCGCTGGAGCAACTGGCGGCCTCGCTGGAGCGCAAGGCGTCCGAGTTCTCACTGGTCGTCAAGGCCGGCCGTACGCACCTGATGGACGCCACCCCCGTCACGCTGGGCCAGGAGTTCGGCGGCTATGCCGCACAGATCCGGTACGGCGTGGAACGGCTCAATGCCTCCCTCCCCCGCCTCGCCGAACTCCCGCTCGGCGGCACGGCGGTGGGCACCGGCATCAACACCCCGCCCGGCTTCTCGGCCGCGGTCATCGCCGAGGTCGCCCGCGCGACCGGGCTGCCGCTGACCGAGGCCCGCAATCATTTCGAGGCGCAGGGTGCGCGCGACGGGCTGGTCGAGACGAGCGGCCAGCTGCGTACGATCGCGGTCTCGCTCACCAAGATCTCCAACGACCTGCGCTGGATGGCATCGGGCCCGCGCACCGGCCTCGCCGAGATCGGCCTCCCCGACCTTCAGCCGGGCTCCTCGATCATGCCCGGCAAGGTCAACCCGGTGATCCCGGAGGCCGTGCTGATGGTGGCGGCCCAGGTGACCGGCAACGACGCCACGGTCGCGGCGGCCGGCGCCGCCGGGAACTTCGAGCTGAACGTCATGATGCCGGTGATCGCCAAGAATCTGCTGGAGTCGGTCAGGCTCCTCGCGAATGCCTCGCGGCTGCTGGCGGACCGTACCGTCGACGGCATCACCGCGAACGTCGAGCGAGCCCGTGAGTACGCGGAGTCCTCGCCGGCCGTCGTCACCCCGCTGAACAAGTACATCGGGTACGAGGAGGCGGCGAAGGTCGCCAAGAAGTCGCTGGCCGAGCGGAAGACGATCCGCGAGGTCGTCCTCGAGTCCGGCTATGTGGAGCGTGGAGCGCTGACCCTCGAGCAGCTGGACGAGGCCCTTGACGTGCTGCGTATGACACATCCGTGAGCCGGTGGCCGTGACCTGCGTCGCAGCGGGGCCCCGGCCGTACTCCTAAGATCTGCGCATGACAGGTACGGAACGCATCGCACGCTGGGCGCCCGGGGACCACATCCTCTGGCGCTACCGCGGCCATGCCCCGGATCTGTCGGGCGGCGGCATCCACATCTGCCGGCCCGTGACCGTCGTGGAGGACACCGACGAGCTGCTCGCGGTGTGGATGGCGCCGGGCACCGAGTGTGTGAAGCCGGTGCTCGCGGACGGCACGCCGGTGCACCAGGAGCCGCTGGCCACCCGCTACACCGCACCGCGCACCACCGCCCGCGCCCGCTGGTTCGGCACCGGCGTACTGAAGCTGGCGCGGCCCGGTGAACCCTGGTCGGTCTGGCTGTTCTGGGAGCGCGGCTGGCGGTTCAAGAACTGGTATGTGAACCTCGAGGAGCCGCACGTCCGTTGGGCGGGCGGCGTCGACTCCGAGGATCACTTCCTGGACATTGCCGTCCACCCGGACCGCACCTGGCTCTGGCTGGACGAGGACGAGTTCGCGGAGGCCCAGCGGGTCGGCCTGATGGACGTGGAGAAGGCTCAGGCCGTACGGGAGGCGGGGGAGGCGGCCGTCGAGGCGATCCGGGCCTGGCAGGCGCCGTTCTCCGCGGGCTGGGAGGGCTGGCGGCCGGACCCGGCGTGGCGGGTGCCTCGGCTTCCGGCGGACTGGGACCGTACGGCGGTGCAGGTGACGTCCTGAGTCCGCGTCAGGAGTCTGTGCGCGGGCGCCGGGTGAAGTGACTGATTCCGGTCCGGGAACACGCTCCAGCTCATACGACCTCGTGAGACTCTTGATGCGCCCCCAGGGGGCAAACGTAGGATCGTCGTCCGCAAGGCTGCGCCGTTTGAGCAACTATTGAGCGCAGGGCACAGCCTGACCGTAAGTCATCACGAGTCATTTCAAGGGGGTGGAGCTGTGCCGGATGCCTGCCATCCTGTCGGCGCCGCCCGCAGAGCGGGTATACCGCCTCACGAGGCGATTGCATCGCACAACCGGCCCGGACGGACGGAATCCCACGCGTGACGGAGCAGCCCACCTCCCACGAAGGCCGGCAGCCCTTGGCTGCCCGGCCGCATGAACGCACCCGGCCGCGGTCCGAGGCGACCGGGGGCTCGAACGTGCCCCCGCCTGCCGGTCCGCCGCAGGACCTTGCGGGGACCGCACGCCGCGAGGGCGACCGACTGCGTTTCGTGGGGGCCGCCACCCGCAGGATCGCGCGCGGCATAGACCTCGACGAGATCGTGCTCGGGCTGTGCCGGGCGACCGTGCCGACCTTCTCGGACGCGATTCTCGTCTATCTCCGCAGCCCGCTGCCGGTGGGCGACGAGCGGCCGGTCTCGCCGTTCGTGTTGCGGCTGCGCCGCACCGACCGGCTGCGTTTAGCCGGTGAGGACGCCGATCTCGGCACCGCCGCCCCCATCCCGGTCGTAGACCCGCAGACCGACCTCATGCCTGCCGCCGAGCTGTGCGAGGTGCGGTCCGGTGGTGCGCTCTCCGAGGTGCTGCGCGGCGTACGGCCCGTCTTCGGCGACTCCGCGGCCGCCCGGGCCGCCCTGCCCGAGCTGCTCGGCGCCGACCGCACCGTACCGAGCGGACATCGCGCGATACTCGCCCCGCTCCGCGGCAGGCGGCGGGTGATCGGCGCGGCCGTCTTCCTCCGTCGGCCGGACCGGCCCGCTTTCGAGCCCAACGACCTCCTGGTCGCCGCCCAGTTGGCGACGCACACCGCGCTCGGCATCGACAAGGCCGTGCTGTACGGACGTGAGGCGTACATCGCCGACGAGCTGCAGCGCACCATGCTGCCCGACTCGCTCCCGCAGCCGACCGGCGTCCGTCTCGCGTCCCGCTACCTCCCGGCCGCCGAGACCGCCCGGGTCGGCGGCGACTGGTACGACGCGATCCCGTTGCCGGGCAGCCGGGTGGCGCTGGTGGTCGGCGACGTCATGGGGCACTCCATGACGTCCGCCGCGATCATGGGCCAGCTGCGCACCACCGCGCAGACCCTGGCCGGTCTCGATCTGCCGCCGCAGGAGGTTCTGCACCATCTGGACGAGCAGGCCCAGCGGCTCGGCACGGACCGCATGGCCACCTGCCTCTACGCCGTGTACGACCCCGTCTCGCACCGCATCACCATCGCCAACGCCGGCCACCCGCCGCCCATCCTGCTGCACCTGGGCGGGCGGGCCGAGGTGCTGCGCGTACCGCCCGGCGCACCCATCGGCGTGGGCGGTGTGGACTTCGAGGCCGTGGAGCTGGACGCCCCGGCGGGCGCGACCCTGCTGCTGTACACCGACGGCCTGGTCGAGTCCCGGCTGCGGGATGTGTGGACGGGGATCGAGCAGCTGCGGGAGCGGCTCGCCGCCACCGCCCAGCTGACCGGTCCGGACCATTCGCCGCCGCTCGAGGCGCTCTGCGACGACGTGCTGGACGTTCTCGGCCCGGGCGACCGGGACGACGACATCGCACTGCTCGCGGCCCGCTTCGACGGGATCGCGCCGAGCGATGTCGCCTACTGGTTCCTGGAGCCCGAGGACGCGGCTCCGGGCCGGGCCAGGAGACTGGCCCGGCGGGCGCTGAACCGCTGGGGCCTGGAGGAGCTGAGCGACTCGGTGGAGCTGCTGGTCAGCGAGGTGGTGACCAATGCCGTGCGGTACGCCGAGCGGCCGGTGACGCTGCGGCTGCTGCGTACGGACGTACTGCGCTGCGAGGTCGGCGACGACTCTCCGCAGCTGCCGAGGCAGCGCCGGGCCCGGGACACGGACGAGGGCGGACGAGGGCTGTTCCTGGTGAACCGGCTGGCCAGACGGTGGGGAGCGACCCGCCTGTCGACCGGCAAGGTGGTGTGGTTCGAGCTGCCTACTCCCGCATAGCCGGCAGAGCTCGTACTGGGGCCAGATCTGGACCCTGTCCAAATGTTGCCGACAGGGTGTCGTGGGAGTTGACTGGGGCACGCGGCCGATGCGACCTCAATCCCTCTATCGACGGGAGGACGCTCGTGACCGAGTCATCCCCGAAGGCCCCGTACACGACCAACAATGTCGGCATCCCGGTGGAGAGCGACGAGCATTCGCTCACCGTGGGACCCGACGGTCCGATCCTGCTCCAGGACCACTACCTCATCGAGAAGATGGCCCAGTTCAACCGGGAGCGGGTCCCTGAGCGGGTGGTGCACGCGAAGGGCGCGGGAGCGTACGGCACCTTCGAAGTCACCAATGACGTCAGCCAGTTCACCAGGGCGGACCTCTTCCAGCCGGGCAAGCGCACCGAGATGCTGGCCCGCTTCTCCACTGTCGCGGGTGAGCAGGGCTCCCCCGACACCTGGCGTGACCCCCGCGGCTTCGCGCTGAAGTTCTACACCGAACACGGCAACTACGACATGGTCGGCAACAACACGCCGGTCTTCTTCGTACGCGACACGATCAAGTTCCAGGACTTCATCAGGTCCCAGAAGCGCCACCCGGCCACCGGGCTGCGCAACAACGACATGCAGTGGGACTTCTGGACGCTGTCCCCCGAGTCCGCGCACCAGGTGACGTGGCTGATGGGCGACCGCGGCGTTCCGAAGACCTACCGCCATATGAACGGGTACAGCTCCCACACCTACATGTGGATCAACGGCGGCGGCGAGCGGTTCTGGGTGAAGTACCACTTCAAGACCGACCAGGGCATCGACTTCCTCACACAGGCCGAGGCCGACGAGCTGGCCGGCACGGACGCGGACAAACACCGCCGCGATCTGTACGAGTCGATCGAGTCCAAAAACGCGCCGAGCTGGAGCCTCAAGGTCCAGATCATGCCGTTCGAGGACGCGGCGGACTACCGCTTCAATCCCTTCGACCTGACCAAGGTGTGGCCGCACGGGGACTACCCCTTGATCGACGTCGGCCGGATGACGCTCAACAGGAATCCGGACGACTACTTCATCCACATCGAGCAGGCGGCCTTCGAACCGTCGAACATGGTGCCGGGCATCGGTCCGTCGCCGGACAAGATGCTGCTCGGACGGCTCTTCTCGTACCCGGACACCCACCGGTACCGGATCGGCCCGAACTACGCCCAGCTGCCGCCCAACCGGCCGCACACGTCGGTGAACTCGTATGCCAAGGACGGCCCGATGCGGTACGTGGCGTCGAACGCCGCGAGGCCGTACGCGCCGAACTCCTACGGCGGTCCCGCCGCCGACTTCCAGCGCTTCGGCGAACCGGCGAGCTGGGAGGCCGCGGGAGAGCTGGTGCGCGAGGCGTACAAGCCGCACCGCGAGGACGACGACTGGGGCCAGCCGGGGACCATGGTCCGCCATGTACTGGACGACGCGGCCCGTGAGCGACTGGTGTCGAACGTCAGCGGACATCTGAAGGACGGCGTGACCCGGCCGGTCCTGGACCGGGCGCTGCAGTACTGGCGCAACATCGACAAGAAGATCGGCGACCGTATCGCCCACAAGGTGAACGGCGGCTGACAGGGAGTACGGCAGTGCCCGCGGTCCCGGATACGGGTGCCGCGGGCACTGTCGTACATGTCGCCTGAGGGCGCGGTCAGAACCTGAGGTTGCCGTCAGGGCCTGACGTTGCCGGGCCTGATGTTGCCGTCAGGGCTTGACCCTGCCGCCGGCGCCCTCTGTCCCGCCGGGGTCACCGCCCGGGTCGGTCGGCGGGGTGAAGCTCGGCGGACCCGATGGCGTAATGCTCGGCGTCTGCGTCGGATCCTCCGTCGGCGTCTTGGTGGGCGTCCTCGTCGGCGTGCTCGTCGGATCGTCCGTCGGCGTCTTGGACGGGGTCTGCGAGGGCGTCTCGGACGGGGTCTCCGTCGGCGTCGGGTCCGGGTCCGCTGTCGCGCCCTCTTCGATGTCCAGATCGAACTCGGCGGCGGCGGCCTCGTCGTTGAGGGCTCCCGTCGTGTACTGCTGCCAGATCTTCGCCGGGACGCCACCACCGTTGGCGCGGCCCTCGTTGACGGTGTTGGTCAGCGTGACCTGCCCGCCCTTGGGGTCCTCGCCGAACAGGGCGACAGCCGTGACCAGCTCGGGGGTGTAACCCACGAACCAGGCCGAGCGGTTGTTCTCCGAGGTACCGGTCTTGCCCGCCGCCTCGTAGTCACCGGCCGCGTTCGTGCCCGAGCCGGACTTCACGACGCCCGTCATGGCCGCCGTCGTGGTGTCCGCCGCCTCGCGGCTGATCGCCTGGTCGCCGATCGAGGACTCCTTCGGCTCAGCCTTGCGGGACTGGCGCTCGGCGGACTTCACGATCGTCGGCGTGACCTTCTTGCCGTGGTTGTCGAGGGTCGCGTACACCCCGGCCATGTCCCAGGTGGAGGCGCCCATCGTGCCGAGAGACATCGCGGGCCGCTCCGGAAAGTCCTTGCCGTCCTTCATGCCCATGTCGATCGCGGTCTTCTTCACCTTTGCCGGGCTGACATCCACGATCATCTGCGCAAAGACGGAGTTGATCGAGCTGTTCGTCGCCCGCTGGACGCTGACCGGGCCGTAGTCCTTGTCGTCCTCGTTCTCCGGCGCGAAGGGGGTGTCGCTGCCCTTCACCGGCCGCTTGCTGGTGCCGTCGTACTTGGTGTTGAGGCCGATCTTCGCGCCGTCCTGGGTCTCGGCCCCGTTCTCGATGGCCGAGGCGAGGACGACGGGCTTGAAGGTCGAGGCGGGCTGGTAGTCGCGGCGGGTGGCGTTGGACAGCCAGTGCTCGGTGGCGCCGATGCCGCCGTAGAGGGCGACGATATGGCCGGTCTTCGGGTCGACGGAGGTCGCACCTGCCTGGACGGTCGCGTCGGCCTTGTCCTTCTTGCGCTCGAGCTTCTCCTCGAGCTGCTTGTTGACCGCCTTGACCAGTGCCTTCTGGCGCTTCTCGTCGATGTTGAGGGTGATCGTCCAGCCGCCGGCCTTGATCTCCTCCTCGCTGATGCCCTGCCTGCGCTCCAGCTCGGCGTTGGCCGCGTCGACGAGGTAGCCGGTCTGGCCCTCCATGCCGGGGGCGGCCTTCGGGGCCTTGGGCACGGGGAACTTCAGGCCGGTGCGCTCGCCGGAGTCCAGCCACTCCTCCTCGACCATGTTGTCGAGTACGTAGTTCCAGCGCGCGCGGACCAGCTTCTTGCCGGTGTCCGTGGCGACCGCCCAGTCGTACTGGCTCGGGGCCTGGAGCAGAGCGGCGAGATACGCGCCCTGGGCGACGTTCAGCTTGGACGCGTCGACGCCGTAGTACGCCTGGGCCGCGGCCTGGATTCCGTACGCGTTGCGGCCGTAGTAGCTGGTGTTGATGTACCCGGCGAGGATCTCGGACTTTTCCTTCTTCTGGTCCACCTTGAGCGAGATCACGAGCTCTTTGAGCTTGCGGGTGACCGTCTGGTCCTGGTTCAGGTAGTAGTTCTTGACGTACTGCTGGGTGATGGTCGAGCCACCCTGCTTGCCCTTGCCCGTGAGGGTGTTCATCACGCCGCGGGCGGTGCCCTTGAAGTCGACTCCGGAGTCCTTGTAGAAGGTCTTGTTCTCCGCGGCGACGAAGGTGTCCTGGACTTCCTTGGGGATCTTCTCGAGCCCGACGATCTCACGGTTGATCTTGCCGGTGCGGGCGAGGATCTTGCCGTCGCTGTACTTGTAGACGTTGCTCTGCATCTCGGCCTGGGCGTTGGCCTCGGGCACGGGAACGAGCAGATAGATCACGAAGAAGGCGCCCATCGCCAGCAGGCAGAGGCCGAAGAAGGTGCCGAGCAGCTTCCTCCAGGTGAAGAAGCGCCGTATGCCAGTGGGCTTTGCTTTCTTCGCCCGGCGCGCCCCGCGCTGCCGGGCTTGTCGCGCTTCCGCTCGGCCCATCGCTTCGCTGCTCCGCTCGTAGTCACTGTTTTCGCTGGTCGTGCTTGCCGCCATCGGCCCGGCGTCGGGCCGGAATCAGCTCAGAAAGCTAACACCGCTCACACAGACAAAGAGCCATCGATCCGGTCTTTTCCGGACGTGAGAATCAGCACCCCGTCTCATGGAACCGACTCATGAGAGGTGCACAGGGTTGCGATGCGCGTTAAAGTGATATCACTTTGCTAGAGGGTCGGCGGCTGTCGCCGACCCCGGAAACGGGGAGCCATCATGCCTGCCACCAGCACACCAACCGTGGAAGACCTGCCGGAGATGCCGGCGCCACAGGTTCGCGAATTTCCGGCGCACAGCATCGGCGGGGGCGCCGCCCTGCTGCTGGGGCTGCTCGGAATAGCCTCCGGGGTCGTACTCGTCGTCGCCGGGGCGGCGGTCGGCGCGACCGGCACGAAGGTGGCGCTGATCCTGCTCGGCGTCGTGGTCGGGATCGCCGCGTTCGTCGCGATGTGCGGGCTGAACACGGTCGCACCGGGCGAGGCGCGGGTGGTCCAGCTCTTCGGGCGCTACCGGGGCACGATCCGTACGGACGGCCTGCGCTGGGTCAACCCGTTCACCTCGCGGGTCAAGATCTCGACGCGGGTACGGAACCACGAGACCGCGGTTCTGAAGGTGAACGACGCGTACGGCAACCCGATCGAGCTCGCCGCGGTGGTCGTGTGGAAGGTCGAGGACACGGCGCAGGCGCTGTTCGAGGTGGACGACTTCCTGGAGTTCGTCTCCACCCAGACGGAGGCGGCGGTGCGGCACATCGCGATCGAGTACCCCTACGACGCGCATGACGAGGACGGCCTGTCGCTGCGCGGCAACGCCGAGGAGATCACCGAGAAGCTGGCGGTCGAGCTGCACGCGCGCGTGGAAGCGGCCGGCGTGCACATCATCGAGTCCCGCTTCACGCATCTCGCGTACGCCCCGGAGATCGCGTCCGCGATGCTGCAGCGCCAGCAGGCGGGCGCGGTGGTGGCGGCCCGGCGGCAGATCGTGGACGGCGCGGTCGGCATGGTCGAGGCGGCGCTGGCCAGGATCGCGGAACAGGACATCGTCGAGCTCGACACGGAGCGCAAGGCAGCCATGGTGTCGAACCTGATGGTGGTGCTGTGCGGCGACCGCGCGCCGCAACCTGTCCTCAACACAGGGTCGCTCTACCAGTGACGCCGCCCGAGCGGAAGCAGGTGCTGCTGCGGCTGGATCCGGCGGTGTACGAGGCGGTGGCGCGGTGGGCGTCGGACGAGCTGCGCAGCGCGAACGCGCAGATCGAGTTCATCCTCCGTCGCGCCTTGTCGGACGCAGGCCGCTTGCCGGGCAGCGTCGGCCCGATCCCCCGGCGGGGGCGCCCGCCGAGGGCTGCGCCGGAGGACGAGGGGGAGTAGCCCCTGGGGCAGGCCCTCAGCCCCGCACGACCTTCGCTCGGGTCCTCAATCGCCGGACGGGCTGAAATTCAGCCCCGCCGGCGATTGAGGCGCGGGGTCCGGGGCGGAGCCCGCAGACCCCGCTCAGGTATACACAGCAGGTATACACACCGTGTAGAGTGCCGCGCATGTCCATCGGTCACACACTCCTCGGGCTCCTCGAGTCCGGCCCGCGCCACGGCTACGACCTCAAGCGCGCCTTCGACGAGAAGTTCGGCCACGACCGGCCCCTCCACTACGGGCAGGTCTACTCGACCATGTCCCGCCTCCTCAAGAACGGCCTCGTCGAGGTCGACGGCATTGAGGCCGGCGGTGGTCCCGAACGCAAGCGCTACGCCATCACCGACGCCGGGATCACCGATGTCACCCAGTGGCTCGCGCAGCCCGAGAAGCCGGAGCCGTACCTCCAGTCGACCCTCTACACCAAGGTCGTCCTCGCGCTGCTCACCGGCCGCAGCGCCGCCGATCTCCTCGATGGGCAGCGGGCCGAGCATCTGCGGCTGATGCGTATCCTCACCGACCGCAAGCGCCGCGGTGACCTCGCCGACCAGCTCATCTGCGACCACGCCCTCTTCCACCTCGAAGCCGATCTGCGCTGGCTGGAACTGACCGGTGCCAGGCTCGACCAGCTCGCCAAGGAGGTGCGCGGATGACCCCCGCAGGCTCCCTCCTCGTCGCCGCCGACCTGCACAAGGCGTACGGCCCCACCCCCGCCCTCGACGGCGCGTCCTTCTCCATCCACGCCGGCGAGGTCGTCGCCGTCATGGGGCCCTCCGGCTCCGGCAAATCGACCCTGCTCCACTGTCTCGCCGGGATCGTCCGGCCCGACTCCGGGTCGATCAGCTACAGCGGGCGCGACCTCACCGCGATGTCGGACGCCGGACGGAGCGCGCTGCGCCGCAGCGACTACGGCTTCGTCTTCCAGTTCGGCCAGCTCGTTCCCGAGCTGACCTGCACCGAGAATGTCGCGCTGCCGCTTCGGCTGAACGGCACCCGGCGCAAGGAGGCCGAGCGCACCGCACTGGAGTGGATGGAGCGCCTCGAAGTCGCCGAGATCGGCAACAAGCGGCCCGGCGAGGTCTCCGGCGGCCAGGGCCAGCGGGTCGCGGTCGCCCGCGCGCTGGTCACCTCGCCGCGGGTGCTCTTCGCCGACGAGCCGACCGGCGCCCTCGACTCACTCAACGGCGAGCGGGTGATGGAGCTGCTCACCGACGCGGCCCGGGACACCAACGCCGCGGTCGTCCTGGTGACGCACGAGGCCCGGGTGGCCGCGTACTCCGACCGCGAGGTCATCGTCCGCGACGGCAAGGTGCGCGACATGGCGGGCGTGGCATGAGCGGCGGCGCCACCTGGATACGGGATCTCACCCTGGGCGCCCGGTTCGCCGTCACCGGCGGCCGACGCGGCTGGACCCGTACGATCCTCACCGCCATCGGCGTCGGCCTGGGCGTCTCCCTGCTGCTGGTCGCCGCGTCCGTGCCCCATCTCATCGAGAGCCGCGACACCCGCGAGGCGGACCGCGCGGTCACCTTCAACGACGAGGTGAAGCGTTCCGAGCGCTCGTTCCTCTTCGCCCGGACCAGCACGCTCTACCGCGGCGACACCGTCAACGGCGCCGTGTTCCGGCCCGACGGCGGCGACGCCCCCGCGCCGCCCGGCCTGGCGAAGCTGCCGGGCCCCGGCGAGATGGCCGCCTCCCCCGCCCTCGCCGACCTGCTCAGCTCCCCCCAGGGGGCGCTGCTGAAGGACCGGCTGCCGTACCGGGTCACCGCCACCATCGGGGACCGCGGCCTGATCGGCCCCGGTGAGTTCTTCTACTACGCGGGCAGTTCCACCCTCCCCCCGGCGGCGGCCGACTGGCGCGCGGACAGCTACGGCGGCGACCAGGGCAAGGGCGACCCGATGAGCGCGGTGCTCCTGCTCATCATCGTGATGGCCTGTGTGGCCCTGCTCCTGCCGGTGGCCGTGTTCATCGCCACCGCTGTGCGGTTCGGCGGCGAGCAGCGCGACCGGCGGCTCGCCGCGCTCCGGCTGGTCGGCTCCGATCAGGCGATGACACGGCGGATCGCGGCCGGTGAGTCACTGTGCGGCGCGCTGCTCGGGCTGGTCGCGGGCGCCGGATTCCTCGCGCTGATACGGCAGTTCATCGGCTCGGTGACCATCTGGAACGTCAACGCCTTCCCCTCCGACATCGTGCCGAGCCCGGTGCTGGCCGCGCTGATCGCCGTCGCCGTACCGGCCTCCGCGATCGGAGTCACCCTCTTCACGCTGCGTGGTGTGACGATCGAGCCGCTCGGCGTTGTACGGAACACCGCTCCGCGGCGGCGCCGACTGTGGTGGCGGCTGCTGATGCCGGCCGCCGGTCTCGCCCTGCTGCTGCCCCAGTCGGGCCGGGTCGGCCTGGGGGACACCGAGATCGCCACCTACCAGATCGCCGGCGGCGCGCTGCTGGTGCTGACCGGGGTCACCGCGCTGCTGCCGTGGCTGGTCGAGGCAGTGGTCGGACGGCTGCGCGGCGGGCCCGTGCCCTGGCAACTGGCGGTACGGCGGCTTCAGTTGAGCAGCGGGACCGCGGCCCGTGCGGTGAGCGGCATCGTCGTCGCGGCGGCCGGCGCCATCGCGCTGCAGATGCTCTTCAGCTCCGTGCAGAGCGACTTCATGAAGCCGACCGGCATGGACGCGGCCCGCGCCCAGCTCGAGACGAGCGCGAAGGCCACGGACGGCTCCGTGGCGAGCAAGATGATCGAGAAGTACTCGGCGACCAAGGGCGTCGCCGGCGTGATCGGGATGATCCAGGCGTCCGTCGACCGGCCGGGACCGATACGCGCGGGCGAGGGCTACATCCCCACCACCCAGATCACTGTCGCCGACTGCCCGTCGCTGCGGGAGCTGGCGAAGCTGCCCTCCTGCAAGGACGGCGATGTCTTCATCGCCCGCACGCACGGCTATCAGGGACCGCCGGACGAATTTCTCGCCAAGACTGCCCGGCCCGGCGCCCAGGTCAACCTCAACTCGGAGCAGTTCGGCCCGGAAGGCGAGACGAAGACGACCAAGCCGGTGCTGTGGCGCATCCCCGCATCCGCCAGGACGGTGGACTCGCGTACCGACCCGGTGGGTCAGGTCTCCTTCGGCGTCATGGCGACGCCGTCCACCATCGATGTGTCGAAGCTGGTCAGCCCGATGGCCAAGGCATTGATCCGGCTCGACCCCGACGTGCCCGAGGCGGCCGAGTACGCCCGTAACAGCGCGGCCGCAATCGACCCGCTGACCAGCGTCTCCACGCTGCAGAACTTCGAGCGTGACAGCCAGTTCTCCAGCGTGCGCACCGGTCTCTTCGTCGGCGCGACCGCGACGATGCTGCTGATCGCCGCGTCGATGCTCGTCTCCACGCTGGAACAGCTCCGCGACCGCAAGCGGCTGCTGTCGGTCCTGGTCGCCTTCGGCACCCGGCGCGCCACTCTGAGCTGGTCGGTGCTGTGGCAGACCGCCGTGCCGATCGTGCTGGGTCTCGCCCTCGCGGTCACGGGTGGCATCGGGCTCGGTCTTGTCCTGCTGAAGCTGGTCGGCAAGCAGGTCGCCGACTGGTGGGCCTTCCTGCCGATCACCGGGGTCGGGGCCGCGCTGATTCTGCTGGTGACGGTGCTCAGCCTGCCGCCGCTGTGGCGCATGATGCGCCCGGACGGGCTGCGTACGGAGTAGCACAAGGGCGTACGACGCAGTCCGGGGCAGTACGGAGCGGTCAGTCGAGCACCCGCACCGGCAGCGCGCGCATCGCGTCCCGCAGGGCCTGTGCGAACTCCTCGAATTCGCCCTGGCGTGCCGTGCCCGCGCGCATCGCCAGGGCGACAGTGCGTGCGGGCGCGGGTTCGGCGAAGTACGCCGTCTGCAGCCTGCCCGCCCGGCCCGTCTCCACCTCGACCGCCGTACGCGGCAGCAGCGTCACTCCGAGCCCGCCGGCGACCAGCTGCACCAGCGTGGACAGGCCCGCGGCAGTCGTCGACACCGGAGCACCGTCGGTACGGCCGGCCTCCCGGCAGATGTCGAGCGCCTGGTCGCGCAGGCAGTGGCCCTCGTCGAGCAGCAGCAGATGCAGTTCGCGCAGGGCCTCGCGCGGAATGTCCTGGCGGCCACCCAGCCAGTGGTCCTCGGGCGTGACCAGCACAAAGTCCTCGTCGAACAGCGGCAGCTCGCTCACGCCCTGGACCCCGAGCGGCACGGCGAGCAGCAGCAGATCGAGCCGCCCCGCCGCGAGCCCCTCCAGCAGCGAGGAGGTCTGCTCCTCGTGGACCTGGAGGTCGAGGTCCGGGTAGTTCTCGTGCACCAGGCGCAGCACGGTCGGCAGCAGATACGGGGCGACGGTCGGGATCACGCCGAGCCGGAGCACCCCGGTGAACGGGGCGCGTACCGCCTCGGCCTCCTCCAGCAGCTCACCGACCGCGTCCAGCACAGCCTTGGCCCGCACCGCGAGCCGCTCTCCGGCCGACGAGAGCAGCACCTTGCGGGTCGTACGCTCCAGGAGCTGGACACCGAGTGCCTCCTCCAGTGCCGATACGGCACCGGACAGCGCGGGCTGACTCATCCCGATTGCGGCCGCGGCGTCCCGAAAGTGCAGATGCTCGGCCACGGCGGCGAACGCGCGCAGCTGCGCCAGGCTGGGCTGCTTACCTCTGGAACTTCCCCTATTAACGGCATTGCCGACATTACTGATAGCCACTGATAGGCACCTCCGATCGCGATGACCGAGTCTAGCTATTTCCGCGATCAATGCACTCTGTGCCAGTATCAAGATCCGTCCAACCCCCCGGAAGACCTCAAAAGGGAATTCCTTTCTGCAAGGAGAGCGCGTGCTCACTGTTGGTGACCAGTTCCCCACGTTCGAACTGACTGCCTGCGTCTCGCTGGAGGCCGGCAAGGAGTTCGAGGAGATCAACCACAAGTCCTACGAGGGCAAGTGGAAGGTCCTTTTCGCGTGGCCCAAGGACTTCACCTTCGTCTGCCCCACCGAGATCGCGGCCTTCGGCAAGCTGAACGACGAGTTCGCCGACCGTGACGCCCAGATACTCGGCTTCTCCGGCGACTCCGAGTTCGTCCACCACGCCTGGCGCAAGGACCACGCGGACCTGCGTGACCTGCCCTTCCCGATGCTGGCCGACTCCAAGCACGAGCTGATGCGCGACCTCGGCATCGAGGGCGAGGACGGCTTCGCGCAGCGCGCCGTCTTCATCGTCGACCCGAACAACGAGATCCAGTTCACCATGGTGACCGCCGGCTCCGTCGGCCGTAACCCCAAGGAGGTCCTGCGGGTGCTCGACGCCCTGCAGACCGACGAGCTGTGCCCGTGCAACTGGACCAAGGGCGAGAACACCCTCGACCCGGTCGCGCTGCTGTCGGGCGAGTGATCCGATATGTCTCTCGATGAACTCAAGGCTTCGGTACCGGACTACGCCAAGGACCTGAAGCTGAACCTCGGTTCGGTGATCGGCAACAGCGAGCTGCCGCAGCAGCAGCTCTGGGGCACCGTCCTGGCCTGCGCGATCGCCTCGCGCTCGGCGAAGGTGCTGCGCGAGCTGGAGCCCGAGGCCAAGGCCAACCTCTCCCCGGAGGCGTACACCGCCGCCAAGTCCGCCGCCGCGGTCATGGCGATGAACAACGTCTTCTACCGGACCCGGCATCTGCTGTCGGACCCGGAGTACGGGACGCTGCGCGCCGGTCTGCGGATGAACGTGATCGGCAACCCGGGTGTGGAGAAGGTCGACTTCGAGCTGTGGTCGCTCGCCGTCTCCGCCATCAACGGCTGCGGCCAGTGCCTCGACTCGCACGAGCAGGTGCTCCGCAAGGCCGGCGTGGACCGCGAGACGATCCAGGAGGCCTTCAAGATCGCCGCGGTGATCCAGGCCGTGGGTACGACGCTGGACGCGGAAGCTGTGCTCGCGGACTGAGCCCCGCGCTGCGACAAGGGCGCCCCGCCCGGCTGCGAGCCGGACGGGGCGCCTTGTCGTGGACGGGCTTTACGGTGCGAGAAGTTGGCCCGCCGCCAGCGCCGAGGCCACTGCGCCTCCGGCCACCACCGCCGAGGCCGCGAAGAGCGGAACCCTCCCGGTCCAGGTGCGCAGCGCCGGGGAGCGGGAGACGCGGTCCAGCAGCACGTCACGGCCGCGCAGCACGATCAGTCCGACGCCGGTGAGCGTCAGGGCCATACCGGCGCCGAAGGCGGCCACCATCGACAGGGCGATGCCGACCTTGCCGGTGAGGAGCCCGGTCAGCAGTACGAGGAAGGCTGAGGGCGAGGGCAACAGACCTCCCGACGCGCCGAGGAGGACGAGACCTCGCCGGGTGAGCAGCGAGTGTGCGTCCGGGATGTGATGGCTGTGCCCACGCTCGTGGTCATGGCTGTGCCGCTCGTGGTCATGGCTGTGCCCACGCTCGTGGTCATGGCTGTGCCGCCCGTGGTCATGGCTGTGCCGCCCGTGGTCATCCCGGTGATCGTGCTTACGGTGGCGCAGATGCTTCCGCAGCAGGCTCACGCCCACCGCCGCCACCACCAGCGCCGCGACGAGCTGCAGCCACCCCGTCAGCGCCGCCATGTCCGGCGTGCTCTTCGCCGCCAGCCACCAGCCGACGGCCAGGACCACGACCGAGAGCGTGTGCATCACGGCGACGATGCCACCGAGCCGTACCGCGTCGCGGGGTCTGCCCCGGCCGCCCACGAGATACCCGGCGGCCAGCGACTTGCCGTGCCCGGGCGCACAGGCATGGAGCGCGCCCACGGCCGCCGAGATGAGCAGCGCCGACGGGAGGGCCGGCCCATGGTCCAGGAGCGACGTCAGGTCGGCAGTCCAACTCCCGCCCTGCGACGACGAGTTTCCCACGGCCTCCGATGTGAAGGAGAGCTCCCGCGTGGGCTCCCTCGCCGTGTGCAGACCCCCGCCGCCCACGTCCGTCACGGAGAGCGTGCGATAGGCGGGGTTGATATCCGTCATCGCGGTGACCGTCAGGGCGATCCGGTCCACCGGCCGCGGGCAGACGAAGCGGACCTTCACGCCGTCCGCCGCCCCGACCCGGCAGGGGCTGCCGTCCTGGCGTACGACGATGTGCGAGCGCAGATAGCCCGCCACATCGCCGCCGGACTCCTTCTCCAGGACGGTGACATCGTCCTTCTGCGCGGACCAGGCCGCTTCCACGGCCGAGCCCTTCGCCTCGACCTTGACGACGGGCGGTGTGCCGAAGGGGTGCGCCTGGGCCGTCCCCGCGCTGCCGAACAGCAGCGCGGGGACGGCGGCCAGGACGAGCAGCACCCAGGTGCGCGGTGATCGCACGGTGGCGCTTCCTCTCAGTCCCGGCGCGCGGCGAGTGCGTGGACGGTGCCGTCGTCCGTGAGGGCGACGACCCAGTCACCGCTGACGGAGAGCGCCGAAGCCACTCCCGCGCCCAGGTTGTACGCGGCGAGCTGCGTGCCGCTCGCCCGGTCCAGGACGAGCAGCCGCCCGTCCCATGTCCCCACATACACAAGGGACTTGGTGACCAGCGGATGCATCGTCGGCGAACCGGCACCCGCCGAGCAGCCCATGGCGACGCGCCACTTGTCGTCCATCGGGCTCTCGCCCGCCAGATAACCGGCCTTGGTCTCCCACACCGGCTTCGACGGATCGGCCGCGCTCGTGTCATAGGCGCGTACGACACCGTCGCGGCCCGCGACATAAGCGATGTCGCCCCACACGGCCGGGCTGGTGAGCGGGGCCCGCCCCGGCTCGCAGGTGCTGCCGCCGCCCACCTTGGACTCCCAGGTCACCGCGCCCGTCTTCGGGTCGTGCCCGCGGACGCCGTACGCCGTGAACGTCACCAGCTTCGCCGGGCCCGATGCGGGCTGCGTCAGCACGGGCGACGAGTGGCTGTCGATGTCGCCCCCGGTGTCCTTCACCCACAGCTGCTTGCAGCTCGCGAGGTCCATCGCGATGACCGTGTTGCTCGACGAAGAGTGCAGATAGGCGGTGTTGGAGCCGGGCTCGCGCACCACCGTGCTGTGGGACTGGCCCCAGGAGGCCGCGGCCCCGAAGCCGCCGGGCAGCTTCTCGCCCGTCTTGGCGTCACGGCAGCGCACCGTGTTCCAGTCCTGGTGGACGGCGACCGTACGGTCCCCGCCGGCGAGCGGGAAAACGCTGACCGGTCCGCCCGCGCGACCGTAGCGGCGCACGGTGTCGCCGTGCTGCTCCTCACGGTCGATCGACTCCCAGGCGACGTGCCCGTCCTCGGCGTCCAGCGCGTAGATCCGTCCGACGCCGGTCGTCAGATGGACCCGTCCGTCATGGAGTGTCGGCGCCGACTCGGCGTCGCCGTCCAGGTAGGTGCGCCAGATCTCGCGGCCGGAGGTGATGTCGTAGGCGAGCATCATGCTGTACGGAGAGTCGAAGGCGCGGGACGAGACGATCAGCTTGCCGTCCGCGATCACGGAGCCGTTCAGGTTGAACTGCTCACCTGTGTGCTGAGTCCACTTGAGGTCGAGCGTGTCGCCCGGGTTGTCGCCGCTCGCGGACCGCCCGGCCTCGTCGCCACCCTGCCGCAGCCAGTCCTGCCCGGTGCTCGGCTTCGGCAGCTCGGCGTCGCGTACGACCTCGAAGGTGGACTTCGCCGCGGGAAGCGCGGGGAACGCCGTGCCCCGGGTGTCGTACACGGTCGTCTCGGCGGTGTAGCTGCCGGGCCGCAGCCCGCGCAGCTTGCCGCTCGCCCGGGTCCACGCACCGCGTGCTTCCGGGCAGGGTTCGGCCGTGCCGCCGGGCGGGGTGTAGCAGTTCTCGATACCGGGCCCGGCCGCTCCCTTGCCGAAGCGCACGCTCGCGCGCTTCACGACATGGCCGCGGCTGTCCCGTACGGTCAGCGTGGCCCTCGCGGGCGTACGGCCGTCGTCCTCCGCGTACACCTCTACGGGCACCGGGGCGTTTGCGCTGTGCGTGCTGCCCTGCGCGGGGCTGACCAGCGCGGAATCGTCGTCGATGTCGAACTGCCGGTGGATGCCGGTCACATGACCCGTGTCCTCGTTGCGGCTCGTGCGCAGATCGTCGGTGATGCCGCTGAAGTCGAGGACCTTGTAGTCGGGGTGAGCACCGTCGATACCGTACGTGCCCTGGTTGTTGACCTCGACGGAGCGCTTGAAGGCACCGCGCCGGAACTCGGCCTGCTGGTTGTGACCCGCGGCGACCATCCGTACGTCGTACTTCGCCAGCTCGTCGATGGTCGGCTGCATGCCCGCGCCGGGTCCCCACTGGGTGAACAGCGAGCGGTGCGCGAAGACGAGCACCTGCTTGCCGACCGCGTGCTGGGCCAGGTCCCTGCGCAGCCACTCCAGCTGCGGCTTCAGCCCGCTCGCGTCGTAGTTGTCCTCGAGTACGACGATGTGGCGGCCGTTGCGGTCGAAGCTGTACCACTCGGGGGCGAGGTTGCGGCGGTAGTACTCCAGGCTGCCCGCGTAGCCCTTGGAGGTGGCCGTGCCGCCGAAGTCGTGGTTGCCCATCACGGGGTAGAAGGGGTGGCCGAGCCGCCCCTGCTCCAGGCCCTTGCTGAAGAGGTCGTACGCGCCCTGCCGGCGCGGCTCTTCCGCGTAGTCCGTGACGGTCAGGTCTCCGGTCGCGATCTGCATCGTCGCGCCGTCGACCTCGGACATCGCCTGCACCTGGCCGGTCCACTGGGGCAGTGCCGTGCGGGCCTCGGCGTCGGTGCGGTTGCCGACCTCGGGGTCGGAGTTCATGACCCACTTCTCGGTGGGGTCCGAGGCGTTGCGGTCCGGGACGAGCGCGAAGTCGATGCCGGTACCGCCGGTCTCGGGGACCTTGTGGAAGAACTGCGGGATGTAGTCCTTGCGCAGTGCCGGGGTGTACCCGTCGGGCGAGACGATGCTGATGAGGTCGGTCTCGCGCCGCGTCGGGTCGATGGCCAGGGTGTACGAGCCGTCCGCGCGGGTCGTGGCCCACGCGGCGCCGTCCGTGACGTCGACGCCGGGCATGGCACGCTCGCCCCTGTCCCGCTCGCCGTTTCCGTTGCGGTCCTTGAAGACGGTGCCCTCGACGGTGGCGGTGGCCGGTGACGTGTCGTCGGCGAAGGCCGCCTGGGGCGCGAGGCAGGACAGGGCGACGGCTCCCGCGGTCGCGAGCTGGAACCGACGGCTTGTGCACAGCCCGCGGACGAGGGACGGCAGTCGCCGGGCGGCGAGTACGAACACGACTCCGGCCGCAGCCACGAGTACGACGGTGAGCCAGGGGAACGTCGGGAGCGCGTGCGCGCCCTTGGCGTCGACGAGCGGCGTTGCCGCGGAGGCGTCGACCGCTGTGCCGTCGAACTCGACGACGACCCGGGTCAGTCCGCCCTTGTCGAGGAGCGGGCTCATGTCGAGCGCGTCGATGTGGCAGCTCCACGCCAGTTCGATGACGACGCCGCCGGGCACCCCGCCGTCGTCGCCGGGCACGCCCGAGCCGGTGGCCGGGCAGCGTGCCGACAGCATCAAGGATGCCCAGGTGCCGGCCCTCTCGGGGGACACCACGTCGCGGTGCACGATGAGACGGCCGCTGGTGACGTTGTCACCGGTGGCGACGACGAGTTCGGCGTGCTCGCGGGAGACATGCGCCATGGCGGGCTGGGCTCCGACGCCCAGCACAAGGAACAGCAGCGCGAGACAGAGCCCGGCCGCTGTGCGTATGTGTTTCATAAGAGCGGACGCTAGCCAGCATCCGCTCGATTTCCGCCAAGACCGAACGACTTTCATCGAGTCGTCCGCAAGAGTTCAGCTCTGCAGCTTGGTCATCAGCGTCCGCATGTCCTCGATCATGAAGGGCCTGATGCCCGAGAGATCGGCCGGAGCGGTCGTACCGCCCGGACCGTTCGGCCCGCCGGGCGAGACGGAGAGCGTCAGCACGGCCTGGCCGTCCAGCACATGGAGGGTCGGTGCTTCGTCGCTGCCGTCCTCCAGGACGAAGTAGGCGCGCTCGCCGAGCCCGTCGAACTGTTCCATGGTGACCTCGGTGTCCCCGAAGAGCATCTGCGCGGCATTGACTTCCGCTCCCCGCCCTAAAGGGCGGGGATTCCTACCACGGTCGTCTGACCGTCTCGGTGGGTTCCTGCTTCACCGCGCTGCGCCGGTACGAGTACTGGTCTTACCTGCGCTCCACAGGCTGACACCGCCAGTCCGGCGGCCTTGGCGACGTTGACCGCCGCGTTGATGTCCCGGTCAAGGACGGCTCCGCATGCCCCGCACTCCCAGACGCGGATGTGCAGGGGCTTGGGGCCGTCCTTGACGCCGCACTGCGAGCAGACCTGAGAGGTCGG
>NZ_JBHWWF010000060.1:0-27372 GCF_042736455.1 Streptomyces sp. NPDC060064
GGGCGCTTCCCTTCGGTGTTTCCAACCTTACCAGATTCTTTTCCCGTTCCGTTTCCGGTTCGGAATTCGTTTCCAGTGGCCGTTGGGGGCCTTTTGCCTTTCGGCTGATCCGACTTTATCAGAAGCATTCCGGCCGAGCTAATCGGCCTTCTTGATCCGGATAAGAATCGAGAGGCTCTGCGGAAATTCAATTTCCGGCGAGAGCAAGAGAGATATTAACGGTCGCACTCGTACTTGTCCAGTCCGAGACAACCGTTTAAATCTACCTCCCCACGCCGACCGTGTCAACGGTTTTTGTGGGGCGAAGAGGAGAGTAGCAGCTCAGAGGCGCCGGACGCACATCAGGCAGCGGCCGGGAGTTCGGCGCTGCGGTCAGCCGCCTCCACGTCGCCGATGTCGCCGGCGCGGGCTGCTCGGCCGCCCAGGATGTAGACGTACGCCAGAAACGCCAGCTCAGCCGCGATGCCGATGGCGATACGCGCCCAGGTCGGCAGTCCTGAGGGGGTGACGAAGCCTTCGATCACGCCCGACACGAAGAGGACAAGGGCGAGGCCAATGGCCATACCGATGGCGGCGCGGCCCTGCTGGGCGAGGGCCGTGCGGCGGGATTGGGGGCCCGGGTCGATGACAGTCCAGCCGAGGCGGAGGCCCGTGCCCGCGGCGACGAAGACAGCGGTCAGTTCGAGCAGGCCGTGCGGGAGGACCAGGCCCAGGAAGGTGTCGAGGCGGCCGGCCGACGACATCAGGCCTATGCCGACGCCGAGGTTGAGCACATTGAGGAAGAGGATCCAGACCACCGGGATGCAGAGGAACGCGCCCAGCGTCAGGCACATGGCGGCGGCCTGGGCGTTGTTCGTCCAGACCTGGGCTGCGAAGGAGGCCGCCGGGTGGCTCGAGTAGTACGTCTCGTACTCACCGCCGGGGCGGGTGAGCCGGCGCAGTTCATCCGGGGCGGCGATCGCTGATTGGACCTCTGGGTGAGCGCCTATCCACCAGCCGATGATCGCGGCGAGGACGGTGGAGAGGACCGCCGTGGGGATCCACCAGTGGCGGGAGCGGTAGACGGCCGCGGGGAACCCCGCGGTGAGGAAGCGAACCGCGTCGCGCCAGGTGGCACGGCGGGTTCCGGTGACGGTGGCGCGCGCTCGGGCGACGAGCTGGGTGAGCCTGCCCGTCAGCATCGGGTCCGGGGCGCTGGACTGGATGAGAGAGAGATGTGTGGCCGTGCGCTGGTAGAGAGCGACAAGTTCGTCGGCCTCGGCGCCGGTGAGGCGACGTCCCCTGTGCAGGAGGTGGTCCAGGCGGTCCCACTCGGCGCGGTGGGCGGTCACGAAGACATCGAGGTCCATGGTCGGCTGCTGCTCCAGGCACTGGGTGCGTACGGTCCGTACTACTGCGGCGCGCTGCGGGCCAGCTTGGCAGACTGAGGGATCAAGGGGCAGGGCGTTCGACGGCGAAGGGCGGGCAGCAGTGAGTGCGCTTGTGACGGGGGATGCGGTCGTACTGGGGCTGCGGCCGGCGAAACTGCCGAGCCGGGCGCTCGCTCTCGTGATCGACCTCGTCGTGGTGTGGACGGCGTATCTCCCGGTGTCGATCGGGCTTGCGGTGGCGACCGCGTCGCTGGACGAGGCGGCGGTCACTGCGGTGTCGATCGCGACGTTTCTGCTGGTCCTGGTCGGGGCGCCGATAGCCGTGGAGACCCTCAGTCATGGTCGCTCGCTCGGGAAGCTCGCCTGTGGGCTGCGGGTGGTGCGGGACGACGGGGGGCCGATCCGGTTCCGGCATGCGCTGGTGCGCGGGGCGATGGGCGTGGTGGAGATCCTGATGTCGTTCGGGGTCATTGCCTGTATCGCTTCTCTGATGTCGGCGCGGGGGCGGCGGATCGGGGATGTGTTCGCGGGGACTCTGGTGGTGCGGGAGAGGGTGCCGGCCGGGCGGGGGATGGGGGTGCCGCCTCCGCCGCCGTGGCTCGTCGGCCGGTTTGCCGAACTGGATCTGTCGGGGGTGCCTGATGATCTGTGGCTCGCGATACGTCAGTACCTGACGCGGATGAGGCAGCTGGACCAGGCGGTGAGCTGGTCGATGGCGGGGCGGCTGGCTGGTGATCTGGCAGCGTGCACGGGGGCGCCCGCGCCGGAGAGGGTGCCGCCGGCCGCCTATTTGGCGGCTGTGGTGAACGAGCGGCAGGCGCGTGATGCCCGGAAAGCGTTCGGGGGGTTCGGGGCTACGGCGGGGGCGGTAGCAGTTGGCAGCCCGGAGGGTCGGGCGACTCCGGGGGCGGCCACCAGAAGTGGCTCGGTCCCCGGTGCCGGAGCCGCAGGAGGAGTGGCACCGGGGGCGGTTGGTGCCGGCGGGGCTGCCGTGCCGAGTGGGGTGGCACCGAGTGGGGTGGTGCCGGGCGCCGTTGTTGCGGAGTGCGATGCGGTGCCGGGTGCGGTGCCGGACACGGAGACGCCGCCGGTCACGGGGTTTGCGCCGCCCGCGTAGGGGCGCGCGGCCGGATCGTCAGGCCTACCGGTCGCCGGGACGTCGGAATCGTCGGTGCGTCAGGGCATCAGCGCGTCAGGGGAAGACCGAGGGCGGGGTCTCGAGGTTTTCGAGTTCGATGCCGGGGGCTGCGAGGACCACGTCTCCGGCGATGTGGACGAGGTGCTGTTCGCCCGTGTCCAGGGCGCTGACCTGGTATTCGTCCACGGTCAGGGGGCCATTGTCAGTGGCATGCGCTTCACTCTTCATCAGGGCCCAGGACTGGTCGAGAGTGCGGGGAGCGAGGACAGGATCCGTGAAGGCGACGAGGCGGACACGCGTCGCGGGGGAACCGGGGGTGAGTCGCAGGAGACGTGCGGTGGCGACAAGGAAGGCGGGGGATGTGCCGGTGAAGGCGTGGGCGCGCACATTGCCTTCGGTGGCATGAGCGCCGGTGGGGTCGGTGCGCACCCAGGTGACGCCGTCGAGGGCGGCACCGCGGACCTGCCAGCTCGCGGCGTGGAGTTCGAGACGGATGGGACGGCCGAGTTCGTCGAGGGCGAGGTCGACGGAACCGACGTGGTCGCCGGAGGGGGTTGTGATCTGGGAGACGTAGCGCCAGCCGGAGGGGCCGGGGGCGCACTGGAAGTGCTCGTCACCGAGGGGGGTGTGATCGTGCGGATCGTGAAGCGAATAACGGCCGCGGGGCATGGGGCTCAGGTGTCCTAGTGCGGTGAGGCTCTTGCCGGGAGCCGATCGAGGCCGGTACGAGGCAGGCCCCCGACACGGGGGTGCGGGGGCCTGCCTGGTACCGCTGGCACCTGCTGCTGACGGTGTGTCAGTAGCCGATCAGTAGCGGTAGTGGTCGGGCTTGTACGGGCCCTCGACCTCGACGCCGATGTAGGCGGCCTGCTCGGGGCGGAGCGTGGTCAGCTTCACGCCGAGCGCGTCCAGGTGGAGCCGGGCGACCCTCTCGTCCAGGTGCTTGGGCAGCACATACACGTCGGTCGGGTACTCCTCGGGCTTGGTGAACAGCTCGATCTGGGCCAGCGTCTGGTCCGCGAAACTGTTCGACATCACGAACGAGGGGTGACCCGTCGCATTGCCCAGGTTCAGCAGCCGGCCCTCCGACAGCACGATCAGGACCTTGCCGTCCGGGAAGGTCCAGGTGTGCACCTGCGGCTTGACCTCGTCCTTCACCACACCGGGGACAGCGGCGAGGCCGGCCATGTCGAGCTCGTTGTCGAAGTGACCGATGTTCCCCACGATCGCCTGGTGCTTCATCCTCGCCATGTCCGAAGCCAGGATGATGTCCTTGTTACCGGTCGTGGTGATGAAGATGTCCGCCGTCTCCACCACCTCCTCCAGCGTGGTCACCTGATAGCCGTCCATCGCCGCCTGCAGCGCGCAGATCGGGTCGATCTCCGTCACGATCACCCGCGCGCCCTGGCCGCGCAGCGACTCCGCGCAGCCCTTGCCCACATCACCGTAGCCGCACACGACCGCCGTCTTGCCGCCGATCAGGACATCGGTGGCCCGGTTGATGCCGTCGATCAGCGAGTGGCGGCAGCCGTACTTGTTGTCGAACTTCGACTTGGTCACGGCGTCGTTGACGTTGATCGCCGGGAACAGCAGCGTGCCGTCCCGGTGCATCTCGTACAGCCGGTGCACACCGGTCGTGGTCTCCTCCGTCACACCACGGATCTCCGACGCCAGCTGCGTCCACTTCTGCGGCGCCTCAACCAGGGTGCGGTTGAGCAGCGTCAGGATGTGCCCGTACTCCTCACTGTCCGCCGTCGAGGGGTCCGGGGCCGAGCCGGCCTTCTCGAACTCCACACCCTTGTGGACCAGCAAGGTGGCATCCCCGCCGTCGTCCAGGATCATGTTCGGGCCACCGGTGGGCGTGTTGGGCCAGGTCAGCGCCTGCTCCGTGCACCACCAGTACTCCTCCAGCGTCTCCCCCTTCCACGCGAACACCGGAACACCCGCCGGAGCCTGCGGCGTGCCGGCCGGGCCGACCGCGATCGCCGCGGCCGCGTGGTCCTGGGTGGAGAAGATGTTGCACGACGCCCAGCGCACCTCGGCGCCCAGCGCGACCAGAGTCTCGATCAGCACGGCCGTCTGCACCGTCATATGCAGCGAACCCGTGATCCGGGCACCCGCCAACGGCTGAACGGCGGCGTACTCCCTACGGATCGACATCAGACCGGGCATCTCATGCTCGGCGAGAGTGATCTCCTTGCGGCCGAAGGCGGCGAGGGAAAGGTCGGCGACCTTGAAGTCCTGGTCAGTGGCGACAGTCGACATGCGAGCTGCTCCTCGTGGTGTGGGTCGAGGGTGGGTACGGCTGGCTCTGCGGCGGCCATGGGCATACGGATGCCCGGGCGCCCGCAGTGCAGTCCGTCGGAGGCCCTCTCTCCCTCGGCCGGTCCGTGGAACGGGACCGCCCGACCGCCATCAGCAGCGACGTCTGACTCTGGTCACGAATCTACACCGATCGGCCGAGTGGGCCCCAGCCCGCCCGGGCTGGGATCCAGCCACATCCGAGGTCCGTCGCCCCTAACTGGCAGCGTCCTGCGGCTTTCGCCGTCGCGCTCGTGTGTTGCACGATGCCTCGTGGATCGGGAACCACTGACGATCTGCGCACCGAAGCGTTAGGAGAACCACGTGACCAGTCCGGCAAGTGGGCAGCGGAAGTTGAAGCTGCTCGCGGTGACCGCCTGTCCGACCGGCATCGCCCACACCTATATGGCGGCGGAGAAGCTGGCGCAGGCCGCAGAGGCGCTCGGCATCGATATGAAGGTGGAGACTCAAGGCTCCATCGGGGCCGAGAATGTCTTCTCTGACAACGATGTCATAGACGCCGACGGCGTCATCATCGCGGCTGACAAGGACGTGGACCGCAGTCGGTTCGCAGGGAAGAAGGTGCTGGCCGTCGGAGTCGCCGAGGGCATCCACCACCCCGAGCGGCTGATCGAGCAGGTGCAGAAGGCTCCCGTGCAGGGGGCAGGCGGCGGGGGCGGGGGCGCGGCACCGCCGAGCAGCGCGGGCGGGAGCGGCAAGGAGCGCAGCGTCGCGTACAAGGCGCTGATGAACGGCGTCTCGTACATGATCCCGTTCGTGGTGGCCGGCGGGCTGCTGATCGCCATCTCGCTGGCGTTGGGGGGTCATGCGACGCCCGAGGGTTACATCATCCCGAAGGACTCCTTCTGGCTGGACGTCAACAACATCGGTGTCGCCGGCTTCACGCTGATGATCCCGATCCTCTCCGGCTACATCGCGTACGCCATCGGGGACCGGCCCGCACTGGTGCCGGGCATGATCGGCGGATGGATTGCCGCGCACGGCGAGCTCTACGGTTCGCCGAAGGCCGGCGCGGGCTTCATCGGTGCGATCGTCACCGGCTTCCTGGCCGGTTATCTGGTGTTGTGGATCAAGAAGGTCAAGGTCCCGAAGTTCGTCCGGCCGATCATGCCGATCATCGTGATCCCGATCGTCGCGACCTCCGTGCTGGGGCTCTTGTTCATCAACGTCATCGGCAAGCCGATCTCGTGGGTCTTCACGCATCTCACCGACTGGCTCAGCGGGATGACCGGGACCAGTGCGATTCTGCTGGGCGCGATTCTGGGGCTCATGATCGCGTTCGACATGGGCGGGCCGGTCAACAAGACCGCGTTCCTCTTCGGCGCCGGGCTGATCGCCACCGGCAACCAGACCGTCATGGGTATGTGCGCCGCCGCGATTCCGGTCATGCCGCTCGGGCAGGGGCTCGCCACGCTGATCCGGCGGCGGCTCTACTCGGAGCAGGAGCGGGAGACCGGTATGGCGGCGCTCTTCATGGGGATGTTCGGGATTTCGGAGGGCGCGATTCCGTTCGCGGCGGCCAGGCCGGCCCAGGTCATTCCGGCGAACATGCTCGGTGGTGCGGTGGCCGGTGCGATCGCGGGTCTGGCCGGCGTGGAGGACGCGGTTCCGCACGGTGGGCCGATCGTGGCCGTGCTCGGTGCGGTCGGAGGGGTGCCGACGTTCTTCCTGGCGGTCGCGATCGGCACCGTCGTCACCGCGATCACCACGAATGCGCTGATCGACGTCAAGGAGCGGAGGACGCGCGGGGCCGGTGCGCCGGCGCCCGTGAGTGTGGGCGTGGGCGTGGATGCGCTGGTGCCCGAGCCGGCCCTTGTCGGGGTCGGTGCCGGGGGCGTTGCCGGGGACGTACGGACCGAGACCGCGCTCACTTCCCCGCCGCCTGCGGCCGAGCAGCCCGAACCGGCCGAACCGGCACAACCGGCACGACCGGCCGAGGACGACGTGCTGTCCGGATATCTGACCGTGCAGACCGTCAAGGTTCAGCTGGCCGCCGACAGCAAGGAAGACGCCATCCGGGAGATGGCCGCGATGCTCTCCGGCACGGGCAAGGTCGCTGATCCCGACGCGCTCGTGGCGGCCGCCTTCGCCCGCGAGGACCAGGGCACCACCGGGCTCGGCGAGGAGATCGCCGTTCCCCACGCCAAGACCGATGCGGTCACCGCGCCGATCGTCGGGTTCGCGCGGTCGGCGGAGGGCGTGAAGTGGGGTTCGCTCGACGGTACGAAGGCCAAGCTGATCTTCATGATCACGGTGCCGGAGGCGGCCGCCGGCGATGAGCACCTGCGGATCCTGGCGCTGCTGTCGCGCAAGCTCATGGACTCCGGTTTCCGGGAGCGGCTGACGGGCGCGTCCGACGAGGCGGCGATCCTCGACGTGCTGCGCGAGATCCAGTAGCCCGTAGGGAACACGAAGGGGCCCCGCGCGAACGCCCGCGCGGGGCCTCGTCGACGAAAGCGGGGCCCTTGTCGACGAGAAGGCCCCGCTGCCTGCCGGCATCGGGGCCTTCTCGTGGGTGGTGCGAGCTGCGACGCCGGATCAGTGGGAGGTCTCCGGGCCCGCGCCGCCCGGGGCCTTCGCCGGGTTGACGCCCGCCGCGGCCGCCGACTCGCTGTAGATGTCCGGCTCCAGGTAGATCACGCGGGCGATCGGGACCGCGTTGCGGATGCGGTCCTCGGCGGCGTTGATCGCGTCCGCGACCTCGGAGGCCGTGTCGTCGTGCTTGACCGCGATCTTCGCTGCGACCAGCAGTTCCTCCGGGCCGAGGTGGAGCGTACGCATGTGGATGATGCCGGTGACCACATCACCGTCCACGAGGACCGCCTTGATCTTCTCGACATCCTCCGTGCCGGCCGCCTCGCCCAGCAGCAGGGACTTCGTCTCGGCCGCCAGGACCAGCGCGATCAGGATGAGCAGGACGCCGATGCAGAGGGTGCCGATGCCGTCCCAGACGCCGTTGCCCGTCCCCAGGGCCAGGCCCACACCGATGAGCGCCAGGACCAGACCGACCAGCGCGCCCAGGTCCTCCAGGAGGACGACCGGAAGCTCCGGGGCCTTGGCGCGGCGGACGAATTCGGTCCACGAGTAATTGCCGCGTGTCTCGTTGGACTCCTTGATCGCGGTACGGAAGGAGAAGGACTCGGCGATGATCGCGAAGACCAGGACGCCGATCGGCCAGTACCAGGCCTCGATCTCGTGTGGGTGCTTGATCTTCTCGTAGCCCTCGTAGATCGCGAACATGCCGCCGACCGAGAAAAGAACGATGGAGACGAGGAAGGCGTAGATGTATCGCTCACGGCCGTAGCCGAAGGGGTGCTGCGGGGTCGCCTCGCGCTTGGCCTTCTTGCCGCCGAGCAGCAGCAGCCCCTGGTTTCCGGAGTCCGCGAGCGAGTGGACGCTCTCCGCGAGCATCGACGACGAGCCGCTGAAGAGGAACGCAACGAACTTCGCTACCGCGATCGCGATGTTGGCGCCCAGTGCCGCCACGATCGCCTTTGTTCCGCCTGACGCGCTCATGTGTGCCGGATGTCCCTTCGTACTTACGTCGGTCGCCACCCGGGCTTTGCCCGGTCTTTGCCGTGCGCCATTGTTGCAGCCCTCGAAGATGGCCCCGCGTCAGGCCACCACAGTGGCTCGGAAGACGGTGCCGGAACCGGATCCTGTGCCCGAGATCTCCGTCTTGTCCCCCGCCGGGACGAAGGCCGACTCGCCGGGGGCGAGGGTCAGCTCACCGGCCGTCGCACTTCCCGCAGGCACGCTGTCCACCGTCACGCTGCCCGCCGTGCAGAGCAGGATCTGCGAGGTGGGAGCGGTGAGATCGCGGGGCTGCGCGCCGGGAGCCAGCGTGTAGCGGGAGAGGCGGAACTCATGGATCGGGGTTTCGTAGACCTCCTCGCCCGAGGGCGCGGCCTCCGGGCGCAGAACGCCCGGGTCGGTCGCCTCGAAGCGGACGATGCGCAGCAGTTCGGGCACGTCCACATGCTTGGGGGTCAGTCCGCAGCGCAGCACATTGTCGGAGTTGGCCATGATCTCGACAGCGAGGCCGTTGAGATACGCATGCGGGACGCCGGCGCCGAGGAACAGCGCCTCGCCGGGCTGCAGTTGGACGTAGTTGAGCAGCATGGCGGCGATCACACCCGGGTCGCCGGGGAATTGGTGCGCAATCGCGGCGTACGGGGCGTAGGCGCCGCCGAGGTGTTCCGCGGCGGCCGCCGCTTCGGTGACGGTGGCGGCCATCTCGGCCGGGTCGGCGCTCAGGATGGCGGTCAGCACCTCGCGGAGCGCGGCCTCTTCCGGGTGGGCGTGGAGGAGATCGACGTACGGCTTGAGCGAGTCCACCTCGAGTCGGGCGAGGAGATCGGCGGCCTCGACGGGGGTGCGGAATCCGCACAGGCCGTCGAAGGGCGTGAGCGCGCAGATCAGTTCGGGCTTGTGGTTGGCGTCCTTGTAGTTGCGGTGCGGAGCGTCGATCGGGACGCCCGCGCTCTCCTCGGCGGCGTAGCCCTCCCTCGCCTGCTCGAGGTTCGGGTGAACCTGGAGGGAGAGAGGAGCGCCGGCCGCGAGGATCTTGAGGAGGAAGGGGAGGCGCGGTCCGAACTTCTCGACGGCCGCGGAGCCGAGTTCGCGTACCGGATCGGCGGCGATGACGTCGAACAGCGGCTGGTCGGTAGTGCTGCGGGTGACGCGGGAGGGCGCTCCCGGGTGGGCGCCCATCCACATCTCGGCCTGTGGCTCGCCGGTGGGGGCGACACCGAGCAGGTCCGGGATGGCGGTCGTGGAGCCCCAGGCGTAGGGGCGCACGGTGTTGGAGAGGCGATCCATCTTCTTCCTTGAGTTCTCAGTACTCGTGTTTTCAGTACTCGTGTTCTCAGTACTCGTGTTCTCAGTACTCGTGTTCTCAGGTACTCGACAGGTACCCGTGTTCTCAGGCCTGAGCGCGCGAGGCCGTCAGGGCCAGATAGACGGCCGCGAAGTCGGTGACGGCGAGGAGTTCGGCGATCGACTCCAGCTCGGTGCCCTCCTCCGGTTCAAGCTCGCTGATCGGGGTGTCGTGGCTGAGCGCCAGTTCGCGGGCGGCGGGCGCGGCGGTGAGGCCGCCGGCGGGCCGGTCGCGCAGAAGTACGATGCGGGCGCGCAGGGCCTGCTGCTCCGCGACACGGTCGCGGAAGAAGTCCTCCGGGTCGGCGCCTGCCGCGAGCGCGCCCGCGAGGAGCACTCCGTGGGCGGGGAGCGCCTCGGGGAGCTCCCCGACCAGGGCGGGCCGGCCGGCCAGCTCGGCCAGTACGGCGGCGAAACGGCGGCCAGCGGGGGCGGCGCCCGCGCCCTCCGTCCAGATGAGCGGGAGGCTGTCGGCAAGCTCGGCAGCGAGCGTCTTGGCGGGATTGCTGTACGTCGCGATGGCCGGGCCGCACCGTTCGGCGGTGGCGTCGAGGCGGTCGGCCACCTTGGCGAGCGTCTCCGGGGGCGCCTCGAGTACGCCGACGCGGTCGAGGAGCGCGAGGAGCGGAGTGAACAGCGCCCACAGCGCGCCGGGGCTCGCGGCCTGGGTCTCCTCGTACACCTCGTGCGGGGCGGTGGCCATGGGGACGACCAGGCCGTGCGTGCCGTCGACCGCCTCGGAGAGCGGGGAGTGCTGGGGGGCTACGGCGACGACGGTGCAGCCGCGGCGGTACGCCTGCTCGGCGAGGAGGGCGAGGCCGGGTTCGCTGCCGTCGGTGGTCGTGATGAGGAGGAGGTCCACGGAGCCGGCCCAGCCGGGCAGCGCCCAGCGCAGGGCGCCGGCGGCCGGGGCTACGCCGGTGGGGGCGAGCCGGGCGACGGGGGCGGTGGCGCCGGCTAGCGCGCTGACCAGGTCGGCGACGCCGGTGGCGGCGGTGCCGGGGCCCGCGATGAGTACGGACCGGGGGCGGCCCTCTGGCTTGATCTCGGCGATACCTGCCTCGGCGGCGTGCCTGGCGGCGGTGCGTACGCGCGCCCCGGCCTCGGCGGCCCCTCGGAGGAGGCCTCGGCGATCGGCTCGGGCCAGGGCGTCCGGGGCATCGAGGAGCGACTCGTCGAGCATGGGGGTGGGCCTCCGATCGCGTGCGCGTGCGGGGGGTCTTGGGTTGTTGAGCGGTTGAGCGGTTGTACGGGTGCGGTTGGTGGGGTGCGCGCGTGGTGCGGGTTACGCCGGGCGGCGTGCCTCGTCGACGAGGAGGACGGGGATGGCGTCCCGCACCGGGTAGGCCAGGCCGCAGTCCTTGCCCGTGCAGATCAGCTCGGGCGTGTCGGCTGCCGTGCGGTCGCTGAGCGGAGCGTGGCAGGCCGGGCAGGCGAGGATCTCCAGGAGGCCGGCTTCGAGCGGCATGTGTGGGGTGTCCCTTCGGGCATGCCGCATGTCGAAGTCGCTTCGAACATGCGGTCGCGGTCATGCGGATTGAGCCACGTCAGCGTACCGCTGGGGGGCGGGGTGCGGCGCGTTCTGGGGTGGGCGGGCTGCGGGGCGCGGTGCGGGTGCGGGTGGGTCGGGGTGCGGGTGGGTCGGGGTGCGGGTGGGGCCGCTGCGCGGGGCGTTCCCCTGCCCGCCCCTTCCCGAAACCGGGGCTCCGCCCCGGGCCCCGGGCGTTTCCCCACCCGCCCGCCCTTGAGATGTGGGGGTACGGGGTACCCCACGCCCCCGGGGCGGCAGCTTCGCGCCGCCGAACGAGGCGCTGCACCCGGGGCCGGGGGGCAGTAACCCATCCCCGGACCCGGCTGGGACTCACTCGGGGTCAGGAAGCACGGACCAGTGTCAGGACCTCGTCCCGCACCTTCGTCATCGTCGCCTCGTCGCGTGCCTCCACGTTCAGGCGCAGCAGTGGCTCGGTGTTCGACGGGCGGAGGTTGAACCACCAGTCCGCCGTCGACACCGTCAGGCCGTCCAGTTCGTCGGTCGTCACGTCCTCGCGCGCCCCGAACGCAGCCTTCACCGCCGCCGTACGGCCCGCCTGGTCGTCGACCGTGGAGTTGATCTCGCCCGAGCCCGTGTACCGGTCGTACTGTGCGACCAGAGACGACAGCGCGCCGTCCTGCGAGCCCAGCGCCGCCAGTACATGCAGCGCCGCCAGCATGCCGGTGTCCGCGTTCCAGAAGTCCCGGAAGTAGTAGTGCGCGGAGTGCTCGCCGCCGAAGATCGCTCCCGTACGGGCCATCTCCTCCTTGATGAAGGAGTGGCCGACCCGTGTACGGGCCGGAGTGCCGCCGTTCTCGCGGACGACCTCCGGGACCGACCACGATGTGATCAGGTTGTGGATCACCGTGCCGCCGGGGTGCTTGGCCAGCTCACGCGCCGCCACCAGCGCCGTGATCGCCGACGGCGAGATGCCCTCGCCGCGCTCGTCCACGACGAAGCAGCGGTCCGCGTCGCCGTCGAAGGCCAGGCCCAGGTCCGCGCCCTCGGACCGCACGCGGGCCTGGAGGTCGACGATGTTCCGCGGGTCCAGCGGGTTCGCCTCGTGGTTGGGGAACGTGCCGTCCAGCTCGAAGTACATCGGTACGAGAGTGAGGGGCAGGGACCCGAAGACGGTCGGGACGGTGTGGCCGCCCATGCCGTTGCCCGCGTCCACGACCACCTTCAGCGGACGCATCGCCGACAGGTCCACCAGGGACAGCAGATGCGCCGAGTAGTCCGTCAGCGTGTCCAGCTCGGTCACCGTGCCCGGCACCTCGGCCGGGGCCGGTGCGCCCTGCTCGGACCAGGTCTCGACCAGCGCGCGGATGTCCGCGAGGCCCGTGTCCTGGCCCACCGGTGCGGCGCCCGCCCGGCACATCTTGATGCCGTTGTACTGCGCCGGATTGTGCGAGGCGGTGAACATCGCGCCCGGCAGACCCAGCTTCCCCGAAGCGAAGTACAGCTGGTCCGTCGAGCACAGGCCGATCAGGGTGACATCTGCGCCCCGGGCCGCGGCCCCGCGCGCGAACGCCCCGGAAAGCCCTGGCGACGACGGCCGCATGTCATGGCCGACGACGATCGCGTCCGCGTCCGTCACCTGGACGAAGGCGGCCCCGAACAGTTCGGCCAGGGCCTCGTCCCACTGATCCGGCACCACCCCGCGGACGTCGTACGCCTTCACGATCTGCGACAGATCAGCAGTCACGGCCCAACCTTCCTGAAGTCTCTGCGGTCACGTCAAACTACCCGCACAAACTAAGGCAGCATCCAGCCCAGTACCGGTGTGCTCTGTGCCGTCACGATCAGGCACATCACCAGGAGCAGTCCCAGGCTCCACGGGAGCACCTTGCGCAGCAGGTCGCCCTCCTTGCCCGCGAGCCCGACCGCGGCGCAGGCGATCGTCAGATTCTGCGGCGAAATCATCTTGCCGAGGACCCCTCCGGAGCTGTTGGCCGCCGCCAACAGCTCGGGCGAGAGCCCCGATTCCCGCGCCGCCGTCACCTGGAGCGCGCCGAAGAGCGCGTTCGCGGAGGTGTCCGAGCCGGAGACCGCGACGCCGAACCAGCCGAGCACCGGGGAGAGGAAGGCAAGTCCCGCGCCCGCCGCGGCCACGAGGTGACCGATGGAGGCGGCCTGTCCGGACAGGTTCATGACGTACGCGAGTGCCAGTACGGAGGTGACCGTGAGGATCGCGTACCGCAGCTCGTGCACGGTCGCCGCCCATTCGCGCAGCGTCTCCCGCCCGCCCACGCCCAGGACGAACGCGGTCACCACACCCGCGAGCAGCACCAGCGTCCCGCCGGTGGAGACGAGCGGCATCGTGAAGACATTCGCGCCGACCGGCTTCCCCTCCGGGCTCGCGACATCGAGGAACGGCCAGTCGAAGACACGGGTCGCCTCCGCCAGCAGCCGTTTGACAGGCGGTATCTGGGCGACGGAGAAGATCGCGACGATGAGTGCGTACGGGGCGTAGGCGCGCACCACTTCGCGCCGCGGGTCCTCGTGGTCCAGGTCCTCGCTCCGTACGCCTGTGAGCACCGCGGCACGTACCGGCTCCGCGGCCGGCCTGCGCGCGCCCGGCACCGCGACGAGCGCCGCCGCGCCCACCAACGCCGCTCCGATGTCGGCGAGTTGGGCCGAGACATAATTGGCCGCCGCGAACTGGGCTGCCGCGAAGGCGAATCCGCAGGCGAGCGCGGGCGCCCAGGTCTCCCGCAGACCCCGCCGCCCGTCGACAAGACCGACCAGCACCAACGGTACGACGAGCGCGAGCAGCGGCGTCTGGCGGCCGACCACCGAGGCGACCGAGTCCAGCGGCAGGCCGGTGACCTGAGCGAGCGTCACCACCGGGGTGCCCATGGCGCCGAAGGCGACGGGCGCGGTGTTGGCCACGAGCGAGACGACCGCCGCCTTGACCGGGTCGAAGCCGAGCGCGACGAGCATCACCGAACAGATGGCGACCGGCGCGCCGAAACCGGCGAGTGCTTCGAGCAGCGCACCGAAGCAGAAGGCGATGACGAGGGCCTGGATGCGAGGGTCGTCGGAGAGCCGGCCGAAGGAACGCCGCAGGATGTCGAAGTGCTGGGTACGGACCGTCATCCGGTACACCCACAGGGCGTTGACGACGATCCACATGATGGGGAAGAGGCCGAAGAGCACACCCTGCGCGCCGGCCGAGAGGGTCTGGCCGAGGGGCATTCCGTAGGCGAGCCAGGCGACCAGCGCCGCGACGGCGAGGCCGATGAGTCCGGCGCGGTGGGCCTTCATCCGTACGGCTCCGAGCAGCACCATGACGGTGACCAGCGGGAGCGCGGCGACGAGGGCGGACAGGGCGAGCGAGTCGGCGACGGGTTCCAGTTCCTGCATGAACACGACAGACCTACCTCCGAATTCCGGGATGCGGAAAGCGATCTCTCACGGGTGAGGGAATGGTCGTGTCCGCGACAAGTGGAGGTCAATGGTCCGTACAGGATTCCGTAGCGGATTCCGTACAGGATTCAATGAATGAGCGGCGGGGCTCAGCTGGAGCAGGTGGAGCGAGGGCGCTCAGCAGGTGGAGCGAAGGCGCTCAGCAGAAGGGCGCGCTCCAGAGGCGCGAGGGCTCAGGAGTCCGGGGAACGCAGCACCCGCAGATGGCCGCGGCGCGCGACCTCCATCGGGTCCGCCGTGCGGCGGCCGTTCTGCGCGCCGGCCTCGGCGGTCCGTCCCTGCGGGCGGGCTGCCTCCCGTACGGCATTGGCGAGCGCCTCAAGATCGTCGCCGCTGGGGCGGGACGGGGCGGAGCCGTCGGTGAGCCGCACGACCTCCCAGCCGCGCGGGGCGGTCAGGCGCTCACTGTGCTCGGCACACAGGTCGTAGCAGTGGGGCTCGGCATAGGTGGCGAGCGGGCCGAGGACCGCGGTCGAATCGGCATAGACGTACGTCAGTGTCGCGACGGCGGGGCGGCCGCACGCGGTGCGCGAACAGCGACGTACAGGGCTCACGACGTTGGACGGTACCGCACTCTTGAGCGGGCTGCGACGACTCTCCACCAGGTCACCCCACCGTGTCGTGCTGTGATGTCGACCATAGAGGCTCCTCGAGCAACTGCCCTGACCTGCGCGGGAGGAGAAGCGCGCCGGCGACACCCGCGGGCGATGCGGTCATGACTCGGGGTAAATAAGGTCAATCACGATGAGAACGGCGATCGTGGGGAGGTATGGAATCGGGCCCAAGCTTGGCCGGAATGCTCAATTAGCGACATGCCCCCTCCCCGCGGCGCGGACCCGATCGCCGCACCCCAGTGAGAGTTACCCTGCGTCAGTGATGGACAGTTCTGTGCCGCCCCGCCCGTCCGAACCGCGGCCGCGTCGCCGCGACCGCCACGGCCGCGGGATGCGCGGGCCGGTCGCGCCGCCCCAGGTACCCCTCGCCGCCAGCCGGGCCGAGTCCTTCCGGGACCTGGTGCAGGACTCGGTGGAGCGGCTGGAGCGACGCTGGCCACAGCTCGCCGACGTCGATTTCCTCGTCCTGGACGTGCCGGGCGCGCCGGACGAGTCGGTGCCGCTGGGCAGCTCGGCTCCCGCGGAAAAGGAACGGCGGGCTCAGATCGTGATCTACCGGCGGCCCGTCGAGATCCGGACGAAGAATCGCGACGAGCGCGCACTGCTGGTGCACGAGGTGGTCGTGGAGCAGGTGGCTGAGCTGCTGGGGCTGGCGCCGGAGTCGGTCGACCCGCGATACGGACAGGACTGACCGACGGCAGTCCACTGCTGTCGGTCGTCGCGCCGGTCGATCTCGTCAGTCGTCCAGTACCGACAGGTCCTGCTCCGCCTTCGGCACCGCCACCGTCCCCCGGTCGTCCGGCAGCGTCTGCACCGTGAACATCGGGATGCCGTCCTGCGGCAGCGTGAGCGTGCGTGACGCGTGCACCGGGCCGCCCGACACCGTCTCGACGGTGAGCGCGTACGAGCCCTTGAGGCCTGTCGGGACCGGCGGGGGGACCGCCAGTGTCGTACCGGCCTTGACCGTGTACGTCTTGACGACCTGAGTGCCGCCCTGCGTACCCGCCGAGGCGGTGACCTTGACCTGTGCGCCGGCGTCCGGCGCGGTCAGGGACAGGATCGAGCCCTTGGCGCGGTTGTCGGCCGCGGTCGCCCGCTCCCCCACCGGTGCGGTCGCCGGGATGAAGGCGACCTCCTGCTTGTCGCCCTTGCCGCGCACGACGCGCAGCGCCGCCACCACCGGGGTCGCCCGGCTGCTCTGCGCCGGGCTGAGGATCAGTGATCCGGCCTCGCCCTTGGTGACGTCCTGCAGGTCGACGGCCGCGGTCATGCCGGACTTGATGTGCAGCGTCTCGTGTCCGGCCGGGGTGATCCGGCCGGTCGCGCCCGCCAGCTGCACCTTCAGGTCGGCGTCGTCGTCGCCGGGCGCGAAGGCCACCAGCTGGACCGAGGTGGCGTCCGCAGGGATGCCCGGCAGTACCGCGGTGCCCGACGGATCGGCCGAGGCGGCCAGCCAGTCGCTGCCCGCCTTGTCGTCGGCTGCCCGCACCACCGCTCCGACGCGGCCCGTGCGGGTGGTGACATGGACGGTCAGATCCGCGGCGGGGTCGGAGGTCAGTGTGGAGAGCAGGACCGGGACGCTGGATCCGGCGGGGACCGGGATGCCCTCGGTCAGTGTGGTCTTGAGGGCGCCGTCCTTGCCGTACAGCTCGATGTCGGCGACGGCCGCCGTCGGGTCCGGGTTGGTGAGGTGGACGTAGTCCTGGCGGTTCTTGGCGATGGAGGCGCCCGGGAACCAGAAGTCGGTGTCGGGTGCGGTGCAGCTGACGCCGAGCACGCCGCGCGAGCCGCCCGCGGTGACCGTGGTGGTCTGCTGGGCGGTCCAGCCGGGGGCGAGGCGGCCGGTGGCGGTGCCGACGAGGGCGGGGGCCTCGCCGCCGGCGGCCTTGGCGGCGACGGGCTTGCCGGGCTCCTTCAGCGCGAGCACCGCCTTGTCAGGCGCCGGCTTCTTCGCGCCCTCCGCCGTGGCGTCCTTCTTGGTGTCCTTCTTGGGGTCCTTCTTGGGCGCGGTGCCGGTGTCGGCCAGGGTGGCGGCGGACGCCTTCAGCTCGGCTGCACCGTCCTTCGCGTCTCCGGTCTTCCCGACCGGGGTGAACGACGTGTACGCCGTCTCCGCGATCTCGGAGCTGCTCGGCGCCGGGCAGAGCAGGCTGGAGCGTTCGACGGGCAGCCGCGCCGCGGCCCCGGCTTCCGCCGTCGAGCCGCCGCCCGGTGCGGTGAGGGCGGCGAACCCGGTGATCGCGGCGAGTGCGACGGTGGTCGCGATCAGGGAGATGGTTGTGCGCTTCACTCTGACTCGCCTCGCGAAGTGTTGCCGGGATGCTGTTCGGTCTCGCTGCCGTCGGGGTAGGGCTGTCCGCCCTGCCGGTCGTAGCCGTACGGGTCGTACTGGCCCTCCTGGTACTGCCCGTCCCCGTAGGTCGCCGCCTGGTACGGGCCGGCCTGGTACGGCTGCTGCTGGTACTGGTCCGCAGCGCCGTACTGCTGCCCGTCGCCGTACTGCTCACCGCCGTACTGCTGCCGGCCGTCGTACTGGGCGCCGCCCTGGTACTGCTCGTTGTCGTACCGGGCGGTGTACCCGGTGTCCGCGTACGACTGCGCGTCCCATTCGCCGTACTGCTGCTGGGGCACCGCCGCGTACTGCGTCGGCTGCTGCTCGGCCTGCTGTGCGCCGAGTCGGCCGTACGGGTCCGGGTCGGCGTAGGCCTGAACCTGCTCGGCCGTCCCCACCTCTGTCTCCAGCGAAGTGTCCGACTCGGCCTCCGATTCGGCCTCCGCTTCCGCCTGCGCGCGCAGTCTGCGTGCCCTGCGGCCTTCGCCCTCCACCGGCTGAGCCGGTACGGCGATCTCCTCGTCCGGCAGGTCGTCGTCGATCTCCCGGCGCCGGCCCGGAAGCGCGAGCACCAGCAGTACCAGCGCGAACGCGCCCTGGGTCCAGATCCAGCCCGTGTGGGTGGCGGGGTCGTCGTACGTCAGGTCCAGCCGACCGCCCTCGGCGGGCAGTTCGAAGCCCTGGGCCCAGCCGTCGACGGTGGTCTTCGTCAGCGCGCGGCCGTCGAGCGTTGCCTGCCAGCCTGCGTCGGCGCGGTCCGCGATGCGCAGCACGCGTCCGGACGCACCGGCCGGGATCGTGGCGTGGGCCTCGACCGGGTCGGCGGCGACGGGCAGGGGGTCGGCCTTGCCGGTGACGATGGTGGCCCGTGCGACCTGGCGGTCGACGCGCCACAGTGCGCTGCCGTCGAGCTGGCTCAGCCGGGTGAGGCCCGGGGTGGCGTCGAGGACGCGGCTGGTCTGGCGCGGTGCTCCGTCGCGTACGAGTACGTAACGGATCGCGAAGCCGCTGAGCTGGCTGGTCTGGTCGGCGCCGGAGCCCGCGACGAGGTTGGCGACGACCTTGTCGAGGCGGCCGTCGCTGCCGCCGGCCTCGGACAGTTCGGCGTCGCCGAGGCGGCCGCCGGAGCCGCGTACGAGGGTGTACGAGACCTTGGCGGCGGAGCTGCCGCCGAGGACGAGGGTGCGTGGCTGGTCGCGGGTGTCGCTCTCTGCGGCGACGAAGGCGGGCACCTGGACGGGGTCGCGTCGTTGCAGCGGTCCCGCGGCGCCGCTGAGCATCCAGTTGCCTGCGGCGAGAAGGGGGGCGATGCCGGCGGCGAGCGCGACGAGGGCCGCGACGGGCTGGCGCCAGCCGAAGTTCTGGGCGGCGACGCGGGAGCGGCCGCCTTCGGCGCCGATGACGGCGGCGGCGAGCAGGGCGATGCCGTAGACGAGGGTGGCGGGTCCTGCCCAGCCGGAGCCGTTGGCGACCGCCGCGAAGGTCAGTGCGACAAGTGCGGCGGCCCAGGCGGCGCGGATCGCGAACTGCCGTTCGCCGCGCAGCAGGGCCGCGAGTGCGGCCAGGACGATACCGATGAGCAGGGTTCCGCCCGCGGCCTTGGGGCCGCCGGGGCTCATGCCGAGGAGGTCGAGTGCGCCGGCCGATCCGGTGCCGAACTCGAGTCCGGCTTCACGGAAGAAGCCGGACGGGCCGGTGAGCAGGGTCAGCGACCATGGCGCGAGCACAAGGAGCGGAGTGCCGACGGCGGCGAGGAAGCGCAGTCCGTATGCCGTGATGTCGTCACGTCGCAGTACGAGGACGCCGATGCCGAGGACGAGCGCGATCGGCCACACGATGGGTGTGAACGCCATGGTGAAGGTCAGCAGGAGGGCGTAGGCCCAGGTGGCGCGCCAGCTTCCGCGCCCGCCGCCGTTGGCGCCGCGCAGTCCGTGGGCGGCGACGCCGGCGCGTGCGATGAGGGGCAGCAGGATCGCGAGTACGGCGGTGCCGAGCCGTCCGGTGGCGAGTGCGCCGGTCGCGGCGGGCAGGAACGCGTACGCGACGCTCCCCCAGGCCCGCAGCAGCCGGGACTCGACGATGGGCCGGGAGGCGAAGTAGGCGGTGAGTCCGGCGAGCGGGACCGAGCAGACGAGCAGCACGGTGAGTGCGAAGCCGGTGGAGCCGAGGAAGAGGGTGGAGAGCGCCGCGAGCACCGCGAGGTAGGGCGGTGCGGTCTGGGTGCCGCCGGTGCCGAGGGGGTGCCAGTTGTCGGCGTAGCGGGACCAGAGCTCGGAGACGTCGGCCGGGGCGGGCAGTAGTGCGCCGCCCGCGAGGGCGCCGCTGCCGAAGAGTCCGCGGCAGGCGACGAGCGAGACGATGAGCAGGACGGCGAAGAGCACCGGTCCCGGCTTGCGCCCTATTTTCTTCAGGCGGGCGAACTGTTCGATCTCGAGGAAGTCCGCGTCGTCGCCGCCGGGTCCGGATTCGACGGCGCCGTGCCGGGAGCCGCCGGAGTCGGCGTCGGAGCTGCCGCCGAAGTGGCCCGCGACCTGTTCGACGGTGGCGCGGACGGTCGCGCCCGTCGGCGGGAAGAGGGGGCGCAGTTCGCCGGCCTCGACCGCTCGCCGAGAACGCCTGCGGCGTCCGGCGATGATCCGTTCGGGCCGCAGCAGGGTGCCGAAGAGGCCCATGACTTCATCGACGGCCTGGCCGGGGACTTTTCCGACGAGGTAGGCGAGGGTGCGCAGCAGGGTGCCGAAGACGATGCGCAGGAGTACGTACGGAAGTGCGGCGCCGCGTGCGTTGGTGAGGAGGGTGTAGACGGCCCCGGCCTTGTCGACGCGGTGCGGGCTGGCGACGGAGCGTCCCGCGCAGTCGACGGTGCGGCGTTCGCGGGCGGCGGCTTCGGCGTGCCGCATGACGGCGTCGGGGGCGATGAGGACGCGGTGTCCTGCGGCGTGGGCGCGCCAGCAGAGGTCGACGTCGTCGCGCATGAGGGGCAGTCGTCGGTCGAAGCCGCCGAGCTCCTCGAAGACGTCGCGGCGGATGAGCATGCCGGCGGAGGAGACGGAGAGGACGGAGCGGATCTGGTCGTGCTGTCCCTGGTCCTGTTCGCGCCGGTCGAGTCCGGTCCAGCGGCGTCCGCTGTTGGCGATGGAGACGCCTGCCTCGAGGAGCTGTTTGCGGTCGTACCAGCCGCGGAGTTTGGGTCCGACGATGGCGGCGTATTCGTCGGAGTCGGCGACGCGCAGCAGTTCGGCGAGAGCGCCGGGTTCGGGTGCGCTGTCGTCGTGGAGGAGCCACAGCCATTGGACGGGTTCGCCGTGGGGCAGCTCGGGCATGTCGTAGGCGTCGTCGCGCCAGCTCCTGCTGACCGGGTCCCAGCCGCTGGGCCGCTTCAGGTAGGGCAGGTCGTCGGGGCTGAGCACGCCGGCGGTGCGGGCCGCTTCGTCGACGGCGGTGCCGAAGCCGGTGCGGCGGGCGAGATGCAGTACGCGTTCGGCGCCGAGTGCTTCGGTGACCAGCCGCGCGGAGTCGTCGGCGCTGCCGGTGTCGGCGGCGATGACGTTCTGTACGGGGCGTTCCTGGCCGAGGAGTCCGGCGAGGGCGTCGGGGAGCCAGCGTGCGCCGTCGTGGGAGACAAGCACGGCGGTGACGACATGCCGCGGGAACTCGGGCGGGTGTGCGGGAACAAACGCGGCTGTGGTGGGGGACATTGAGGTACGGGCCCTCCGGCCGGGGGGTCGCCCCGTAGGGGCGTTGGAGCGTCTCGGACGGGGCCCCACACTAACGGTATGAAAAAGCGCTGCGGCGCGAAGCGACTCGATGGGGTCGGTGGTCGGGCGACGGGTGGGACAGAACGGTCCGCCGACTGCGGCGAGTGCGCAGTCGGCGGACCGTGGTTTACGTACGGGCTTGTGGTGTTTGGTCGGGTCTCGGGTATCGGTTCGGTTTTCAGACGGCGGCCTTCTTCAGCCGGCGGCGTTCGCGTTCGGACAGGCCGCCCCAGATACCGAATCGCTCGTCGTTGGCGAGGGCGTACTCGAGACATTCGGGGCGGACCTCGCAGGCAAGGCAGACCTTCTTGGCCTCGCGGGTGGATCCGCCCTTCTCGGGGAAGAAGGACTCGGGGTCGGTCTGGGCGCACAACGCGCGCTCCTGCCAGCCGAGTTCCTCGTCCGCGTCCTCGACCAGCAGTTGTTCGAACAGCTCGGTCATGTGCGCCCCTCGTCTGTTTTTGCGTCCCCGTGATGTTGCCGGTGTCGCTTTTCGGCCGAACGACACGAGTGAAATTACAAGTGCGGTGCTCCAAGCCAGTCAAGCCGAGATCTGCTATTGGGCCCGGTATTCACTCTGGGGAACCAAAGCTTTGCGGAAAGTGTTCAAATCATGAGAAACCTGACACATGCCAGCGGCCTGCCCCGCACTCCTCCTCTCACACGGAGAAGACGTGGCCGGGATCGATCTTGTTGCCCATCGAGCCACTGAAGCGATCCGGATCACAGTCCGATCACGGGACCGCAACGGCGTTTGTCAGCGCGGTTGCTGCGCCATGTCTCCGCGGTCGCGGCTGCACAAACCTTTCTCCGCAGTCAGTAACCGGATGAGGTGAAACATTACCGCCAAATCGGTCATTGAGTTGACAGTATTGGACCCACCCGTCACCTTTGATTGCATGCCAGTGACCTCAGCGCCCTTCGCAACCCCCATCCGTGGGTTCCGCAGCGCTGTCCAGGCCCGCTGTTGCTGTTCCAGCTGTTGATGCCGTAGCGCTCCAGCTTCACCATCGCGTACAGCCATCGCCGTATGCACCGCATGTCCTGCGACACCCCTGCACTGCACGTTCTCTGCCGAGGAACCACCGCACCCATGAACAGCGACAGCGACCTCCAGATCGCCGGCGACATCCTCGCCGTACAGCACCTGCTCCAGCCCGCCCGTGAGCACCCGGCCACCGTCGCCGACTTCGTCGGCCTGGCCCGCTCCATCGCCACCGACCGCGCGCAGTGGGCCCACCTCGTCCAGTACGACACCACCACCCGCTGGTACCACCGGCTGCGCACGGGTCCGGGCTACGAGGTGTGGCTGCTGTCCTGGGTCCCGGGGCAGGGCAGCGGGCTGCACGACCACGGACTGTCCTCCGGTGTGCTGACCGTCCTCGACGGCGAGCTCACCGAGCGCACCGCGGACACCTCCCGGTCCCTGTCGGCCGGCGCGCAGCGGGTGTTCGCGCCCGGATATGTGCACGAGGTGGTCAATGACTCGCTCGAGCCTGCGGTCAGCCTGCACATCTACTACCCGGGTCTGACCGATATGCCGATGCACAGCTCCCAGTGCTCCCCGGCCGAACGGGATGTCGTAGCCGCCTGACCACCACCGGGATCAGGCTCCGCCTGACAGTCCCGCCCGTCGCCCGACCACCACCCCCCATGGGATCAGGCTCCGCCTGACAGTCCCGCCCGTCGCCCGACCACCACCCCTCATGGGATCAGGCTCCGCCTGACAGACTGTCTGCATGCGCATTGTGGTTCTGGCCGGCGGCATCGGCGGCGCCCGTTTCCTCCGCGGTCTCAAGCAGGCCGCGCCCGAAGCGGACGTCACGGTGATCGGCAACACCGGCGACGACATCCATCTGTTCGGACTGAAGGTCTGCCCCGACCTCGACACCGTGATGTACACCCTCGGCGGTGGCATCAACGAGGAGCAGGGCTGGGGCCGTACGGACGAGACCTTCCAGGTCAAGAGCGAGCTCGCGGCGTACGGCGTGGGACCCGAGTGGTTCGGTCTCGGCGACCGCGACTTCGCCACGCACATCGTCCGTACGCAGATGCTGAGCGCGGGCTATCCGCTCAGCGCCGTCACCGAGGCGCTCTGCGCGCGCTGGAACCCGGGCGTGCGGCTGCTGCCGATGTCCGACGACCGCGTCGAGACGCATGTCGCCGTCGAGGTCGAGGGCGAGCGCAAGGTCATCCACTTCCAGGAGTACTGGGTGAAGCTGCGGGCGTCCGTGGCCGCGGAGGCCGTGGTGCCCGTCGGCGCTGACCAGGCGAAGCCGGCGCCCGGGGTGCTGGAGGCGATCGCCGCCGCCGACGTCATCCTCTTCCCGCCGTCCAACCCCGTCGTCAGCGTCGGCACGATCCTGGCCGTGCCGGGGATCCGCGAGGCCATAGCCGAAGCGGGCGTCCCGGTCGTGGGCCTGTCCCCCATCGTCGGGGACGCGCCGGTGCGCGGCATGGCGGACAAGGTCCTGGCCGCGGTGGGCGTGGAGGCGACGGCCGCGGCCGTCGCCCAGCACTACGGCTCCGGGCTGCTCGACGGCTGGCTGGTCGACACGGTGGACGCGGGCGCGGTGGCGGAGGTCGAGGCGGCGGGGATCCGCTGCCGGGCCGTGCCGCTGCTGATGACGGATGTGGACGCGACCGCCGAGATGGCGCGTCAGGCGCTGGCCCTGGCCGAGGAGGTACGGGCGTGAACCCGCCCTCCTACCGGGTCTGGGCGCTGCCCGGGTTTGCGGAGGTCCAGCCGGGCGACGACCTCGCGAAGCTGATCACCGCGGCTTCACCGGGGCTGGTGGACGGCGACGTACTGCTCGTCACCTCGAAGATCGTGAGCAAGGCGGAGGGGCGGGTCGTCGAGGCGGCCGACCGCGAGGCAGCCATCGACGCGGAGACGGTACGGGTGGTGGCGCGGCGCGGCACCCTTCGTATCGTCGAGAACCGGCAGGGCCTGGTGATGGCCGCGGCCGGGGTCGACGCCTCCAACACCCCTGCGGGGACAGTGCTGTTGCTGCCCGCCGATCCTGATGCCTCGGCGCGGGCGATCCGCGAGGGGCTGCGGGAGTCGCTCGGCGTCGACGTCGGCGTGATCGTCACGGACACCTTCGGGCGGCCCTGGCGCAACGGTCTGACCGATGTCGCGATCGGCGCGGCGGGCGTGCGGGTACTGGACGATCTGCGCGGCGGAGCCGATACGTACGGCAATCCGCTGAGCGCGACCGTCGTCGCCACCGCGGACGAACTGGCCGCGGCGGGCGACCTGGTGAAGGGCAAGGCGTCGGGTCTGCCGGTCGCGGTGGTGCGCGGTCTGCCGCATCTGGTGGCCGACGGGGCCGAGGGAGCACGGGCGATGGTCCGGGTCGCGGCCGACGACATGTTCCGGCTGGGGACCTCGGAGGCGGTACGGGAGGCGGTCACCCAGCGCCGTACCGTGCGGGAGTTCACGGACGAGCCGGTGGACGGCGGTGCGGTGCGCCGCGCCGTCGCCGCGGCTGTGACGGCTCCGGCGCCGCATCACACGACGCCCTGGCGGTTCGTACTCCTCGAATCCGCCGCGGCGCGCACCGGGTTGCTCGACGCGATGCGGGACGCGTGGATCGCGGACCTGCGGCGCGACGGCAAGTCGGAGGAGTCCGTCGCGAAGCGGGTGCGGCGCGGGGACGTGCTGCGCAAGGCGCCGTATCTGGTCGTGCCGTGCCTGGTGGCGGACGGCTCGCACCACTACGGGGACGAGCGCCGGGACGCCGCCGAGCGCGAGATGTTCGTGGTCGCGGCGGGCGCGGGCGTGCAGAACTTCCTGGTGGCGCTGGCGGGTGAGCGGCTCGGCTCGGCGTGGGTGTCGTCGACGATGTTCTGCCGCGAGGTCGTACGGGACGTGCTGGGACTGCCGGAGGGATGGGACCCGATGGGCGCGGTGGCGGTCGGGCATGCGGCCGGGGCGCCGAAGGAGCGGCCGGCGCGGGACGCGGGGGACTTCATCGAGGTGCGCTGATCGGCTGTTCAGCACCGCGGCACGTCATGAGTGGTACAGCACCCGTACGACCATCGCGTCGGCCGGCAGGGCGTCGAGATAGGCGTTGATGCTGCGGCGGTACGCGTGCGTGCCGCCTTCGATCCAGCGGCCGTCCAGGGTGAGCAGGGCGACGGTCGGCAGCGCATCGGCGACTTGGAGCTCGACGAAGGCGGCGAGGTCGTCCCCGTGCCAGGCGACGGGATCGTCACCGAGACGGTCCCGCAGCTCGGGATCCGCGTACAGGGCGCGGATCACCGGCTGGCCCTTGAAGTCCTCCAGCGCCTGCCGCTCCGGGTAGCCGGCCGGGTCGAGGAATGCCTTCTGCCAGAAGTGGCCCAGCGGCAGGGACGGCGGATACGTCGCGGCGAACTCCTGCCACTCGTGCCAGCGCCTCGCGGATCCTCGGCGGCCGGAGCCCGGTCGGCGTCGAAGTCCAGCAGCCCCTTGGGGCCTCCGTCGCATTGATTGCGGGGCCGCGGCCTGTGCTCGTCCTCGCCCTCCCTGACGATCCTCGGATCGTCCTCGTGCCCGGCCAGCACCGCGAACTCCCAGCCGCCGGCCGAGATGTACCAGTAGTCCCACTCCCCCACCCAGTCCGGTTGGGGGACATCGGCGCGGTTGTAGTCGTAGGGCGCCATGGCCGCGCCGATCGCCCGCTGGAGGTCATCGGGTTCGGTCGGGGCGAGACAGACAGTGACGCGTTGCTTGGCCATGAAGTCCTTCTGCCCTCGGCGTTCTACAGGCCGGCGATGTCTGTGCGGGGCATCTTGGGCACGCGGCGGGGCGGGGTGCGGCCGCTCAGCAGGATCAGACGGGCGGCGCGGTGGCGCTGGCCGGCGTACGGGGCCAGGAGTTCGAGCATCGCCGCGTCGTCGGCGTCGCGGTCGCCCGCGAGGGCGTAGCCGACGATGCCCGGCAGATGCACATCGCCGACGGAGACGGCATCGGGGGCGCCGTTGCTGCGCTGGACCGTTTCGGCGGAGGTCCAGGGGCCGATGCCGGAGATCAACTCCAGCCTTGCCCGGGCCTGTTCCGGCTCCATGGCTGCGGCCTCCTCCAGGCGACGGGCGACGCGGACCGCGCGCAGGATCGTCGATGCGCGCTTGTTGTCGACGCCCGCGCGGTGCCACTCCCAGGAAGGGATCAGCGCCCAGGTGCGGGGCTCGGGCATCACGTACATACGCGGTGCGGGGCCGGGCGCGGGTTCGCCGTACTTGCGTACGAGCAGCCGCCAGGCCCGGTACGCCTCGTCCGTGGTGACCTTCTGCTCCAGGATCGAGGGGATCAGGGATTCCAGGACCAGGCCGGTGCGGGACAGGCGGAGGCCGGGACGGCGGTGCTGGGAGGCGGCGAGCAGGCGGTGGCGCGGGGTGAAGGCGGCGGGGTCGTCCGCCTCACCGAGCAGCGTGGGGAGGTGCTCGAGCAGCCAGTCGGCGCCGGGGCCCCACGCCTCGGCCTCGGCGGCGCCGGCGCTCGCGTGCAGGGCGACGCGGAGGGTGCCGGGGCCGGCGGGCGTACGGCTGGCGCGCCAGACGGAGCCGTCCGGGGTCGTACCGAAGGTGGGGTCGCCGGGCCCGCGACGGTGCGGCCCGAGCACGAGCCCGAGATCGAGGGGCCCGGGGGGCGTCCAGCACCGGGTGCTGGAGCCGGCCCGCGTCTGCGCGGGGATGCCGGAGGGGACGGTGGTGTGGCCGCCTCGCACGGTGGTGCGGGTGGGGGTGCGGGGGGCGAAGCGTCCTGACACGGCGGGGTCCTCGGGATCGGGTGCCTTCTGAGGGTAGGCGGTGTTGTTCCCCCACCCCGCCCCTTCCCGAAACCGGGGGCTGCGCCCCCAGGCCCCTGGGGGGAGGGGGACGTGGGGCCGGGCGCCCCACACCCGATGCGCCCGCTTCGCGGCGCGGGGTCCCCGGGGCCGCTTCGGGGTGTGTCCTCAATCGCCGGACGGGCTTGATTTTTCAAGCCCGTCCGGCGATTGAGGAGCGGGGTCC
>NZ_JBHWWF010000061.1:0-26915 GCF_042736455.1 Streptomyces sp. NPDC060064
GGTGAGGAGACGTCCTCACCGCAGGCGGCGACGTGGTTCCAGGAGGGTCAGCCCTGCTGCGCGATCAGGCTCGTGGGCCGCAAATCGGTCCAGTTCGCCTCCACGTAGGCGAGGCAGGCGTCCCGGGTGTCCTCACCGAAGACGGTCCGCCACCCCGCCGGCACCTCGGCGAAGGACGGCCACAGCGAGTGCTGGTTCTCGTCGTTGGTCAGGACCTTGAAGCGGCCCTGCGGGTCCTCGAACGGGTTGGTGGTCATGCGTTCTCACTCCTCATGGACATTACGGTGAACAGCTCCGACAGCGGCTGTTCCGGGTCGGCTGCCACCTTCCGCAGCAGCGCCTGAAGTTCGTCGGCGAGTCGGCGCGCCTTGGCGCGGCCGAGCAGCTCGGTGGCGTGGATCAGCTCGCAGTGCACGGGCCCGTCGCCGCGCGGCTCGTAGAAGCTGAGCGTCAGCTCCGCCTTCGCCGAGCCGGTGGGCACGGCATGGAACGAGCCCATGCCGCCCTCGAGTTCGTCGAGGTCGGCCTGCTCATGGTGGATCACCATGACCTGCGGTCCCTCCGGGGGCAGTCCGGTCACCCGTACGACCTCGTCGAACGGCACGTCCTGCCGGTCCAGGGCACCGAGCGTCGTCTCCCGCACCCGGGTCAGCAGCTCCGCGAAGGTCGGGTCCCCCGCGGTGTCGGTGCGCAGCACCACGGTGTTGAAGAAGCAGCCGACCAGGTCGGCCAGTTGGTCGTCGGCGCGGCCGGCGACCATGGTGGCGATGGGCAGGTCGGTGCCCGCACCGTGGGCGGTGAGCAGTGCCGACAGTGCCGAGTGCAGGACCATGAACATGCTGGTGCCGGTCGCCCGGGCGAGCTTGTCCACGTCGGCGTGGAGCTGCTCGTCGAGCACGAATCCGACGTAGTCACCACCACTGCCGGGCAGGCCGGGTGCGGCCGGACGCGAACGGTCCGTCGGCAGCGCCAGCTCCCGCGGTAGGTCCTTCAGCGTCTGCCGCCAGTACGCCAGCTGCCGCCCGCCCAGGCTGTCGGGGTCGGCGAGATCGCCGAGCACCTCGTGTGCCCAGTGGGTGTAGTCGGCGTATGCGACCGGCAGCGGCTCCCACCCGGGCTCCCGGCCGACCGTCCTGGCCTGGTACGCCGTGGTGAGGTCGCGGAACAGGGGCACCACCGACCATTCGTCCACGGCGAGGTAGTGCATCGTCAGCAGTACCGCCTGCGTGCCGTCCGCGCCGGTGAGCAGCCGGGCCCGCAGGGGCGGTTCCTGCGACAGGTCCGGGGCCTGCGCGGCGAGTTGGGCGAGCCGTGCGTCCAGGTCGACGCACTGCTCCCGCTCCAGGGCCGGGGGCTGCGCGGCCTGCTGGTGAACGGCTCCGTCCCCTTCGGTGAAGACGGTGCGCAGCGGCTCGTGCCGTGCCACCACGTCGCCAAGCGCGGCCGCGAGCGCGTCGCCTTCCAGCCCTCCGGGCGAGCGCAGCACAAGTGCGTGGTCGAAGCCGGAGTGCCGTCGGTATGACGACCACTGCCACCGCTGTACGGGGGCGACCGGCAGCGGAGCACCCTCCACGTGCTCGACCGGGCGCAGCGGCGGCCGGGCGGCCGACGCTCCCTCGAGCTTGGCGGAGATACCGGCGACAGTCAGCGCGTCAAAGACGTCCCGGATGCTCAGTTCGACCCCGAACTCGGAGCGGATCCGGCCGAGCAGCCGCATCGAGGCCATCGAATGGCCGCCCAGCGCGAAGAAGTTGTCGTGGATACCCACGTCCTCCAGCTTCAGGATCTCGCCGAACAGCTCGGCCAGGCGGGTCTGCGTTTCGGTGGCCGGGCGGGCGTCACCGGTCATCCCGGACCAGTCCGGTGCGGGCAGCGCCTTCCGGTCCAGCTTGCCGTTGGGGGTCAGCGGCAGCGGACCGTCCAGCGGCACCACAAGGGCGGGCACCATGTACTCGGGCAACAGCCCGGCGACGTACGTACGCAGCGCCTGCGGGTCGAGCTCCCCGCTCCGGTGGCCGCTCTCCGGGACGGCGTAGGCCACAAGACGCACGATGTCGCCCACACGGTCGGGCACCACAGCGGCCTGACTGACCGCCGGGTGGCCGGCGAGTGCCGCCTCGATCTCGCCGAGCTCGATGCGGAAACCGCGGATCTTCACCTGGTTGTCGACCCGGCCGAGGAAGTCGATGTTGCCGTCGGTGCGCCAGCGGGCGCGGTCACCGGTGCGGTACATCCGGCTGCCGGGCGGGCCGAACGGGTCGGCGACGAACCGCTCGGAGGTCAGCGCGGACTTGCCGAGGTAGCCGCGGGCGAGTCCGCGTCCGGACACGTACAGCTCGCCCACCACGCCCTGCGGGACCGGGCACAGGTTGGCGTCCAGCACGTAGCAGACCGTGTTGGGGTCCGGCCGGCCGATCGGCACGCGCCCGGTGGGACGTCCTCCCCCTGGCCTTCGGCCGGGGGAACCCCCAGCCTGCCGGGCGCGCCACAGCGTGGAGTTGACCGTCGCCTCGGTGAGCCCGTACGCGCAGATCAGGTTGGCCGTGGCACCGAAGCGGTCGAACAGGTCCGGCGGCACGGTCTCGGTGCCCACCAGGATGGTCGACCCTTCGGGCAGCTCGCAGCCCGCCGGCAGCGCCGACACCAGGGACGGCGGAAGAATCATGTGAGTGATCCGCTGGTCCGCGAGGAAGTCGGTGAGCGCCGGTCCGGCGACGCGCGCCTCGTCGGATATGAGCACGAGCCGGCCGCCGTGGCACAGCGCCATCGACAGTTCGAACACGAAGACGTCGAAGCCGATCGAGGCGAACTGCAGTACGCGGCTGTCGCGTTCCAGGCCCATCCGGTCGACCGCGGTGGCGACCAGACTGGAGATGCCCTCGTGCGGGACGACCACGCCCTTGGGCCGGCCGGTCGAACCGGACGTGTAGATCACGTACGCCGCCTGGTCCAGGCTCACCGGCAGACCATCCACCTCGGACTCTGCCAGCCGGTCCAGTTCAGCCGTGGCCTGCGGTGCGTCGAGCAGCACCGTCGGTACGCCCGCCACTTCGGGGATCTTCCCTGCCACCTGCTCGGTGCCGACGACGAGGGCGGCCCTGGAGTCCTCGATCATGTAGGCGAGCCGGTCGGCCGGATGGACCAGGTCGAGCGGCAGGAACGCTGCGCCCAGCTTGAGCGCGGCGAGCACGGTCGCGACCATGTCGGCCGAACGGGGCATGGCCACGCCGACCACGCTCTCGGCGCCCACCCCGCGCGTGGCCAGCAGCCGTGCGATCCGGTTGGATCGGGCGTCCAGCTGTGCATAGCTCACCGACCTGGACCGCTCCACGACGGCCACAGCGTCGGGCCGCTCGGCAAGACGCCGGGCGAACAGGGCCGGCAGCGAGGACTCGTCGACCACCCGCTCGGTGGCGTTGAAGCCTTCCAGGACCAGCTGCCGCTCGTCGGCAGCGAGTACATCCGCCCGGGAGACCGGGGCTTCCGGTTCGGTGACCACCGCCGTGACCAGTCGCCTCAGGTGGTCGCCGAGCCGCTCGGCGGTCTCCTGGTCGAACAGCTCGGTGGCGAACTCCAGGCGGCAGCTGAGCGCGCCCTCGTCCCCGCCGGCGCCGACCTGCTCGCTGAAGCTGAACACGAGGTCGAACTTGGCCGACTTGATCCGGAACGGCACGTACTCCACACCGAGCCCGGGCAGCTCCAGTTCGTCGCCCGTGCGGTTGTGGTAGCCGACCATCACCTGGAACAGCGGGTTGCGGGCGAGCGAGCGCGTCGGGTTCAGCTTCTCGACGACGGACTCGAACGGCACGTCCGCTTGGGAGAACGCGGCCAGGTCGGTGTCGCGGACCCGCGCCAAGAGTTCGGTGAAGCTCGGATCGCCGCTGAGGTCGGCCCGCAGTACGAGTGTGTTGACGAAGAAGCCGACCAGGTCGTCGAGCGCCTCGTCACTGCGCCCGGCGATGGGCGAGCCGAGGGGGATGTCCGTACCGGCGCCCATGCGGTGGAGCAGCGCGGCGACTGCCGCGTGCACCACCATGAACATGCTGGCGCCGCTCTCCCGGGACAGCCGCTTCAGCCCCTGGTAGGCCGCGGTGTCGAAGTCGATGTCGAGCTCGGCTCCGGAGAAGGCCGGGCGGGCGGGCCGGGGCCGGTCGGCCGGCAACTCGATCTCCTCGGGAGCCCCCTGAAGCGTCGTGCGCCAGTACTCCAGCTGGCGGGCGGCCAGGGTCTGCTGGTCGGCCGGGTCACCGAGCAGCCGCTGCTGCCACAGCGCGTAGTCGGCGTACTGAACGGGCAGCGGCTCCCACTCCGGCGCCGAGCAGGACCGGCGGGCGGCGTAGGCGGTGGCCAGGTCGCGCAGGAAGGGCCGGTCCGACCACTCGTCGGTGGTGATGTGGTGCAGCAGCAGGACCACGACGTGGTCCTCGGGCGCCACCTCGACGATGGTCGCCCGCAGCGGCAGCTCTGCGGCGAGATCGAACGGACGGTTGATGGCGGCGTCGACGATGCCGGCCACCTCGTCCTCGCCGGCGCGGACGCACTCCACCACCGGGTGCGCCTGCTCGATGGGCAGAACGCGCTGGAACGCCTGGCCGTCGCGCTCGGCGAAGACCGTGCGCAGCGCTTCGTGACGTACCGTCACATCGGCCAGCGCCGCCCGCCACGCGTCCACATCGAGGGTGCCGCGCAGCCGCATCACCAGCGGGAAGTTGTAGGCGGCCGAGGTGCACTCGATCTGCTGGATGACCCACAGCCGCTGCTGGGCGTGGGACAGCGGCAGCTCGGCGGGCCGCTCACCGGCCGTCAGCGTCGGTCGGTCGGCGGTGGGCGAGCCGGTCGCACGCTCCACCAGCTCGGCGACGGTCGGCGCCTCGAACAGGTCGCGGATCGCCAGCTCCGCCTTCAGCGCGGTGCGCGCGCGGCTGATCAGCCTGGTGGCCAGTAGTGAGTGGCCGCCGAGCTCGAAGAAGTTGCTGTCGATGCCTACGCTGCCCTCGGCGAGTCCGAGGACTTCGGCGAAGAGCGCGCAGAGCGTCTCCTCCTGCGGCGACCTGGGCGGGCGGCTGGTGCTCGGCCCTGCGAAGTCCGGGGCGGGCAGGGCCTTGACATCGAGCTTGCCGTTGACGGTCAGCGGAAGTGTCTCCACCGCCACCAGCGCGGCGGGGAGCATGTAGTCGGGCAGGCCGGCCTTCAGGTGCTCGCGCAGCCGCTGGAGCAACGCGTCGTCCTCTGCTTCACCCTCCTCGAGTACGACATAGCCGACCAGGCGCTTCGTCCCGGCACTCTCCGCCACGACGACCGCGGCGTGCGCGACCTCGGGGCGCGCGGACAGGACCGAGGAGATCTCGCCCAGTTCGATCCGGTATCCGCGGATCTTGACCTGGTCGTCGGTACGGCCGAGGAAGTCGATGAGGCCGTCCGGGCGCTGCCGGACGAGGTCGCCGGTGCGGTACATCCGCTCGCCGGGGGCACCGAACGGGTCGGCAACGAACCGCTCCGCCGTCAGGCCGGCGCGGCTGTGGTAGCCACGGGCGAGGCCGGTTCCGGCGATGTACAACTCACCGGGGCAGCCCGGCGGGACGGGGCGCAGCATCGCGTCGAGCACATAGGCCCGGGTGTTGCGGATGGGCATACCGACCGTCGGGGTCGGGCTGTCCGTGGTGGATCCGCCGAGCGTGTTGATCGTGTACTCGGTAGGCCCGTACAGGTTGTAGCCGTACGTGCCCTCGGTGCGGCGCAGTCGCGTCCACACCGTGTCGGACACGGCCTCGCCGCCGAGCAGGACGAGTGCGGGCCGGTGCTTGCCTGCGGTCTCGTCCTGGTCGAGCAGGCCCTCCTCGATCAGCAGCTGGGCGTAGGTGGGCGTCACGTTGACCACGTCGACGCGGTGCTCGTCGCAGTACGCCACAAGGGCTTCGGCGTCGCGGCGCAGCTCCTCGTCGCAGACATGGACCTCGTGCCCCTCGACGAGCCAGAGCAGCTCCTCCCAGGACATGTCGAAGGCGAAGGAGACGGTGTGCGCGATGCGCAGCCGTCGTCCACCCGCCGAGGCGATCGCCGGGTCGAAGATTTCCTTCTGGTGATTGAGCTGCATGTTCGTCAACCCGCGGTACGGGGTGACGACGCCCTTGGGCTTGCCGGTCGAGCCGGAGGTGTAGATGACGTAGGCGGGGTACTCCAGCCGGTTCTCCACACCGTGCGCGAACGCGGGCCGCTCGGCGTCCGTGACCTCCCCCGACGGGAGACCGGCAAGCTCCGCGGTGACGGCCGGGTCGTCCAGCAGGAGTTCGGGGGCGAGGGCTCCCTCCTCCCCTCGCAGCGTCGGGGCGACCGCCGTCGTGGACAGCAGGCACAGGGGCCCGGTGTCCTCGACCATCAGGCGCAGCCGGTCGGCGGGGTGGTCGAGGTCGAGGGGCAGGTAGGCGGCGCCGGTGCGCAGCACGGCGAACAGCGCCACGACCATCTCGATCGAGCGCGGCAGCGCCAGTGCCACCGCCTGCTCGGGTCCCGCGCCACGGGCGAGCAGCAGCCGGGCGAGCCGGTTGATCTGCGCGTCCAGCTCCGCGTAGGTGAGTGCGCGCTCGCCGAACACCAGCGCCACGGCGTCCGGGGTGCGGGCGACCTGTGCCGCGAGCATGTCGGCGACGGTCTCGTTCGGCACGGAGTCACGGCTGCCCGCCCACTCGGCGGCAAGAGCTTCCCGCTCACCGTTCAGCAGCAGGTCCAGGGAACCGACGCGCGCCGACAGATCGCCGATCAGACGTTCCACGAGGGTGCCGAAGCGCTCCAGCGTGGCTGCGGCCTGCTCGTCGCCGACCAGGTCCGGGCGGTACTCCAGCTTCGCCTGAACGACCTCGGCCGGATTGACGATCAGGGTCATGGGGTAGTGGGTGGCGTCCACGCTGCCCACGCCGGTGATGCCGTGACGCTCGGTCAGTTGCCGGAACGCGCCTTCGTCGGCGAAGTTCTGGAGTACGTACAGGGTGTCGAAGAGCGTGTTGTGGCCGCCGGCCCGCTGCAGCTCGGCCAGGCCGAGGTACTCGTGGTCCATCAGCGCGACCCGCTCGGACTGCATACGGCGCAGCAGCTCCGCGACCGGCTCGTCGGGGTCGAACGTGACCCGCAGGGGCACCGTGTTGAGGAACATGCCGATCGCCGTGTCCACACCGGACACGTCCGCAGGCCGTCCGGCGACCGTGGCGCCGAATACCACGTCGTCACGGCCCACCGTCGCGGACAGGACGAGCGCCCACGCGGCGGACAACACCGCGTTGATCGTCAGTCCGTGCTCACGGGCGGATGCCCGCAGGCGATCGCTGAGCTCCGGGGACAGATCGAAGGTACGCCGCCGCGGGATCGTCGGCTCGTCCCCCCGGTTCCGCGCCACCAGCGTGGGCTCGTCGAGTCCGGCCAGGGCGTGGCGCCACGTTTCACGGGCCGCGTCGAAGTCCTGCTCGGCGAGCCAGCTCAGATAGTCACGGTAGCTGCCGGGTACGGGCAGCGCGGTGTCGTCGCCGGCCGCGGCGTAGAGCCCCAGCAGTTCGTCGAGGAACACGGACTGCGACCAGCCGTCCCAGGCCACCAGGTGGTGGCTGAGCATCAGACGGTCGGTGTTCTCGGTGAGCCGGATCAGCTTGAGCCGGAACAGCGGGGGCGCGGCCAGGTCGAACCGCTCCCGTCGGCCGGCCTCGGCGATCTCGGCGAGGCGTACCTGCCGCTGCTGCTCGCTCAGGCCGGTCAGATCCACCTCGGTCAGCGGCACCGGCACCTCGGCCGCGGAACAGACGAACTGCACGGGCCCGGGCAGGCCGTCACTGGTGATACCCGCGCACAGGCTCGGGTGCCTGCGCAGCAGCGTCGCGCAGGCCGCGCGGAGCCGCTCGGCGTCAAGGCGGTGGTCGAAGTCGAAGTTGTCCTGCGCGGTGTAGACGTCCAGCGCGGACGTGTCGTAGCTGGCGTGGAAGTGGATGCCTTCCTGCAGCGGTGACAGCGGCCAGACGTCGGCGACGGTCACCGGGCTGACGCGCTCGACCAGGTCGATGTCGGCCTGGGTGAGCTGGACCAGCGGCACGTCCGACGGCGTGAGAGCCCGTGCCGCCGAGCCGGACTGCGACACCTGGGCGATGAGTTCGCACAGTGCCACCGCCCACTCGCGGCCGAGTGCCTGTACGTCCTCCTCGGTCAGCGCGTCGCCCGCCGGCCAGGTCCAGGTGGCGCGCAGCTCGGGGCCGTGGGGGGTATCGGCGCACACCGCGTTGACCTGAAGCGGATACGGCATGGCCAGGTCGGCGTCGGGTTCCACGGACAGTGCGTCGGCCTCGACCGCGGGCGCCCAGTCCCGGATCTGCTCGGCGGGGAGCCGGCCGAAGTAGTTGAACAGCACCTGGGCGCTGGACAGTTGGGTGAAGACGGGCGCGAGCTGCGGGTTGAGGTAGCGCAGCATGCCGTACCCAGCGCCCGAGTCCGGTGCCGACCGCACGGACTCCTTGACCAACTTGAGCACGTCAAGTGCGCCGTCGGCGGCGGGGAGGCGTACGGGATGCAGGCTGGTGAACCAGCCCACGGTGCGCGACAGGTCCATGTCGGCCCCGTCGCGCCCGTGCCGTTCGAGATCCACCAGCAGGTCGCCGTCCTGCTCGCCGTCCCGCTCGCCGCGCCAGCGCGACACTGCGAGGCGCAGTGCGGTGAGCAGGACTTCGGTGACATCGGCTCCGGCTGCGGCGGGTACCGCCGTGAGCAGCGCCTGGGTGTCCTCGACGGACAGGGACACGACGTGTTCCCGCGCCGAACCGGCTGTTCCGGTACGGGTGGCACCGGCGACCAGTTCGGCTCCGGGCGCCAGGGTCTTTGCCCAGTACGGCAGTTCGGCCTGCCGCTGCGGTGAGGTCGCCTGCTCGGCGACGTCCCGTGCGAACCGCCGCAGTGACGAGGGCACCGGCTCCAGGACAGGCCGCTCCCCCTGCGAGGCGGCGTCCCACGCGGCGGCGAGATCACCGAGCAGCACACGCCAGGACACGCCGTCGATCGCCAGGTGGTGGACGGCGAGCAGCAGTCGGCCCGGCCGGTCGCCGCCCGCGTCGAACCAGACCGCCTGCAGCATGGTGCCGCCATCTGGATCGAGCCGGGAGGCCGCACCGTCGGACTCCTCGGCGATCACCGTGCGGAGTCCGACGTCGTCGAGGTCACGTACATCGACGCGCCGCAGCAGCGCAGCCGCGTCCACGGAACCCACGGCAAGCGTCCGGGCCGACCACAGCGCGGGAATCGCCGGGCCGAGATCCATGCGGGAGAGCGTGAGCCGCAGACCGTCGTGGTGGTCCAGGATCGCTTGCAGAACCCGCGTCAGAGAGTCGGTGTCGGCTGCGGCGGGTGCCTGGAGCAGCATCGACAGGTTGAAGCGGTTGACCGTTCCGCCGTCCTCGCGGAGCTGGTGGACGATGGGCAGCAGCGACACGTCGCCCACACCGTCGGAATCGGCGACGGCCGCGGGTGCGGCATCCTCCGTGCCGAGGACCGTGGCCGCCAGCGCGGCCGGCGTGCGGTGTTCGAATACGTCGCGCGGGCTGATCGCCAGGCCGGCCCTGCGGGCGCGGCTGGAGACCGACATGGACAGGATGCTGTCCCCGCCGAGCACGAAGAAGTCCTCGTCCGCGTCGACCCCGTCGATCCCGAGCACGTCGGCGAAGATCGCGCAGAGCTGCCGCTCGCGGCCCTCGCGCGCCGTACGTCCCTGCCGCCTGCTCCGGACCTCGGGGGCGGGAAGGGCCTTGTGGTCGATCTTCCCGCCCGGGGTCAACGGCAGGGCGTCGAGCTCCACGAAGTGGCTGGGAACCATGGGCGCGGGCAGCGAACCGCTGAGCGTGCTCCGTACGGCGGCGACATCCAGAGCCGCTCCGGTGGCGGGGACCATGTAGGCCACCAGCTGCTTGACTCCACGGTCGTCGTCGCGGGCCACGACCACCACATCACCGATGGCCGGCTCATCGCGCAACCGCGCTTCGATTTCCCCGAGTTCCACCCGGTTTCCCCTGATCTTGACCTGGTGGTCGGTGCGCCCGAGGTAGGTGAGCACACCGTCTCCACTGAACTGAACCATGTCTCCGGTGCGGTACATCCGCTCCCCCGGCCCGCCGTACGGATCGGCGACGAAGCGCTCCGCGCTCAGCGCGGTGCGTCCGTGGTAACCGCGGGCCAGTTGCGCGCCCGCGATGTAGAGCTCGCCGGACTCCCCCTCCGCGACGGGGCGGAGGTACCGGTCGAGTACGTGGAGCCGGGTGTTCCACACCGGACGCCCGATGGGTACGGTGCCCTGCTCACCCGGTTCGGAGCCCGAATCCCAACTGGTGACCTGGATGACGGCCTCGGTCGGCCCGTACACGTTGAACAGGGGCACCCCGGTGCGCTCCCGCCAGCGCCGCGCGAGGGGAACCGGCAGCGCCTCTCCCCCGCTGAACGCCCTGCGCAGGCTCACCCACCACTGACCGGCTTCTTCCTCCGCGAGCAGCGCGCCGTACAGGGAGGGCACCAGATCGACATTGGTGACCTGCTCGCGGCGGATGAGCTCGGCAAGATACGCCGGATCGCGGTGGCCGTCCGGCCTGGCGATCACGACGGTCCCACCAGTCAGCAGCGGAGCGAAGATCTCCTGCACCGACGGGTCGAAGCTGGTCGAGTACTGGTGCAGCACTCGCTCGCCCGGACCGAATCCGAACTGCTCGGCCGTCCAGGCCAACTGTCCGACAACCGCTCGATGCGTCACCACAACGCCCTTGGGCCGACCGGTCGACCCCGAGGTGTACATCAGATACGCGGCGTTGTCCGGATGGACGAGTACGGTGCCGGGCGCGGCGGGAGCCGGATCAGCTGCCCCGTGGTGGCCCTCGCCGAGGAGGACCCGTGTCACGTCCGCCAGTTCGGGCAGGCGCGCCCAGGACTCCTCGGTGGCGACGACCGTTCGTGCCCCGGAGTCGGCGAGCATGTAGCGAACCCGGTCGGCCGGGTAGTCGATGTCGACCGGCAGATAGGCCGCACCCGCCTTGAGCACACCGAGCAGGGCGACCAGCGTCTCGGCCGAGCGGGGAACAGCGACGGCCACGATGGACTCGGGGCCCACGCCTTGGGCCGACAGCCGGTGCGCCAGTGCCTCGGCCCGCTCGTCCAGTTGGGCATAGGTCGTCCGCTCGCCGTCGTGGTTCAGAGCGGTCGCGTCAGGGGTGCGGCGGACCTGTTCGGCGAATGCTCCGTGCACCGTGCCGGTGGGCAACGCGTGTTCCGCTCCGGTGAGGCGGTCGAGCGTGCTCCGCCGCTCTTCGGCCGACTGCGCGGCCAGCTGCGCGACCGGGAGCCGGGGGTCGGCGATCACCTGCTCGAGCAGCGCCCGCAGCCGGGTGACGAACCGCTCTGCAGCCGTGGCGTCCAGCCGGGAGGGGTCGTGTTCGAGCCGCAGCTCAAGTCGCTCACCAGGGAGCACGGTGAGCGCGAGCGGGTAGTGGACCGCGTCGCGGATGTGCGATCCGACGATGCGGACCTGGCCCGCCGGATCGGTCGGCTCGCCCGCGTCGGGCAGGTTCTCCACCACGACCAGCGCGTCGAACAGTTCACCCCGGCCGACGGCCCGCTGGATGTCGGCGAGTCCGAGGTGCTGGTGGTCCAGCAGGTCGGCCTGGGCGTCCTGGAACCCCGCCAGGAGCTCGGCGACCGGTTGCTCCGGACGCCACCGCAGCCGGGTGGGCACGGTGTTGATCAGCAGGCCGACCAGCGCTTCGATGCCCTCGACGGCGGCCTGCCGTCCGGAGACCGTGGTCCCGAAGACCAGGTCCTGGGAGCCGACCACATCACCGAGCACCAGGCCGAACCCGCCCTGCACGATGGTGCTCAGGGTCAGCCCGAGCTGCCGGGCCCGAGCCGTGAGCGCCGTCGTGGCCTCCGCGGAGAGCTCAAGGGTGATCCCGCCTGCCTCGGCAGGGCTCGCGTCCCCGGCACGGACGGGCAGCCTGGCCGGGGCGTCGAGGCCCGCCAACGCGTCGCGCCACGCGCCGAGCGCCGGCTCCCGGTCACGGCCGGCGAGCCACCCCGCGTACGCCCGGTAGGTCGCCATCGACGTGACCGGCGCGGACGGTTCAGCCGAGGCGCCGGGGCGGTAGCCGTCCAGTAGTTCACGCATGATGAGCGAAACCGACCAGCCGTCCACCACGATGTGATGCATGGTCAGCACCAGCAGGGACCGCTCAGCGCTGAGCCGGATCAGCGCGGCCCGCATCAGCGGCGGGACTCCGAGGTCGAATCGCTCCGCCCGCTCCGCACCCGTGGCCTCGTCGGCGGCCGTGGACTGCTCTGCCACGTCGAGTTCCGACAGGTCGGCGTAACGCCACGGCAGCTCGACACGCTCGCCGATGAGCTGCACGATCTGACCGTCCGAGCGCTGGCGGAAGGCGGCACGCAGCAGTGGATGGCGGTCGAGCAGCCGCTGCGTGGCTGCCCGCAGGGCCTCTGCGTCCACGTCACCGGCGAGTTCGAGGGTGTCCTGCACGGCGTAGCCGTCCGACCCGCCCTCGTCGACGGCGGCATGGAAGAAGAAGCCTTCCTGCAGCGGAGTGGCCGGTACGACGTCGAGGAGTTCCGGGACGGCGGATTCGAACTTGGCACGCTCGGCATCGCTCAGCGGGACCAGGGAGAACGGCTCGGGCACCGCACCGGATTCACGTGGCGGCGTGTCCACACCGTCAGTGATGCGCGCGAGGGCCGCCACCGTACGGTGGCGGAACACGTCGCGCGGGGTGATCGCCAGTCCGCCGGCCCGGGCGCGGGAGACCAGCTGGATGGCGACGATGCTGTCTCCGCCGAGTTCGAAGAAGCTGTCGTGGACGCCCACCGACGGAAGGTCGAGGAGCTCGGCGAACAGCGCGGCGAGTGCCGCCTCGGCCGGCGTCGTCGGCTTGGCGTCACCGGTCATCGCCGTCCACTGCGGCTCGGGCAGCGCCCGGGTGTCGAGCTTTCCGTTGGGCGTGAGCGGCAGGGGTCCGTCCAGTACGACGAGGGCCGACGGCACCATGTAGTCCGGCAGCGCCTCCGCCACCTGTACCCGCGCCGCCGCAACGCAGGCGTCGGCATCCGCGCCGCCGTCACCCACCAGATGGGCGACGAGGCGCTTCACACCCCGGTGGTCCTCCCGTACGAGGACGGCGGCCTGGGCGATGCCCGGGCAGGCCATGAACGCGCTCTCGATCTCGCCCGGCTCGATCCTGTGACCGCGGATCTTGAGCTGTCCGTCCGCGCGGCCGAGGAACTCCAGGTTGCCGTCGGCACTCCAGCGCACCCGGTCGCCCGTGCGGTACATCCGCGCACCCGACGGCCCGAACGGGTCGGCGACAAACCGCTCCGAGGTCAGCCCGTGCCTGCCCAGGTAGCCGCGGGCGAGGCCGCGCCCGCCGACGTACAACTCGCCCTCGACACCCACAGGAACCGGACGCAGCGCCGAATCGAGCACGTAGGCACGGGTATTGGGGTCGGGTCGGCCGATCGGTACCGGGCCCTGCCGGTCCGGCTCGGCAAGCCACAGCGTCGAGTTGACCGTCGCCTCTGTCAGGCCGTAGGCGACGACGACCCGCAGCCGCCCGCCCCAGCGGGCGATCAGCTCGCTCGGCACCGCCTCGGTGCCGACCACGAGCACCGCGCCCTCGGGCAGCTCACAGTCCTGCGGCAGCGCCGAGACGAGCGAAGGCGGCAGGATCATGTGGGTGGCCAGGTGCTCCTCGATGTAATCCGTCAGGGCGGGCCCGGCGACCCGACGCTCGGTGGGGACGATGATGATCCGGCCGCCGACGCACAGCGACATGATCAGGTCCCAGACCGTCACATCGAAGCCGACCGAGGCGAACTGCACGACGCGGCTGTCCGCGTCGATACCGATGCGGTCCGTGGCGGTGGCGACCAGGCTGCCGACCCCGTCGTGCGAGACCACAACGCCCTTCGGGCGGCCGGTGGAGCCCGATGTGTAGATGACGTACGCGGCCTGGTCCAGGGCGATCGGCAGGCCGGGGTCCGAGTCGTCCGACGCGGCGCACTCGGCGGCCACGGACGGGCCGTCGAGCAGGACGTGCTCGACGCCGGGTGCCTCCGGGAGTTCGCCGGCCAGCTCGCGCGTGGTGACGACGGTCCGCGCGCCGGCGTCGGACAGCATGTAGGCAATCCGGTCCTGGGGGTGGTCGGCGTCCAGCGGCAGATATGCCGCTCCCGCCTTCATCACCGCCAGCAGGGAGACCACCAGCTCGGGCGAGCGCGGCACGGCCACGGCGACGACGTGCTCCTCGCGTACGCCCCGGGCGACCAGGAGGCGGGCGAGGCGGTTCGCGGCGGCATTGAGCTCGGCGTAGGACAGTTCCCGGTCCTCGTACACGAGCGCGACGGCATCCGGCGAGCGCTGCACCTGCCGCTCGAACGCGGCGGGCCAGGACAGTTCGGGCACCTCGCGTGGCGCGGCTCCGAACCCGTCGAGCAGCTGGGCCCGCTCCGCACCGGAGGTCAGCTCGATGTGGCCGATGGGGCGGTCCATTCCCTCGACAAGGGCATCCAGCAGCATGAGGAAGCGGCGCTCGTGGTCGTCCAGCGTCCGCTGGTCGCACACGTCCGCGTCCGCGTCGAAGTGGATACGGATGCTCTCTCCCGCCCCGGACTCGTCGACAGTGACCGCCAGATCGCTGACCGGGCCGAGCCAACCGGGCTTGAGGTCGGCCTCGTGATCGCCGAAGCGCAGCCCCTCGCCGCCGGGCAGGATGTTGACCGTGGGACCGACGAGTTCCGGTACGCCGTCGACCAGCCCCAGGTCCCTCGCCAGGTCCTCGGCACGGTAACGACCGTGCTCGACCGTCCCGGCGATCGCGCATCGCACCGCCTCCACGAGCTCGGAGCCGGTCATGCCCCCGCGGACGGCGACACGCAGCGGGAGCACATTGGACACCATGCCGGGGACATCCCCCGACTCGGCGCCCTGCCGGGCGGTGACCGGCAGGCCGAGCACCAGGTCCTGCTCGCCGGTGGCACGGTGAAGGTAGGCGGCCACGGCCGCCACCAGCAGGCGGGACAGGCGAATGCCCGTGCCCGCCGCGGCGACCCGCAGCCGGGCGGTGTCCTGTGGTGACAGCTCCGCCGTGCGCCGCAGGCGCCGCGTCATCTGCGCCGACGCGCGCTCGACGAGGCGTACGGGCTCCGGCCGGTCGGCCAGTCGGCTCAGCCAGTACGCGCGATCCGTCCGGTACTGCTCGGACGCACGGTACGCCCGGTCGGAGTCCACCAGCCGGGACAGCGCCCACTCGGTGTCACCGGCCGCCTCACCGGCGGTGTAGAGCTCACCGGCCCGGTGGGTGATCAACGCGATGCCTGCGCCGTCGATGACGATGTGGTGGTAGCGCTGGTACCAGAGGACGCGGTCGTCGGCGAGCCGGAGCAGTGCCTGGGCGAACAGCGGACCGCGCTCGAGGTCGGCGGGCCGGTCACGGTCGGCTTCCGTCCACTCCGCGGCAGCGCCTTCGGGATCCGGCTCGTGCCGCAGGTCGACGGTGGCGACGTCGACGGGGAACCGCGTGGGCGTCTGGCGTGGTTCCCCGTCCTCGGGGCTGACGCTCACATGCAGGCACTCGGCCTCCCCGACGGCGTGCTGCACCGAGGCAGCCAGGCGGTCGAGGTCGATGTCGCCGCGCAGTTCCAGGACGAACGAGATGTTGTAGGCCGAGCTGTCCGGCTCGATCTGCTGGGCAAGCCAGATGCCGGATTGCCCACCAGTGACGGGCATCCCGGCAGCGGATGTCCGGTCCGACTCGGCGTCAAACATCGTCGAAGGGCCTTTCCCTGGTTGTGCGTCAGTGAGGAGTAGTTACGTGGCGTCGGCCAGAAGCAGCACGATCACGTCGACTGCGTACGGCTTTTCCGGCACCGTGCGCGTCACGCCCGCCCGGCGGGGACAGCCACCGGGCAGGCGCGACTGTGAGAGGTCGCCGCACAGGAAGGAGATGCGCTCTCCGCTTCTACTTGATGGCCTCAAGCATCGGCACCACCTGGTCAATGGCGTACGGGATGCTCAGCACGGTGTTGAAGGACAGCGCGGCGCCGATGTCCGGGCTGTCGTACGGCAGGAACAGGTCCCGCTTCTCCTGGTGGACCTTGGTCTTCTTGTAGAGCGGATCGGCCTTCATGGCCTTCTCCGTCTCAGGGGTGCCCAGCCACACCGTCCGGTCGGCCTCCATGACGTCGAGGCGCTCCGCGCTGAGGTCGGCGATGTTCTCCTTGCCCAGCGCCTTGCGGTACGTCTCGGAAGTGGTGAAGCCCATCTCGGACAGGAAGATGACCTTCGGGTCCTTGGGCGAGAACGCGGAGAACTTGCCCGGCTCGTAGGGCTCGCCGACGGTGACCGTCTTGCCCTTCCACTCGGGGTGCTTGTCGCGGACGGCCTTGAAGCGCGCGTCGATGCCGGCGATCAGCTTCTCGGTCTCGGCGTCCTTGCCCAGCGCCTTGCCGATCTGCTTGGTCATGTCCTGCCAAGGCGCCTGGTAGTCCTCGTGGCCCTTGGGCTGGGCGACCACCTTGGCGATCTTGGACAGCGTCTCGTACTGCTCCTTCTTCATGCCCGAGTACTGAGCGACGATCAGATCCGGCTTGAGCGCCGCGATCTTCTCCATGTTGTACTCATCACGCTCACCCACGATCTGCGGCGGCGTGGAACCCCACAGCTCCTTGGCCCACGGCCACTTGCCGTACGGCTTCTCCTTGAACCAGTCGACCGAACCGACCGGCTTGACACCGAGCGCCAGCACCGCGTCCTGGTCGGACAGGCCGAGAGTGACGACCTTCTTCGGCTCCGCATCGATGGTCGTGCTGCCGTACTTGTGCTCGATGGTGACCGGGAATGCCGCGGACTTGGCGCTCGCCCCCTCGGACGACTTGGACTCGGTCTTCTCGGCCCCGCCCCCACAGGCGGTCAGGGCGAACGCGGCGACAGCGGCGACGGCCACGCGGGGGATGTTTCTGACGATCCTCGTCAGCGCGGGGCGTGTACCAGTGGACACGGTGTTTCCTTTCACGGGGTTTCACAGGGCGTGCCACACCCGCCCGGCACGATTCGGCCACCGGGCAGGCTCGACTGTGGGGGGAGGCTGGACTACTAGAGGGGCATGCCGATCTCGTCGGCGGTCTGCCGGGCCTGGCCGGAGACGGGCTCCTGGCGCCGGTCCACGATCGACTCCAGGATCTCGCCGACCCTGATCGCGGTGTTCGACAGCAGGGACGACGTGATGCCATGCGTGTGCTCGGTGCCGCCCTGCAGGTAGATTCCGCACCGCAGTTCGGCATCGGTCGCGACGCGGTAGTCGCGCTCGACGCGGACACGTCCGTCGTCGTCACGGTGGCAGTGCTCCCCGACCTCGCCGAGGAGCCCAAGGGCGTCGGCGGGCCGGTAGCCGGTGGCGTAGACCACCACATCGGCGTCCAGTGGAGTCTTCTCTCCGGTGACCAGCGACTCGACCGTCGTACGGACCTTGTCCGGGGTCTCGACGACGTCGGTGAGCCGGGACACGTTGAGGAAGCGGAGGCGCTCGGTGCCCAGGACCTTCTCCTGATACGCCTGGCGGTACAGGTCGTCGATCAGGTCGATGTCCACAACGGCGTAGTTGGTGTTGCCGTGGTAGTTCATCAGCTTGTGCTTGATCTCGTCAGGAGCCGTGAAGTACTCGTCGACCGCTTCGGGGTCGAAGATCCGGTTGGCGAAGCTGCTGTCGTCGGCGGGGCTGTAGCCATAGCGGGAGAAAACGGCACAGACCTCCGCCTCGGGGAAGCGGCGGTGCAGGAAGGCCACGTTCTCCGCGGCGCTCTGGCCGGCCCCGACCACGATGAAGCGGGACGGCTGGGCGTCATCCAGGCCATCCACCCGTGCCAGCAGGTCGGAGTTGTGCCAGATCCGGTCCGTCCGGTCGACGCCCTGAGGCATCTGCGGCCGCAGACCCGTGCCGATCACGAGGTTGCGTGCCCGGTGGACCACCACCTCCGACCCCGAACGGGCCGTCACATCGACGTACTCCACCACTCCGTCGCGTACGACGGGCCGCACGGCGACGACCTCGTGCCCATAGGACACCATGTCGTCCACCTGGGCCGCGGCCCACTCGAAGTAGTCGTGGAACTCCACCCGCAGCGGGAAGAGGCTCTTGCCGTTGACGAAGTCGACCAGCCGCCCCTTGCTCTGCAGGTAGCACAGGAAGCTGAACTCACTCGACGGATTCCGAAGCGTCACCAGGTCCTTGAGGAAGGACACTTGCATGGTCGCGTCGTCGATCAGCATGCCGCGGTGCCAGCCGAAGCGCGGTTGCCGCTCGAAGAAGTGAGCAGTGACCGCCTCCTGCCTGCCGACGCGTGCGTTGTGCTCGCTGAGCGCTATCGCCATGGCCACATTGGACGGCCCGAAGCCGATTCCTATGAGGTCGTGGATCGGTGGTGCGTCGTCAGGAAGAGCCTGTGACATGTCACTCCCATCGTGCGGGGCAGCCGCTTGTCAGGCGTTTGGGGAAGCGGGAGCAGGGCACACCGACGGAGCGGCGGCCGAGCGGAACTTAGGTAAAGCTAACCTCATCTGACGGGCCTGTCGACAGGGCAAAACGGACAAGCGGTGAGCCATGGATGCAAACACAGCCCAAAAACTTGCCTCGTTGCGTGCTTAGGTAAGGCTTGCTTTACTTATGCGCCGGTCCATCGCCACTCTGAGGAGGAACCCCATGCGGGTCGTCATGTTCGGTTATCAGACCTGGGGGCACCGCACCCTGCACGCTCTCGTGGACTCCGAGCACGACGTGGTGATGGTCGTGACCCACCCCAAGAGTGAGCACGCATACGAGAAGATCTGGAGCGACTCCGTCGCCGACCTCGCCGAACAGCACGGCGTTCCCGTACTGATCCGCAACCGCCCTGATGACGAGGAGCTGTTCGCCGCCCTCAAGGAGGCCGCCCCCGACATCATCGTGGCGAACAACTGGCGGACGTGGATCCCTCCGCGCATCTTCGACCTCCCCCGCCACGGCACGCTGAACGTGCACGACTCGCTGTTGCCCAAGTACGCGGGCTTCTCCCCGCTGATCTGGGCTCTGATCAACGGCGAGCGTGAAGTGGGCGTCACCGCGCACATGATGGACGACGAGCTCGACGCCGGCGACATCGTGGTTCAGCGCGCTGTGGCGGTCGAGCCGACGGACACGGCCACCGACCTGTTCCACAAGACGGTCGACCTCATCGCCCCGGTCACGGTCGGCGCACTCGGCCGCATCGCCGCCGGCGAGACCGAGTTCACCAAGCAGGACCGGTCGCAGGCCAGCTTCTTCCACAAGCGGTCCGCCGAGGACATCCGCATCGACTGGAGCTGGCCGGCCGCAGACCTCGAACGTCTCGTGCGTGCCCAGTCCGCTCCGTATCCGAGCGCCTTCACCCACCACAAGGGCAAGCGCCTCGAGATCCTGGCGGCGGTCGTGTCCGAAGGCCGCTACGGCGGCACGCCCGGCCGCATCTTCTACCGCGAGGGCGACGGCGTGGTGATCGTCGCCGGAGCCGACGCCCGCAACGGCCGCAACCACGGCCTGGCCATCACGCGCGTGCGCACCGAGGACGGCGAGGAGATACCCGCGAGCGACTACTTCCGCTCCATGGGGGGGTACCTCACCAGCCGTTCTTGAGACCGGGGGATCAACACCCATGCATGAAGTGCGTACGGCACGGCCGCGCCACTACCTCATGTGCGGGCCCACCCACTTCGACGTGGACCCGATCGGCGTCGATCTGTCGGAGCTTCTCAAGGCCGGCGGAAGCGTGAAGTGCTGCACGTTGGAGCTGCGTTCGGCCGACTAGTCCGCCGGCCGGCCCCGCAACGGTCCCCGGGGCCGACCGGTCATCGCCGCCGCATGGATCATCCGATCCACGCGGCGGCGATATTTTCTTGGCGGCGGCTGCGTCAGCCCAGCAACCATTCACAGGCGCCCAACTCCGATCCCTGCTGCGCCGCTTGCACGCCCACCTCGAACCGGCCCCGCCGAGCATCATCCACGGAGGCGCCGCTCGCCCGTGGGAACCGGCTGCGGCCCTCCGGGCCGCGACGAGGTCATGGCCGACTCGGCGGCCCGAGCCGACGAGGGCAGAAGCGGGCAGCGGCGAGCAGTGCCTGGACCTGGCCGCCGGCCTCTGCGGCGTCTCTCAGTGGAGCGGGGAAGGGCAGTCGTACGTCATGGTGCGTAGTGGCGTGTTCGAGCCGCAGTGTCATCCCGTACCGGTCCAGTGACACCGGAAGGACGCGACGTACTCCCTGCACGAGCTGCGGGTCCACGAGTCGAGTGAGCAGGGTCACGACGTCGCTGTGGCCGTCGACGAGGTGGGTGAGCATGTCGGCCTCGTAGGCGGCCAAGGGATCGGCGCAGGCCAGGGTGAGTTCGTCGAGTCCGACGGTGACCGTTCCTCCCGCCGTGTCGAGTTCGGCGTGCGCGAAGTCCAGACGCAGTTCGACGCCGGGCTCCTGAGGGCTGCCGCCGACCGGAGCGAACCAGCCGGTGAGCGTCACGCGGGCGCGCACACGATCGCGCACCGCGGTGGGTGCGATATCGGTGAACTTCAGCACTGCGCCCACGATGCCGCGTGGCGCGAGGGCGACCTCGGCGGCCAGTGCGCAATCGTCCGGCACTCGCAGCAACAGCCGTCCCCTGTCGTCCAGGGTGTGCAGACCGGCCCGCTCGCAGGAGTGCCTGTCCGTGACCACCATCAGCGACCCCGCAGCGGCCACCACTGTGCGGACTCGCTCGCCGTTGGTCGGCTGGGCCGTGCGCACGTCCACAGCACTCATCCCGCCCCCTCCTCATAGGTTAAGTTAGGCTTACCTAAGTCAACCTATGACAGATCTCGGCGGCCAGTCGCTACGTAACCCGCACCAACCCGGAAGCCCCTGCATCGCCCCACAACACTTCGGGCGTGCTCGGGTGATCACTCCGAAATTCGCTTGTCATGGCCTTTGCGGGGATGGCAAGGATGCCCCATGGATGACCACCCGAACGCCCAAGGATTCCCCCGCCAATTCGCCCGCACCAGGCGCTTCTCACTCGGTGTCCCGCAGCGGTTCACGGTCTCGCCGGACGGTGCGCGCGTGATGTTCGTACGCAGCACGGGCGGCATGGACCCGGTGAGCCGGCTGTGGCTGTACGAGGCGGGCGAGGAGCGGATACTCGCCGACCCGCCAACGCTCGGCGGCTCCACGGAGGAGGAGATTCCGGAGGCGGAGAAGGTCCGCAGGGAACGCGCCAGGGAGATGTCGTCGGGTGTGGTGGCGTACGCGACCGACCGGGAGGCCCGGGTCGTTGCCTTCGCACTGGGCGGTGAGCTCTGGGTCGTCCGCACGGACGGCGGAGAACCGCGCAGCATCGCGGCCGCCGGACCGGTGGTGGACCCGCGCCCCGCCCCGGACGGTGCCTCGATCGCTTACGTCACCGGCGGCGCCCTCCATGTCGTACGGACCGACGGGACGGACGACCGGATGCTGGCCGCGCCGGAGGGGCCCGAGGTGACCCATGGGCTCTCCGACCATGTCTCGGCGGAGTCGATCGGACGGTCGCGCGGCTACTGGTGGTCGCCGGACAGCGACGCGTTGCTGGTCGCGCGGGTCGACAACTCGCCGGTGCAGCGCCGGTACATCGCGGACCCGGCGAATCCGACGAAGCCGCCGAGGTCGATGCCGTATCCGGCGGCGGGGACGGCGAACGCGAAGGTGTCACTGCACATCGTCCGGCTGGACGGCGAGCGGGTTGGGGTAGAGATCCCGGCCGCCGCGAACGAGCACCACTTCCCCGCGGCGTGGACCGACCCCGCCTTCGAGTACGTCACCACAGCAGGCTGGGACAGCCACGGCCCCCTGATCTCCGTGCAGACCCGCGACCAGCGCTCGGAGTACATCCTGACCGTGGACCCCGGAACCGGAGCGACGGAACTGCAGCACCACGCCCGCGACCACCTCTGGCTGTCGCTGCTGCCCGGCACCCCGGTTCGCCTCCCGTCGGGCACGCCCGTCATCCCGTGGTGCCGGGACGATACGCAGGGCCTGCGTATCGGGAGCACCCCCACCCCCGCCGGACTCCAGGTCCGTGAGGTCCTCGGCGCGGTCGGGGAGCGGGTCTTCTTCACCGCCGGCGAGGAGCCGACCGAGACCCACGTCTGGTCGTACGACTCCGCCGCCGGCTTCGTCCGTGTCAGCGAGAGGCCGGGCGTCCACACCGCCGCGGTCGGCGGCGACACGGTCGTACTGAACAGCAGGACGGACGACGGGCAGACCGTGACCGTGCTGCACGGCGGAGTGCCGGCCGGGCAGATCGCCGTGCTCGCCGAGGAGCCCCGGATCGTGCCGCGCCCGGTCTTCCTCACGCTCGGCGAGCGTCAGTTGCGCAGCCAGCTGTATCTCCCGTCCTGGTACGAGCCCGGATCCGGCAAGCTGCCGGTACTCCTCAATCCGTACTCCGGGCACGGGATCCAGCTGGTGGTGCGGGCACGCGGCTGGTGGACGGCCGTCTCCCAGTGGTTCGCCGAGCAGGGCTTCGCCGTGCTGGTCACGGACGGCCGCGGCACTCCCGGCCGCGGCCGCGAGTGGGAGAAGTCCGTGTACGGCGACCGGCTGACGCCCGTCCTCGAGGACCAGATCGACGCACTGCGCGAGGCCGCCACCCACCACTCCGAGCTGAATCTGGACGCGGTGGCGATCCGCGGCTGGTCGTACGGCGGCTATCTCGCGGCCGGTGCCGTGCTGCGCCACCCCGAGATCTTCCACGCGGCGATCGCGGGCGGCGCCCCGACCGACCGCCGGCTCTACGACACGCACTGGGAGGAGCGGTTCCTCGGCCACCCGGACGTGACGCCCGAGACCTACGAACGCTGCTCACTCGTCGCACACGCCCACAAGTTGACCCGCCCGCTGCTGCTGGTGCACGGCATCGCCGACGACAATGTGACTGTCGCCCATATGCTGCGCTTCTCCTCCGCGCTGCTCGCCGCGGGCCGCCCGCACAGTGTGCTCCCGCTCTCCGGAGCGACCCATCTGGTCACCCAGGAAGACACAGCCAGCAATCTTCTGTCACTCGAAGTCGACTTCCTCAAGAAATCCTTGAGAATTTGAACATCTCGCCTCCGCTCCCCGTACCACGTCACGAACCGGCCGACGAGGCCGGCCGTTGAAAGGGAGCCAGCATGACCGGATCGCAGGGGCCCGCGCGGACCGTCGCCCGCCGTACCGTCGTCGCCGCGGTGGGCGGAGCCGGTCTCGCCGTCGCGCTGACGGCGTGCGGCGGCTCGGACGACGGCGGGCAGACGGTTGGCGAGAAGCCGGCCGGCGGCGAAGCAGGCGGGGACGTCGCCGGCAAGGTTCTCGCCAAGACCACGGACATCCCCGAGGGCGGCGGCAAGGTGATCGGCGATGTGGTGGTCACTCAGCCGAAGCCGGGCGAGTTCAAGGCGTTCTCGTCCAAGTGCACCCATCAGGGCTGCGCGGTGAAGGACGTCTCCAACGGCGCTATCCACTGCCCGTGCCACGGCAGCCAGTTCGACGCGGCGGACGGCAGCGTCAAGACCGGGCCGGCCACTTCCCCGCTGCCCGCCGCGTCGATCACCGTCGACGGAGGCTCGATCAAGCTCGTGTGATGCGGCGCGACCGTTTCCAGCAGGCGAGCACATCGTCGGTGGTGGTGATCGTGGCAACCAGCGCGAGCGTGTTACGGATCATCGCGGGCGTGTAGTCGGAGGGGACCCCCGCGATGGCGTCGCCCGGAACGACCGCCGTATAGCCGAGGTTGACGGCGTCGAAGACGGCGTTGGGGATGGCGATGTTCGCCGAGACTCCTGTGATCAGCAGGCTGCGACAGCCGAGGTTGCGCAGCAGGGCGTCGACGTCTGTGCCGGCGAGGGGCGACAGGCCGTGCAGTCTCCGTACGACGAGGTCCTCGTCCGCGACCTCTATCGGCGCCGCGATACGGACGGCCGTCGTGCCGGAGTGCTGCTGGACGGGCAGCCGCCCGGCAGCCCGGAAAAGCCGGGCGTTGTGGTTGGCGCCTCGCCCGTCGGGCCGCCGCTCGGCGACGGCGTGCAGCACCTGTACACCGGCTTCATGAGCGCCCGCGACCAGACGTGACACGTTGAGGAGCGCGCCGGACGAGCGGGCCACGGCGGCGAGTTCGGGCAGGGCGCTGTCCTTGCCGACGACTCCCTGCTGGCACTCGACGGTGAGCAGCACCGTGCTGGTCGGGTCCAGCTGTTCCGCTAGCTGTTCGAAGGACGGCACAGTTCCCCCTCATCTCACTGGGACCGGGACTGGGACTGGGCGCGCGACAGTAGCGGCCATTGCGTGATGGAGGAAGAGCCCCCATGATTTCTGACACTTAGTCAGCCAAAGGGAGGGGGCCGCTCATGGCCGTCACACAGCGCCGGGGCCGTCGCATCATGATGACGCCCGGCGAGCTTGACGAGTTCCTGGCCGAGCAGCGCACCTGCCGGGTGGCCACCGTCTCCGCGGACGGCCGTCCGCATGTGGGCGCACTGTGGTTCGCCTGGGACGGGACCTCACTGTGGCTGTACTCCATCACGCGCAGCCGCCGCTGGGCCGAATTGCGGCACAACCCACAGCTCGCCGTCGTGGTCGACGACGGCGAGGAGTACAGCGAGCTGCGCGGCGTCGAGCTCTCCGGCACCGCCGTCTTCGTCGGCGAGGCCCCGCGTACGGGTGAGCCGTGCCCCGAACTGGACGTGCCGGAAAGGCTGTTCGCACGGAAGAATTTCGACATGGACGAGATGCCGCACGACGGCAGGCACGCCTGGCTGCGGCTGACTCCCGACGCGATCGCGTCCTGGGACTTCAGGAAGCTGTCAGCCCTCTGATCTGCCTCACGCAGCCGACTCGTCGGATCCAGCCGCGCCGTCGGATCCCTCCGCAGCCAAAACGGCAGCCTCGCGCAGCGCCTCGACCGCCGCCCGGATCGACGGGCGGCGGTCCGCGTCCGCCCGCCACACCGCGTAGATATGCCTGCGCATCCGCTGTCGCACGGGTACCAGCCGCACGCCCTCAGGCACCCAGCCCCGCCCGAGCCTGGGCGTGACGCACACCCCGAGCCCCGCCTCGATGAGCGCCAGCTGCGTATGGTGCTCCTCCGCCATATGCGCGATCCGCGGTTCGAAGCCCTTCGAGCGCAGCGTGAACATCAGCCAGTCGTAACAGAATTCGCCTTCCGGCCAGGACACCCAGTCGTCGTCGGCGAACTCCTCGAGATCCACCTCCGCCCGGCCCGCCAGAGGATGATCCGCGGGCATGGCCACATCGGGGACGTCATCGAGGAGATGGACCTGCGCGAGCCCGCCCGACACGGGCAGCCGCCGATTGCTCCAGTCGAGCACGACCGCGAGGTCGAGGTCACCCCTGATCACCTCTCTGATCGCCCGCTCGGGCTCCAACTCGCGGGAGCGGACGCGCAGTTCGGGGTGGGCTGCGCGCAAAGACGTCATTGCCGCCGGGAAGAGCCCGCGGGCGGCGGTCGGGAAGGCGCCCACTCTCACCTCTCCGACCGCCTCTCCTCGCTGCGCCTCGATATCGGACTGCGCAAGCTCGACCTGGGACAGGATGCGCGCGGCATGGTCGGCGAGCAGCCGGCCGGCGTCGGTGAGGCGAACGCCGCGCCCGTTCTTCGCCAGCAGCTGCTGGCCCACCTCCCGCTCGAGCTTCGCCATCTGCTGGGAGACCGCCGAGGTCGTCACATGCAAGCCGTCGGCCGCTCCGCTCACCGAGCCGTGGCGGGCCAGCGCATCGAGGGTCCGCAGGCGCTCCAGATTCAACATGTAAGCGATGCTACGTGAACAGCTCAAACAATTCTCGCTTGTCCTACGAGGTTGAAGCCGCGATGGTGGACGGCATGAGCACCGCCGTCCCCTCCCGGACCTCCTCGGCCCCCGCGCGCACACCCGTCGGCCCCGTACGCAGCCGACGAACCCTCGACTGGCGCATCCGGTTCGCGGTGCTCTCGACCGTCTGGGGCTTCAGCTTCCTGCTCATCAAGGTCGGCACCGGGGCGTACGCGCCCTTTCAGGTCACCTTCGGTCGGCTCCTCTTCGGTACGGCGGTGCTGGCCGTCGCCATGGTGGTGCGACGGGAGCGGCTGCCGCGCGGGATCCGCACCTGGATGCATCTCGCCGTCGCCGCGTTCCTCCTCAACGCCCTGCCGTTCTCACTCTTCGCCTACTCCGAGCTGACGATCCCCTCGACGCTGGCCGGCATCTGCAACGCCACCTCACCACTGTGGGGCATGGCCCTGTCCATGGTCGCGCTCTCCGAGGACCGGCCCACGCGCCGCCGCGTCGCCGGACTCGGCATCGGCTTCCTCGGCGTGCTGACCGTACTCGGCGCCTGGCAGGGCTTCTCCGGGCTCGACCTCACCGGCACGGCGATGGCCCTGCTCGCCTCGCTGAGCTATCCGATCGGCTGGATCTATGTGCGCCGCACCCTGGCCGGCAGCAGCAACTCCAACCTCTCCCTGACCGGCGCCCAGCTGTTTCTCGCGACGGTCCAACTCGCGGTGGTCACACCGCTGTTCACCACCTTGCCGACGTCCATCCCGTTCGTCCCACTGCTCGCGGTGATCGCACTCGGTGCGCTGGGCACCGGCTTCGCAGTGCTCCTCCAGTACGGCCTGGTCGCCGAGGTCGGCCCGACGACCGCGCAGATGGTCACGTACTTCATCCCGGTCATCGCCACCGCGGCCGGCGTCGCGGTCCTGGACGAGCAGCTGAGCTGGAACACCCCGGTGGGCGCGCTGATAGTCCTCGCGGGCGCGGCGCTCACCCAGAGCCGCCCGAAGGCGCCCGCACCTGCTGTTCAGCCGTAACTG
>NZ_JBHWWF010000062.1:0-25424 GCF_042736455.1 Streptomyces sp. NPDC060064
CAGGCCCGATGTCGTCCATCGCCAGGTCCGAGACGGTGATCCGCACAGCGGGAGGCGCCGCCATCCTGAACCGCGCCCCCGGCGCGACGGCCCAGCCGGCGTGCAACAGACGCGCCACCGCCCCCGTCTCGTCCGGGACCGGCACCCAGACATTCATCCCGCTGCGTCCATGAGCCTCGATCCCCCGCTCCGCCAGCGCCCGTACGAGCGCGTCGCGCCGTTCCCCGTACGAGCGCGCGACGGCCCGCGGATCCACGGCGTCCGACGTCCACAGGTGCACGACCGCGCGCTGCAGCAGCCTGCTGACCCAGCCGGGTCCGAGCCGCTGCCGCCCCATGACCCGGTCGACGGTGACTGCATCCCCGGTCAGCACGGCGACGCGCAGATCAGGGCCGTAGGCCTTGGCCGTGGAGCGTACGAGGGCCCAGCTGTCCGTCACTCCGGCAAGGGGGTGCAGCGGCAGATCGACGATGGCGTGACCGTGGTCGTCCTCAATGAGCAGAGTGTGGGGGAACCGGGCGAGTACGGCCCGCAGTTCACGCGCCCGCGCCTTGCTCACCACGGCGCCGGTCGGGTTCTGCGCCCGGCCGGTGACGATCAGCGCCCTGGCACCTGCGGTCAGCGCCTTCTCCACCTCGCTCGCCAGCGGCCCGTCGTCGTCGAGTGCCACCGGCACGGGCTTCAGCCCGAGCGCCGGCACCAGGTCCAGCAGGCTTCCCCAGCCGGGGTCCTCGACGGCGACCGCGTCACCGGGCTTGAGATGCGCGGCGAGGACACGCTCGATGGCGTCCAGCGATCCGGAGGTGACGGCGACCGGGCCGTCGGGCACGCCGTCGTCGTCCATTCCGGCGCGCGCGAGCCGAGCGAACTCCGCGTCGACGGGCGCCTGTCCGTACAGTCCGGGCTCCTCCGCATTGCGCCGGGCCGCGGCGGCGAGCGCATCGTGCAGCGGTGGCAGCAGCGCGGGGTCCGGATTCCCCTGACCCAGGTCCCGTACCCCCGGTGGCGCCTCGACCCGGATGGTTCCGCGCGCGGTGCTGGCCGGCCGCGGGCGCACCCGACTGCCCTTGCGTCCCGAGGTCTCGATCACTCCGCGGTCGCGCAGGGTCCGGTACGCGGACGCGACGGTGTTCGGGTTGACGCCGAGCTCGGTCGCCAACTCCCTCATGGGTGGCAGCAGTTGACCGGGTTCCAGCTCACCCGCGCCGACCGCGCGCTCAACGCTCGCGGCAATCTCCGATGCACGCCGTCCGGCGATCCGATACTCTCCTAGCACAAACAGGATTATGCACTAGTGCAATGGAGTACGCAATGCCGGACGCCTACGAGCCGACCGATCGCACCGTCCCCACACGCGCCCGGGAGCGCGCCGCGTACGACCGCGAGCAGGTCCACTCGATACTCGACGAGGCGTACGTCTGCCATCTCGGCTTCGTACGCGACGGCGCGCCCGTCGTCCTGCCGACGCTCTACGCCCGGGTCGACGATCACCTGTACGTGCACGGCTCGACGGGTTCGCGCCCACTGCGCATGGCGGGCGAGGCCGACCCGGGCCTCGCCGTCTGCCTCACGGTCACCCATGTCGACGGCCTGGTCCTGGCCCGCTCCGCCTTCCACCACTCGCTCAACTACCGCTCGGTCGTCGTCCACGGTACGGCCCATCAGGTCACCGACCCCGAGGAGAAGCGCTCGGCCCTGGACGCGCTGGTGGACCACGTTGTGGCGGGCCGCTCACGCGACTCGCGCCCGGCGAACGCGAAGGAGCTGGCGGCGACGGCGGTCCTGCGCCTGGACCTGACGGAGGTCTCCGCCAAGATCCGCACCGGCGGCCCGAACGACGACCCGGAGGACGCGACGCTCCCTTACTGGACGGGAGTGGTCCCACTGCTCACCGCGTACGGCACCCCGATCCCGGCGCAGGATCTCGACGGTTCGATCGCGGTCCCGGGGTACCTTTCGGCACGCTGACGGGCACGTCCGGTCGGTGTGCGCGGTGCAGGGTGCGGGGCGTTTGCCCCCCGCACCCTGCACCGGCCGCTACGCCGGCGCCGCCGCCCTTCTCCGTACCGCCGCGACCCGCGCCTCCGCCACCGCGAGCCCCGCCACCGCCGCCAGCAGCAACAACGTCCCCACCACTGTCGCCGCTGTCAGCCGCTCGTCCAGCGCCGTCACCGCGATGGCGGCCGCGCTCACCGGCTCCAGCAGCATGATCACCGAGACCGTCGCGGCCCGGACGACGGCCGCCCCCGCGAAGTAGAGCGCGTACGCGAGAGCCGTCGGCACCGCCGCCACGTACACCAGCAGCCAGATCACACGCCCGAGTTCGGCCGTGTGCGGCAGCAGCCCCTCTCCGATCGCCAGCGGCAGCAGCCCCACCGACCCGATCGCGAACGCCCACGCCGTCGTGGAGAGCGAATCGCCGCCGCCGTCACGACCGAGCCAACGCGTCAGCAGCGTGATCGCCGCATACCCGGCCGCGGAGAGCACCGCGAGCGCGATCCCGACCGGTCGCACCGTGCCGCCCCCGCCGCCCAGCACCAGGACCATCAGACCCACCAGCGCCCCGGTGACGGCGATGACGCCGCCCCGCCCGAGCCGCTCCCCCATCGTCAGCCGCGCGCCCACCGCGATGAGCACAGGGCCCGCGCCCAGCGTGACGACCGTGCCCACCGCGAGGCCGGTGGCCTGGACGGCCGCGAAGTAGGCGCTCTGGAAGACGGTGAGTCCGATCCCCGTAGCGAGAATCCGCAGCAGCCGCCGGCGCCGCGGTTCCGCAGGACTCCCGGGAGCGCCATCCGCCGTAGCCTGCCGCGCCCGCCACACCAGCGCGCCCAGCAGCAGTACGAGTCCGCCCGCGCAGCGCCAGAACGACAGCGCCAGCGGACCCATGTCGCTCACCTGGAAGACCAGCGAGGCGGCCGCGCCCGCGGTCCCCCACGCCACTCCGGCGACGATCAGATACAGGAGGCTCCGCCCGACGGGCAATGGCACGCCGACAGCAGGAGCGGAAGAAAGAGGGGTGGAAAGATCCGACACGTGACTTCTCCGTGTGAAGAACGGGATGGTGGTCGCTTCGCTCCGTCACGCGGGCAGCGACAAACCGCTCGGGGACACCCCGAGCCCGGTCTTCGTCAGAGAACTGCCGCCCGCGCTAGGCGGCAGGAGGCGGAAGTACGGTCGAATGCATGATCGCCACCTTACGGCGCCGCCTGCGGGACCGACAACTCCGTCCGGGCTCCGGCCGACTCGGCCGGCCCGCCCTCCGGCCCACCGCCCGCCACCGGCCCGGACGGCGCCTTCGGTGCCTGCGACTGCGCGATGAAAGCTCCCACCAGAACCATCGCGCCGCCGAAGATCTGCGGCGCCGACAGATGCTCCCGCAGCAGCACCCACGCCAGTACGGTCGCGATGACTGCCTCCAGGCACGCCACCACGCCCGCCACCTGTGGCGACAGTTTCCGCACCGAGAGAACTCCGGTGACGTACGCGACCACCGTGGCGATCAGTACGACCCAGCCGAGCAGCAGCGCCGCGGGCAACTGCGTACCGCCCAGGTCCGCACTGCCGCCCAGCAGGGACCAGTCCATGCCCCACGGGCGCGCCACCACGGTCAGCACCACCATGCCGATGAGCAGTCCGTACGCGATCACACCCAGCGGATCCGCCGGGTCGTCCCCGTCGCTGCCCTGGTCGGCCAGGACGAAATAGCCGACCTGGCAGCATGCCGCGCCCAGTGCGAGCACCAGCCCGAGGGCGTCGAAGGTGAGCCCCGCCCACACCTCCACAACGCAGGCGAGACCGCCGACGGCGAGCACCACACCGACCGCCGCGGCCCGGGTGACGGGCCTGCGCTGGACGAAGCGGACCCAGCCGAGGAGGAGCGCGGGCCCGAGGTATTCGACGAGCAGGGCGACACCGACCGGGATCCGGGAGATCGCCGCGAAGTAGCAGGCCTGTACGCCCGCGACGGCGAGAAGCCCGAAGCCGACCAGCAGTGCGGGCCTGCGCAGCACCAGGTCACGGTGGCGCCAGGCAACCGGCAGCATGACGAGCGCGGAACCGGCCACTCGCAGCCACACCACATGCAGCGGGTCGAGACCCGCTTCGATCAGCGGCTTGGCCGCGACACCTGATCCACCGAATGCGAACGCCGAGCCCAGGGCGAGTCCCAGGCCGGCGCTCCTTCCCTGAGACGCGTGCATCGGCACATCATGTCAGTGGGAGTCAGGACCGTCACCCCGGTGACACATGTCGAGACATCTCGGCTGTCCGCCCGGCCAGCAGCGCCGCGTCCACCCCGGCCCGCCCGAGCACCTCCACCGCCCGGCTCTCGCGATCCACGGCGAGGCAGGCGAGCAGATCAATGCCGCGGGCCCGTGCGTCGCCGCGCAGCTCGGCCCGCTGCAGCGCACCCTCCATGGCGGTGACCGCCGACGGCGACCACCGCGAGACATCCGCATCCGCCTCCCGCACAACGGGAACGGTGCCGGAATCCTCCACCGAACCCTGCCAGCGCAGGCCGTATCCGATACTGCGCTGCACGAGATAGCCGAGCACCCGCGCGACCTGAGGCCCGTCGCCGACGACGGTCCGCACCTCGGGGTCCGACTCGATCAGCGAGTGCAGCAGATGAGCCGTGTCGATCTGCCGGTCGCCGTCGCGCAGCGCCCTTCTGCGCGCGCCCGCGACCACCGAAGCCAGCTCCACGGTGAGCCTGGCGTCGAGCTCTGTACGGGTGGCGGCGGGCTGCTGAGGCACCCGCGGGGTAGGGCTTTGCACATCTCCCACCCCATCAGCTCGCCAAGGCCCGAGCGTCCCCGCCTGGTCCCATTTCCGCATCCCGCGGAAGTTGGGCACGCACGACCGGTTTCTCCTCCTTACGGATGAGATCCCGCCAGTTCTCCCCGAGGGGCGCGCGCCGCCTTGCCATCCGATTCCACGGTCACCACATCGACCGAATCTGACTGTTCATCAGTATTGAATGTTCGGGCTGGTACGGCTACGTTCCGCGACACCGTAACCCGACGAGAAGGGGTGGTCGCATGGCCGAAGTCAGTGCCGAGGCCCGTATCGAAGCGCCGGCCGAGAAGGTCTGGGCCCAGCTGACGGACTTCACCACCTACGGCCAGTGGAACGCCACCCACACCAGCTTCCCCAAGGGCGGCCCGGGAACGCTGGAACTGGGAGCCACGTACGAGGAAAACATGAAGCTCATGGGCTTTCCCGCCGAAGTGGCCTGGACCGTGGACGAGTTCGAGGCCGGCCGGGTGCTGGGAATCAAGGGCAAGGGCCCGATGGGCGTCAGCGTCGGCAACCGCTACACGCTCACGCCTGACGGTGACGCGACGCAGGTCCGGATCGACGGAGAGTTCACCGGCGCCGCCGTGTCACTGATGGCCGGCAAGCTCAAGGACTCGGCGACCGCCGCACTGAACGAATCGCTGCGCAAGCTGGGCGGGCTGATCGCCTGACGCCAGACGCACGGGAAGGGCCCCGCACGGCTGTGCGGGGCCCTCATCGCGCCACGAGTCAGTGCTCGCCGGCGAGGATCAGATAGAGCTTCTTACGGGCTTCATTGATGACGGCGACGGCCTTCTGCCGCTGCTCGGGGGTACCGGTCTTCCAGACCTGGCCGAACGCCTCCATCAGGCCGAACCCGGCCTGCCGGATCTCGTTGACCGTCTCCCAGTCGACTCCACGCCCGGCCTCTTCCCACGGAGCCTCCGGCCCCGATTCGGCCTCGGTACGCCCCGAGTCGGTGAGCGTGAACAGCTTCTTGCCGCCCTCGCTCTCACTGGTGATCAGACCTTCGTCCTCGAGCAGCTGGAGCGTCGGGTAGACCGAGCCGGGGCTGGGCCGCCAGGCCCCGCCGCTGCGCTCGCCGATCTCCTGGATCATCTCGTAACCGTGCATCGGCCGGTCCTTCAGCAGCGCCAGGATCGAGGCACGCACATCACCGCGCCGCGCCCTCCCCCTGCCGCCGCCACGACCACGCCCGCCCCCGAAAGGCCCACCGAACGGCGGTCCGAACGGACCGAATGCCGCGCGCCGCCCCTCGAAGTCGCCCCGACCCTGATGGCCGGGCCCGCAGTGCCCATGCCCGTGTTCGTGTCCTTGACCGTGTCCATGTGAACGCATCGCTACGCTCCTTCCATCGTTGATCTGTCGCGATGCGTCAACGATATATCGGAATGCATCGCCTGGCAACACCTAATCGGTCCAGCGACTCCGAATTGGCCTTGGCCTGCGGCTTTGCCCCGCCCGTACGGTCACGGCATGCGGATTCGAATCGTCGACGCCTTCACCGACCGTCCCTTCGCCGGCAACCCCGCCGGAGTCCTGCTGCTGGACTCCGACCGCTTCCCCGACGACTCCTGGCTCCAGCAGGTGGCGACGGAGGTGAACCTTTCGGAGACCGCCTTCGCCCATCCCCTCCAATCCGGCGGCGAGGCCGACTGGGCGCTGCGCTGGTTCACACCGACCACCGAGGTCGACATGTGCGGCCACGCCACGCTGGCCACCGCACACGTCCTGCACACCACGGGCACCGCGAGCGGCACGGTGCGCTTCGCCGCGCGCTGCGGCATCCTGACCGCCACCGCCCACGAGGACGGCACGCTCACCCTCGACTTCCCCACGTCCCCGCTCACCGCGGTCGACATCCCGGACGGCGTCGCCGACGCACTGGGCGCGAAGGTGGTCTCGGTCCATGACACGGGCGCGCACATCGGCGATCTGCTGGTCGAGCTGGCCGACGAGCGGACCGTACGCGCGCTGACACCGGACTTCCCCGCCCTCGTGGCGCACTCGGAGCGCGGCATCATCGTCACGGCCGCCGCCGAAGACCCGGTCTCCGGCTACGACTACGTCTCGCGCGGCTTCTTCCCGCGGGTCGGCATCGACGAGGACCCGGTGACGGGCAGCGCGCACACGGCCCTCGCGCCCTTCTGGTCGGCGCGCCTCGGCCGCAGCGATCTGACCGGGCTTCAGGCCTCCGCCCGCTCCGGCCTGGTCCGCACCTCCCTGCGCGGCGAGCGCACCCTGCTGACCGGCCGGGCCGTGACCGTCATCGACGGCGAGCTGCTCACCGCACCCTGACAACGGGAAACGCCAGGCCGCACATACCAAGGGGCGTACGGCACCCGCCGTACGCCCCTCTATGCCCACCGCCGGTCACGGAGTGGGCAGCCACCCCACCTTCCCGGCCAGCAGCGCGTAGCCGACGAAGGCCACGATGTCGAGCAGCGCATGCGCCACCACCAGTGGCCCGACCCGGCGCCACCGCCGGTAGAGCAGCACAAACACCACACCCATCACCATGTTGCCGACGAAGCCGCCGATGCCCTGGTAGAGGTGGTACGAGCCGCGCAGCACCGAACTCGCCACCAGCGCGGCCATCGGCGTCCAGCCCAACTGCCCGAGTCTGCGCAGCAGATACCCGACCACGATCACTTCCTCCAGTACGGAGTTCTGGATCGCCGAGAGGATCAGCACCGGGTACTTCCACCACACCTCGGGCAGCGCTTCGGGCACCACGGTGAGGTTGAACCCGGCGGCCCGCGCCACAAGGTAGAAGGCCAGCCCGGCGCCGCCGATGCCTGCCGCGATCAGCGCGCCCCGCCCCAGATCGGACCAGGGTCTGGTCCGGTCGAAGCCGATCGACCGCAGACCGGCGCCCTCCCGCAGCAGCAGATGCGCGACGAGCAGGACGGGCACCAGCGCCGTCGCGATATCGAAGAGCTGCCAGGCGAGATCGAGCCACGGCCGCCCGGGGGCGTACGACTTGTTCAGCGTCGCCGCCTGGTCCTTGAGACCACCGGGTTTCGTCACCGAACCGACAAAACTGATCAGCGCCGACACTCCGCTTGCGCCCAGCGAGAGCGCCAGTACGAGAAGCGTCTCGGACCGCAAGATCCTTCGCGACATGATCTCTCGAGGAAGAGAATCAGCCACGCGTCCCGCCTCCGCCTGCACACCTGCCTCCAGTTGAGTAATCCGCCTCATCCCCATCGTCGCCCCGTCAGGGTCTCGAATACAGGTACGAAAATCCCGCGCGACAGGCCGGGGGACGAGTGTCACTGCGATGACGCCGGTCCCCTTTTCCTTGCTCATCGTTCAACGAGGGGCACCACCGCATGTGACGTCACAGTTTGCCCGACGACGACCCGACGGACGCAGGCAGGTCCGGGCCGCGCGTGCGTCGGCGCACGGTCGCCATCGCCATCGCCATCGCCATCGCCATCGCCACGATGCTCGTCCTCGCGGCAGCCGCGGGGAAACGGGAATCGCCGCGCAGAGCCACCCCCGGGTGCCGACCACCAGGGGTCGACCGGATCGCCAAGGCCACGGGCGGCGCCGGGTACCAGGTGCGCGACCCCGCCGAGATCCGGGCCGTGATCCTCGAAGCGCTCATGGCGGTCGGGCAGACGGGCAGACGGGCAGACGGGCAGACGGGCAAGCCGCTCAGGAATGAGGGCCGGGGAAGCCGACCGGCCAGGTGTGCACCGGCTCGCCCTCGTGCATCAGCTCGCAGTAGCGGCGGGTGGTGGCCGCGAGGGCGGCGTCCCGCTCCAGTCCGGCCTCCAACGCCCGGTGGTAGGTCTCCGCCTGCCACGAAGCCCCGTTCACACGCCGTCTGCACCGCTCCTCGATCACGCCGAGGTAGAAGTCGCGGTCCGCGGGCTCGACATGCCAGGCATCGAGTCCCGCCGCGGCCAGCGGCAGCAGTTCGTCGCGTACGAGTTTGACGGCCGGCACCTGCGTGATTCCGCCGGCCCGGCCGGGCCGCGGCCACAGAAGCTCTGCGTCGATGCCGTGCCGGCACGCGGTGTCGAAGTTCTCGGCCGCGGCGGCGAAGGGCAGCCGGGTCCACACCGGCCTGGCCTCCTCGGCGAGCGCACGCACGAGCCCGTAGTAGAAGGCGACATTGGCGATCACATCGGTGACCGTGGGGCCGGCGGGCAGCACGCGGTTCTCCACCCGCAGATGCGGTACGCCGTCGGCGACTCCGTACACCGGCCGGTTCCAGCGGTAGACCGTGCCGTTGTGCAGGACGAGCTCCTGCAGTCCGGGCACACCGCCGTCGTCGAGCACCCGCAGCGGGTCCTCGTCGTCGCAGATCGGCAGCAGGGCCGGAAAGTAGCGCAGGTTCTCCGCGAAGAGGTCGTACGCCGAGTCCACCCACCGCTCGCCGAACCAGGTCCGCGGCCGTACGCCCTGTGCCTGGAGCTCGGGCGGGCGGGTGTCGGTGGCCTGCTGGAACAGCGGTGGCCGCGATTCGCGCCACAGCTCCTTGCCGAACAGGAAGGGCGAGTTGGCGCCGACCGCGATCTGTACGGCGGCCACCGCCTGCGCGGCGTTCCACACATCTGCGAAGCGTCCGGGCGTCACCTGGAGGTGCAACTGCACGGAGGTGCAGGCGGCTTCGGGAACGATCGACGTCGAGGTGCAGCTCAGCCGCTCCACGCCCTCGATGTCGAGCGCGAAGTCCTCGCCCCGCGCGGCGACGATCTGCTCGTTGAGCAGCTTGTACCGGTCGACGTCCGAGAGGTTCGCGGAGACCAGGTCGTGCTGGGCGAGCGTCGGAAGAATTCCGATCATCACGATCCCCGCGCCGACCTCGTTCGCTTTGCGGTGGGCATAACCGAGGCCTGTGCGCAGCTCCTCGGCAAGTTGATCGAGTACGCGCCCGCCCAGCCGGTGCGGAACGATATTTACTTCCAGGTTGAACATGCCGAGCTCGGTCTGGAAATCATGGCTCGCGATACGCTCCAGCACTTCCTTATTCATCATCCGCGGCAGCCCGTCGGCACCTGCGAGATTCAGCTCGATCTCCAGCCCCATGAGATTTTTTGGCCGGTCGAACCTCTTCTCGGCCAGCAGTCGGCCCAGTCCCGCGAGGCACTGCTGCAACTTCCTCCGGTACCTTTGCCGATCGGACAGGTCGGATCCGCCTGCCACGACCTTCTCCCCCATCGAAGCGTCCTTCCTCGAGTGGGCACCACGCAGCATCGACCGCTCGCGTCTCGGACGATAATGCCCAGACGGACTGATCCATAACGCCCCACGCGCAGCGCGCGACCGGTAGTGTGGTCAGAGACTCCAGTGGCACATTCCTTAGGCATGGTGCAGTACGCAGTTACCACTGCCCGATGCCTCGTAAAAAACACCGACTGGTTTCAGCCGTCCGCGCCGCAGGTAGAATCCCAGGCCGCAGCCCTGTCTTCCCGAAATGTCGACAGAAAGGCCGCCGGAGAAGGACCTGATACCGCCTTGCCGGAAATACGTGGGACCGCTAGCAGAAACACTGTGAGAACACGTGTCGTATAAACTCTGCAAACGAGGTAGAGAGTTGGCGCCCGGTGGCCTTTCCGGCCCCCCTCTGGCCCCGCACGCTGACAGTGCCGTCCGCACCTGCCCACGCTCCAACGTGTCTCCGAAGTGAGAGGCGACCCACCATGCCGCTGCATGTCCCCCCGGCTCCCGCGCCTGCCCTGCGCACCGTCCTCATGGCACTCGGTTCTCCCACAGCCGTCCGCGAGGCTCGCACACCAGCTCTCAGGTCCGCCCAGGGCCCGCTGAGCCCCGAACTGCCGCTACCCGTCCACGTACTGGACCAGATCGTGCCGAGCGGCGGTGCCCCCTCCACCCGCCTCGCCGGCTGGCGCTTCCTGATCCGCAGCGGCGAACGAGCCGTGGCCGCGGCGGAGACGATGCTCACCGCCGACGGCTGGACCTTCTCGCACTTCTTCGAAGGCCCCTACCTCAGCTCCACCGAACGGGCGCTGCGCCAGGCCGAGTCGATGCACACTCCCTTCCAGCCGCGCCTGCTCTCCATTCCCGAGCTCTACATGCTCACGCTCTGGCTGCACGGGGACACGGACGCCGACGCCTCATCCGGCACACCCCTGCCCACGGACGTACTGGTGCCGCTGGCCCCCGCGCCACCCGGCATCGCGGCGCACCGTCCGCACCGCGTCGCCGACCTGCTGCCGGTGATGACGCTGCGGCTTGCCCCTGCCCCGCTGCTCGGCTCACCCGCCTGAAAAACCGCACGTCGCGCCCCGTGACCACCCGGTCGCGGGGCGCACTCCTGCCCCATCCGGACTAGCCCATACCGGCCCCCTCGAACCACCCGAAAGGACAATGGAGTTGAGCTGAACCGTCCGCCCGGGTGATACGTCATTAACCAGTAAGAAGAGCTGCCGCGAAATCCCTGCGGAATGACGCCCGTGGGGCAACACTGGGAGCGGACCGACAGATACGGGGGGCGGCCATGAACACCTCATCAAGCCGCAGGACACTCACTACAACGCAGCGAGAGAACCCACCCATGTGCCAGCACCAGCCACTCTGCCCTACATCCGACTCAGCCGACCGGGAAGCAGCCCGTCTCGTGGCGCACCACCCGGAACAGGGCTGGAGCCTGCTGTGCAACGGCGTCCTGCTCTTCGAGGACACCGGTGAGCTGCTGCCGGACGGGCAGATCATCGCTCCGCACCGGGCGCGGGAGACCGGGCAGGTGATGACGGCCGCCTGAGGCGCCGTCGGTACGACAAGGGGGCCGGCCGGAGACTTCTCTCCGTACCGGCCCCGACGCATGTGCTCCGCGCGTCAGTTGTCGTACTCGTCCAGCGGCGGGCAGGAGCAGACGAGGTTACGGTCGCCGAACGCACCGTCGATCCTGCGCACCGGCGGCCAGTACTTGTCCGCGGCGCTCACCCCGGCCGGGAAGACGGCCTCGTCCCGGCTGTAGGCGTGCTCCCACTCCCCGCCGAGCGCGGCCGCCGTGTGCGGGGCGTTGCGCAGCGGGTTGTCCTCCGCGGGCCACTCGCCCGAGGCGACCTTCTCGATCTCGCCGCGGATCGCGATCATCGTGTCGCAGAAGCGGTCGATCTCGTTCAGGTCCTCGCTCTCGGTGGGCTCGATCATCAGCGTGCCGGCCACCGGGAAGGACATCGTCGGCGCGTGGAAGCCGTAGTCGATCAGGCGCTTGGCGATGTCGTCGACGCTGACGCCGGTGGCCTTCGACAGCGGCCGCAGGTCCACGATGCACTCGTGCGCGACCAGTCCGGCCGGGCCCGTGTAGAGCACCGGGTAGTGCGGCTCCAGTCGCTTGGCGATGTAGTTGGCCGCGAGCACGGCGACCTGCGTCGCGCGCTTGAGGCCCTCGCCACCCATCAGACGTACGTACGCCCAGGAGATCGGCAGGATCCCTGCCGAGCCCCACGGGGCGGCCGAGATCGGTCCTACGCCCGTCTCCGGTCCCGCGGTCGGCTGGAGCGGGTGGTTCGGGAGGTACGGGGCGAGGTGCGCCCGTACACCGACCGGGCCGACGCCCGGACCGCCGCCGCCGTGCGGGATGCAGAAGGTCTTGTGCAGATTGAGGTGCGAGACGTCGCCGCCGAACTTGCCCGGCTTGGCGAGGCCCACCAGCGCGTTGAGGTTGGCGCCGTCGACGTACACCTGGCCGCCGGCGTCGTGCACCTGCGCGCAGATGTCGGCGACGTGCTCCTCGAACACACCGTGTGTGGACGGGTAGGTGATCATCAGCACGGACAGCTCGTCGCGGTACTGCTCGATCTTGGCGCGGAGGTCCTCGATGTCCACCTCGCCGTCGTCGGCGGTCTTCACCACGACGACCTTCATGCCCGCCATCACGGCGCTGGCGGCGTTGGTGCCGTGCGCGGAGGACGGGATGAGGCAGATGGTGCGCTGGCTGTCGCCGTTGGCGCGGTGGTACGCGCGTACGGCGAGCAGGCCCGCGAGCTCGCCCTGCGAACCGGCGTTGGGCTGGATGGACACCGCGTCGTACCCGGTGACCTCGGCGAGGCGCTCCTCCAGCTCGCGGATCAGCGTGAGGTACCCGGCGGCCTGCTCGACCGGCGCGAAGGGGTGCATCTGCGCGAACTCCGGCCAGGTCACCGGCTCCATCTCGGTGGTCGCGTTCAGCTTCATGGTGCAGGAGCCGAGCGGGATCATGCCGCGGTCCAGCGCGTAGTCACGGTCGGCGAGCCTGCGCAGGTAGCGCAGCATGGCGGTCTCGGAACGGTGCTGGTGGAAGACGGGGTGCGTGAGGTAGTCGTCGGTCCGCAGCAGAGCCTGGGGCAACGTTTCCGCAGTGGTCTCGTCGAGCGCCTCGATGTCGCCATCGACGCCGAAGGCGGACCAGACGGCGGACAGCTGTGCACGTCCGGTGGTTTCGTCGCAGGAGATGGAGACCTGGTCACCGTCGACGAGGTGGAGGTTGACCCCGCCCTCGCGTGCGGCGGCGACGACCTCGGCGGCCTTGCCCGGCACCCGGACGGTCACCGTGTCGAAGTAGGAACCGTGCACGACCTCCACACCGCCGTCCCGCAGCCCCGCCTCGAGCAGCGCCGCATAGCGGTGGGTGCGCTGTGCGATCGACCGCAGGCCCTCCGGACCGTGGTAGACCGCGTACATCCCCGCCATGACGGCGAGCAGCACCTGGGCGGTGCAGATGTTGCTGGTGGCCTTCTCCCGGCGGATGTGCTGCTCACGGGTCTGCAGCGCGAGCCGGTAGGCCTTGTTGCCGTCCGCGTCCACGGAGACGCCGACGAGTCGGCCCGGCAGGCTGCGGGCGAACTTGTCGCGTACGGCCATGTAGCCGGCGTGCGGACCGCCGAAGCCCATCGGGACTCCGAAGCGCTGAGTGGTGCCGACGGCGATGTCGGCGCCCAGCTCGCCGGGCGAGGTGAGCAGGGTCAGCGCCAGCAGATCGGCGGCGACGGTGACGATCGCACCGAGCTCGTGCGCCTGCTCGACGACGGGCTTGATGTCCCGAACGGCACCGGAGGCGCCCGGGTACTGCAGCAGCACGCCGAAGACGCCGCGCTCGGCGATCTCGGCCGGAATGCCCTCGCTCAGATCCGCGGTGACGATCTCGACGCCGGTCGGCTCGGCGCGGGTCTGGATCACCGCGAGGGTCTGCGGCAGGGCGTCTGCGTCGACCAGGAAGACGCCGTCCTTGACCTTGCCGACCCGGCGGGCGAGCGACATGGCCTCGGCGGCGGCGGTGCCCTCGTCGAGCAGCGAAGCGCCGGAGGTGGGCAGGCCGGTCAGATCGGCCACCATCGTCTGGAAGTTCAGCAGAGCCTCGAGCCGGCCCTGCGAGATCTCCGGCTGGTACGGCGTGTACGCGGTGTACCAGGCCGGGTTCTCCATGACATTGCGCAGGATGACCGGCGGCGTGAAGGTGCCGTAGTACCCGAGGCCGATCATCGGCGCCAGCACCTGATTGCGGTCGGCGAGGGTGCGCAGCTCGGCGAGAACCTCGGCTTCGGTGCGAGCGCCCGGGAGGTTCAGCGCCTCGGCGCTCTTGATCACATCGGGCACCGCGGCAGCGGTCAGCTCGTCGAGCGAGCCGTATCCCACCTGCGCGAGCATCTTGGCCTGGGCCTCGACATCGGGCCCGATGTGGCGCTGCTCGAAGGGGGTGCCTCGCTCCAACTGGGAGAGCGGAATGCGGTTGGCGGTCATTAAGGAGGCCTCCTGGTCAGACACGACCTACGAGGGGCACCACGGCGCGGATGCCCGGACGGCCTCCCCCTCTGTCATCTCAACCTGAGAGCTTCACCGGCGCGCACAAGGCACGCCGACTTTCACCGTCGGTGAGAGCGGATGCCGTCCGACGCCCGCCCTGCTTTCCAGAGTGACCTCGTCCGTGCGGTACAGGGGCCTGAGAGATTCCGGGGAGGATTTGCTCCTTCGGCGCCACCGGTACTTTCACCGGAGGACTCTCCCGCACGGGGTCAGCAGCCGTTTGCCAGCGTACCAGCGCGCCCCCTCGCCGATCGCTCGAGTGGCCGATACCACCAATGTGCACTTTTGTAGTATTTAAACAGCAGTTGCGACCTATTGGAGGGACCGTGCAGACCGATATCGATCCGCGCAGCCTGATCGGCCGCAAGGCGTTCGACCGCAGTGGCACCAAGATCGGGACTGTGGACGAGGTGTATCTGGACGATGCGACAGGGGCGCCCGAGTGGGCGGCTGTGCGCACGGGCCTCTTCAGCCGGGACGCCTTCGTCCCGCTCGAGCCCAGCAAGGTCGTCGACGACACCCTGCACGTCCCGTACGAACGCGCGCTGATCAAGGATGCCCCCGACTTCGGCGTGGGCCGCCATCTCTCTCCCGAGCAGGAGCTCCAGCTCTACCACCACTACGGACTCGAACTCTCCGAGCCTCCCGAGACGCCCGCTGCCTCCTCCGACCCCTCAGACCCCTCGGACCCGTCCGCCCCGTCCGCCCCGTCCGACGGGGAGTCCGGCTCCCGCCGCGGCCCCGGCTCCCGCCCCGACCGGGACTTCGGCCGACTGGCGGGCCGGGAGGACTGACCGGCGGCGTCCGCTGCCGGTGGCAGCGCCACCAGCGGCAGCGGATCGCCCGGCCCCAGATCCGGGTCGTCCACCATGAACGTGCGCACCCGCCCCGGCCGCCGCGACCCCGGCTCCTCGAACCGCACCGTGACCCGCCCCACCCCGCTGCCCTGCACCCACCCCGCCCCGTACTCGGCATGCCGTACGTCCTGCCCGGCCAGCCAGCGCCGCTCGGCGGGCGCCTCCGACTCCGCACCCGCTGCGCCGGCCGCCTCGTCGGCCTTGTGCGACTCCGGATCGCCGTCCGCATCCGCGGCCTCGGCCCGCTCACCGGCGGCAGCCTGGGCGAACAGATCCTCCTGCGTGTAGTCCGCGAGCCCGGTGACGCCCACCCCCAGCAGCCGCACCCCGCCCGTGGTGTCCACGGCCTCCAGCAGCCGCCCGGCGGCCTCCCGCACCACCGCGGGGTCGTCCGTCGGTCCGCGCAGCGTCTCCGAGCGCGTCAGCGTTGAAAAGTCGTACCGCCGCACCTTCAGCACGATGGTCCGCCCCGAGTGCCCGGACGACCGCAGCCGCTGCACACACCGCTCGGCGAGCCGCTCCACCTCGATCCGCACCCGCACGCGGTCGTGCAGATCCACGTCGAAGGTGTCCTCCACCGATACCGACTTCGCATCCCGCTCGGCCACCACCGGCCTGTCGTCGTGCCCCACGGCCATCCGGAACAGTGAGGCTCCGTGCGCCTTGCCCAGCAGCCGTACGAGCTCGTCCTCGCCCGCCTCCGCCAGATCGGCCACGGTCGTCATTCCGGCCCGCCGCAGATGCTCCCCGGTCGCCGGCCCCACCCCGGGCAGCGTCCGCACGGACATCGGCCCGAGCAGCTCGCGCTCCATGCCGGGCTCCATGAGCACCAGACCGTCGGGTTTTGCCTGCTCGGAGGCGATTTTGGCGAGCATCTTGGAGCCCGCCAGCCCGACCGAACCGGTGAGCCCTGTGACCGCTCGGATATCGGCGCGCAGCCGCTCACCGGTCCTCCTGGCCGACTCCGAGTCGTCGGCCGAGCCGCCCGCCTCCAGGTCCACAAAGGCTTCGTCCAGGCTCAGCGGCTCCACCAGCGGCGAGAGCCTGCCCAGCAGCTCCATCACCTGTTCGCTGATGGCCCGGTAGAGGGAGAAGCGCGGCACGAGATACGCGGCATTCGGCGCCAGCCGCCTGGCCTGCGCCATCGGCATCGCCGAGTGCACACCGAAGCGTCTGGCCTCGTACGAGGCGGTGGCGACGACTCCGCGCGGCCCAAGCCCGCCGACCACCACGGGCTTCCCACGCAGACTCGGCTTCGCCGCCTGTTCGGCGGCGGCGAAGAAGGCATCCATGTCCAGATGCAGAATCGTCGGCGCGGTTCTCACATCTCCGATGCTGCCCTACGCCACTGACAACCGGGTGTTCAGACGGCCCGGTCGCGCCTGCGTCTGGCCAGCTCATCGGCGGGATTGTTCCCGACCAGGGTCTCGCCGGTGTCGACCCGCTCGCCATGCAGCTGCGAGAGCGCGGCCTCGACGTCCCGCCACACCACGCCCACGGCGATCCCGAAGATCCCCTGGCCGCCCTGGAGCAGATCGACCACCTCGTCGGGCGAGGAGCATTCGTAGACCGTCGCGCCGTCGCTCATGAGCGTCATACGTTCGAGATCCGTGAAGCCGCGGGCTCTCAGATGCTGCACCGCGGCACGAATGTTCTGCAGCGCGACGCCGGTGTCCAGGAAACGCTTGACGATCTTGAGGACGACCACATCGCGGAAGCTGTAGAGCCGCTGGGTTCCGGAGCCGTATGCCGAACGCACACTGGGCTCGACCAGGCCGGTACGCGCCCAGTAGTCGAGCTGCCGATAGGTGATGCCTGCCGCCGCACACGCGGTAGGCCCGCGGTAGCCGATCGTCTCCGCAGAGAGGTCGGCCGCACTGTCGTGAAGCGGATACGGCCCGCCCGCCGCCGTACCGTCGCCGCTGCTTCTCACGCCGACCTCCGTCCTTGACCTGCCATCTCGACGGTAGGCAGTCGCCAGGGGTGCGTCAACGATCGCCACACTCGGCACGCCGAGTGATAATCACCCTGAGAGTGGTTTCCCGTGCCCCCATTCGGGGAAAGGCTACTCGAATCTGCCAACGGAGCCCGGATCAGCGGTCACTGACTGTTGGTCCCGAAGTCCTCCGGCGAGATCTGATCGAGGAACTCGCGGAACTTCTCCACCTCGTCCTCCTGCTCGTCCGGGATGGCGATTCCCGCGTCGTCGAGCACCCCGTCACTGCCGTAGATCGGCGTACCGGTGCGCAGGGCCAGCGCTATGGCGTCGGACGGCCTGGCGCTCACCTCGACTCCGCTGGCGAAGACCAGCTCCGCGTAGAAGACCCCTTCACGCAGGTCAGTGATGCGGACCTCGGTGAGCTCCTGGCCCACCGCCTCCAGCACATCCTTGAAGAGGTCATGGGTCAGCGGCCTGGCGGGAGCCATGCCCTGCTGGGCAAAGGCAATGGCGGTCGCCTCCCCGGGACCGATCCAAATGGGGAGGTACCGGTCGCCTCCCACTTCACGCAGGAGCACGATCGGTTGGTTCGAGGGCATTTCAACCCGGACACCCACAACGTCGAGCTCGTTCACACAGCAACCCTAGGACGTGCCCGACCGGTTTGGGTAGTCGGGCTCCCCCATGATCAGTGAAGCCGTACTCCGAGTGCCGTCTGCACCAGGGCCGCATGGAGCCGTACGGAGAGGGCCGCAAGCTCCTTCGTGGTCGCCTCGGCATGGGCCCTGGTCTGCGGATTACGGTGCCGCCGCAAAGGTGCCACCACCTGTTCGACGAGCCCGGCCTCACGCTCGGCAGCGGCTTTCATGGCACGCAGATGCCGCGGCTCGAGTCCGAATCTCCCCAGATCCGCGACAAGCCTGGCCACGGTCACCGACTCGGCGTCATAGGCGCCGTCCTCGTCCGGCGCGAGAAGGCCGTACGACTCCCACTCGGCCACCTCCTCCTCGCTCACCTCGGCGGAGGCGAGAAGTTCAGCCCGACCCACCCGGGCAGCGGTCGGACGCCCCGAATCGGAATCGGAACCCCAGGCGCCGTCGAGCAGTTCCCGCTGCTCGCCCTGCGCGGGCAGCTGCACCTGCTCACCGCGCCCCAGGGCGTCCAGATGCTCCCGGATGACCTTCAGCGGAAGATAGTGGTCCCGCTGCATCCGCAGCACCTGCGCCAGCCGCTCCACGTCCTCCGGGCTGAACTTGCGATACCCGGACGGCGTCCGCCGCGGCTCGACCAGCCCTTCGGCCTCCAGAAAGCGGATCTTGGAGATCGTGACTTCGGGAAACTCGTCGCGCAGCTGACTGAGCACCGTACCGATACTCATCAGCCGGTTGCCCGCGGTGGCGGTGCCGTGACCGGCACCGCCCGTCGGTGTTCGCAGCATGTACCTTCCTGGGGGTCCCCCCGGACGGAGTCCGGGGAAGGGTCACACGCCCCGCTGGCTTGCGTAGAAGACCAGCCGGTACTTGCCGATCTGGACCTCGTCGCCGTTCGACAGCAGGACCGAGTCGATCCGCTCTCGGTTGACGTACGTCCCGTTCAGACTGCCGACGTCGCCGACGCTGAAGCGGCCGTCAGGACCCCTGCGGAACTCCACATGACGCCGCGAGACAGTCACGTCGTCGAGGAAGATGTCGCTCTGCGGGTGGCGGCCGGCCGTGGTCAGCTCACCGTCCAGCAGGAAGCGGCTGCCGGAGTTCGGACCGCGGCGCACCACGAGGAGCGCCGAGCCGAGCGGCAGCGCGTCGACGGCCGCCTGGGCCTCGGGCGAGAGCGAAGGAACGGCGGTCTGCCCCGTCACCTCGGCGTCGTAGGCCTCGATGCCGGAAATGGAGATCGTCGAGGTCGTCTCCGAGGCGCGCTCCGCCGGCGCTCCGCCCCGCAGCGGCGCACCGCAGTTGGAGCAGAACCGACTGGCCTCGGCATTGCGGTGCCCACACCTCGTACAAACCAAGGCCGACATGGACGGATCCTCCTGCCGCGGCTGCCCCGCGTGGGGATTGGTCGCATACGGGTCGGAGGCAAACCCTCCACCCGTACTTGAGGTTGATGGTTCCCCGAAACCTATGCGGCCGGGACCGGCAGGGTCAACAGATGACGCGCCCTGACCGCCCGAAATGTCACCGCCCGGACCGGCGACCTCATCCCGGAAGAGCGGCCGCTCCGCACCCTGCTCCTCACTCTGGCCATGGCGCGGCGCGCGGTGCCGGGCGTTGCCGCCGTCCTCGCGTGCGCTCTTGCCGAACAACTTCCCAAACAACTTCACGGGCGATTCCCCTTGACCCAAATAGACCCGCCCGTGGGGCAGGACGAACCCTGAATGATCACACCTGCCGACCCGGACATCCTCACAACGTCCGTAACCACCAGACAGTTTCCACCACGCGCCACGCTTGTTGTGTGCCGACCCCCCGAACCCTCATGCCCTTGTCCACCGGACCTCATGCGCCGCCGCCTCACCGCGATGACGACCGAGCGTAGTGAGGCCGCTTCGCGGGCCGCACGGCATCCACAACGATCTTCTCCGACCGCGTCACCGTGGCCGTGGCCTGCTCCTTCTCCAGCGTCTGCACCACACCGCCCGGGATGTTCAGGGCGGGCTCAAGATCCTGCGGCTTGCCGATGACCTTGAAGGTGTACGGCGCGGTGATCGGCTTGCCGTCCACCTCGATATGGCCGCCGGTGCCGGTGAAGTGTGTGTCCGCGACGACCCTGATGTTGTTGACCTGGATCGCTTCCGCACCCGCGGCGCGCAGCTCCTGGATCGTGTCGAGCAGCATGTCCGACTCGACGGTGCCGGACGGGTCCTCGATGGTCAGTGTGATGCCCGGTCCCTGCGCCGCGACCGTGCCGGCCAGAATGCCCAGCTGCTGTTCCTTCTGCAGCGTCTGCTTGCGCGCCTCTTCGGCCTGGTCCGAGCTGGTCTCCAGCTCGGTGCGCTGGTCCTCCAGGCGCTGCTTCTCGTCCTCGAGCCGCTGGGTGCGGTTGTCGAGCTCGTCGAGGATGCGCACCAGGTCCTCCTGGCGGGCGCCACGCAGCGCGCTGTTGTCGCTGTTCGAACGGACCTGGATGGCGAGCCCAAGGCCGAGGACGAACAGCAGCAAAGCGACAATGAGTTGAGCGCGCGTGACCCGGGGCGGCCACAACACCGCAACGAGCCGCTGCCGGCCGGTCAGCTGCTCGGGCTCCTCGGCAGGCGGTGCCTCCGCCTGCGGCTCCTCGCCCTTCGGGTTCTCTTCGCTGTTCATCGGCCTCACGCCCGGAAGACATGCCGGCGGATCGCGGCAGCGTTGGAGAAGATCCGGATACCGAGCACCACCACCACACCCGTGGACAGCTGGGCACCGACGCCCAACTTGTCGCCCAGGAACACGATCAGCGCGGCCACCACCACGTTCGACAGGAAGGAGACGACGAAGACCTTGTCGACGAAGATGCCGTCGAGCATGGCCCGCAGGCCACCGAATACCGCGTCGAGAGCCGCGACGACAGCGATCGGCAGATAGGGCTCGACCACCGCCGGTACCTCGGGTCGGACCAACAGTCCGACCACGACTCCCACGACGAGGCCCAGTACGGCGATCACGATGTGCCCTTCCCTGTGTCAGCCGTGCCCGGCCCGTTGCCCTTCCCGGCGTCGGCGGTCTTCGGCTCTGCTGTACGTACGATCAAGCTCGGCGCCGCCGGCAGACGCAGCTTTTCCTCGTTGGAAATGCTCGTGCGGATACCGAAGTTCTCCTGCAACGCGTGCAGATACTGTCCGTCGGCACTGTCCTGGAAGGCGGTGCTCAGCTTCTTCCCGTCCCCCACCGCAAGCACCGTGTACGGCGGCACCAGCGGTTTGTTGTCGACCAGTATGGCGTCGCCCGCCGCACGGATCGCAGACAGGGCCGTCAGCCGCTGCCCGTTGATGGCGACGGCTTCCGCACCGGACTCCCACAGGCCGTTGACGATCCGCTGCATATCGCGGTCCCGTACCCGTCCCGTGTCATTGAAACCGCTGCTCTCCCGCGGTCCGTCGCCGCCCTGCTGGGTGTCCTTCGCATCGTCGACGACGAGCTTCACGCCCGGCCCCTCGACCTCAGTGGCACCGGAGAGCAGCGCGACAAGTTCCCCCTGGCCCCCGCCCCCGGTCTTGAGCGCCTTCCGCTGCCGGTCCCCCACCTGGTCACGGAGCTTGTCGACACTGTGCTCGAGCTCGTCCGCCGTGGTGGTCTCCGCATCGATACGGCTGATGAGCTCCTCGCGTTCCTTCGCCACGACCGGTGCAGATATCCGCGCCTGCGCGGCTCCGACGGTGACGACCACGGCCGCCAGTACGAGGCCGGCGGCGAGACCGAGCTTCGCACGCAGCGTACGGGGCAGTCCGCCGCCTTCCTCCGCCCGGCGGGCCGTCGCCTCCGCGTATCCGTCGTCGAGGCTGTGCTCCATCACGTTGGTCAGCAGCGACATGGACGCATCGGGACGCGGAGGTGGAGAGCCGGTGCTCCGAACGGGGGGCTGCTGCGACATGCCGCACATCGTCGCACGTCGCAGCTGCTACCGCCGAATGGCCCCACCGGTGTGCCGGAAGCCGTCCACAGACAACTTCCGACACACCAGCCCCACGTTAGAGACCCGCGCTGTCCACGACAGTGGCCCACTCGTCGAGCAGCGCCTGCGCCGAGGCGTCGTCCGGGCCCTCGGCCCACAAATGAGTGACGGCCTCCGCGGGGTCGGGAAGGACCATGACCCAGCGGCCATCGGGCTCGACGACCCGCACCCCGTCGGTCGTATCGACGTCCCGGTCGCCGGCCGCCTCGACGACGCGTCGCATCACCAGCCCCTTGACCGCCCACGGCGTCGCCAGATCGCGCCGCAGTACATGCGCCCGCGGAATCCGGGCATCGATCTGGCTCAGCGTGAGCTGTGTACGAGCCACCAGGCCGACCAGCCGTACGAAGGCCGCGAAGCCGTCGAAGACACTGCTGAACTCCGGAACGATGAAGCCACCGCGGCCGTCTCCGCCGAAGATGGTGGTCTCTTCCCGGCACACACGCGTCAGATCGTCGGGCGATGTGGTCGTCCACTCCACCTGTGTGCCGTGGTAGGCCGCCACCTGCTCGGCGATCCTGGTGGTCGTCACCGGCAGAGCCACCCGCCCGCTGCGCCGTTCGGCCGCGACCAGGTCGAGCAGCACCAGCAGCGCCCGATCGTCCTCGACGATCTTTCCGCGTTCGTCAACGAGGGACAGACGCTCGCCGACGGGGTCGAAGCGCACCCCGAAGGCTGCCCGTGCGGAGGCCACGATCTCGCCCAGGCGTACCAACCCGGACCGGCGGGTGTCCCCCGTTTCGGTGGGCCGGGACTCGTCGAGCCCGGGGTTGATCGTCAGGGCGTCCACGCCGAGCCGTCCGAGCAGGTTGGGCAGCACAAGTCCGGCGCTGCCGTTGGACGCGTCAATGACGACCTTGAGCCCCGATTCGGCGATGCCCGAGGTGTCGACATTGCGCAGCAGTGAGCCGGTGTACGAGTCGAAGACGCTGGACGGGAAGTGCAGATCCCCGATCTCGCCCGGGAACGCACGCCGGTACTCCTGGCGCGCGTACACCCGGTCCAGCTTCCGCTGCCCGGCCTGTGAGAGGTCCGCCCCGCGCTCGTCGATGAACATGATGTCCACGGAGTCAGGCACACCCGGCGAGGTACGGATCATGATGCCGCCGGCGCTGCCGCGCGCGGTCTGCTGACGCGCGACCGGCAGTGGCACGTTCTCCAGATCTCGTACGTCGATGGCGCTGGTCTGCAGCGCCGAGATCACGGCCCGCTTCAGCGCGCGGGCACCTCGGGAGTGGTCACGCGCCGTGGTGACGGTCGCCCCCTTCTTGAGGGTGGTGGCGTAGGCACCTGCCAGCCGCACCGCCAGCTCGGGGGTGATTTCCACATTGAGGATTCCGGTGACGCCACGAGCCCCGAAGAGATGCGCCTGACCTCGCGACTCCCAGATGACCGAGGTGTTGACGAACGCGCCCGCCTCGATGGTCTTGAACGGGTAGACCCGCACATTGCCCTGGATGATCGATTCTTCGCCCACGAGGCACTCATCACCGATCACGGCACCGTCCTCGATGCGCGCGGCACGCATGATGTCGGTGTTCTTGCCGATCACGCAGCCCCGAAGGTTGCAGTGCTCCCCGATGTACACGTTGTCGTGGATCACGGCCCTATGGAGAAAGGCGCCACTCTTGACGACCACGTTGGACCCGACCACCGTGTGCTCGCGGATCTCCGCTTCGGCTTCGACCTTGGCGTAGTCACCGATGTACAGCGGACCGCGCAGCACGGCGTCCGGGTGCACTTCCGCGCCTTCCGCGACCCAGACACCCGGCGAGATCTCGAACCCGTCGATCTCCACATCGACCTTGCCCTCGAGGACATCGGCCTGTGCCTTCACATAGCTTTCGTGTGTGCCCACGTCCTCCCAGTAGCCCTCGGCGATATAGCCGTAGATCGGCTTGCCTTCCTTCATGAGCTGTGGGAACACATCGCCGGACCAGTCCACGGAAACATCGGCCTCGACGTAGTCGAATACCTCGGGCTCCATGACGTAGATGCCCGTATTGACGGTGTCCGAGAAAACCTGTCCCCAGGTCGGCTTCTCCAGAAAGCGCTCGACCTTTCCCCCTTCGTCCACGATGGTGATACCGAATTCCAGGGGGTTCGGCACCCGGGTCAGACATACCGTGACCAGTCCGCCCTTCTCCTTGTGGAAGGAAATCAGATCGGTGAGGTCGAAGTCGGTCAGCGCATCACCGGAGATGACGAGGAACGTATCGTCCTTCAGCGCCTCCTCGGCGTTCTTCACGCTCCCCGCAGTGCCGAGTGGCTTCTCCTCATTGGCATAGGTGAGCTCCATCCCGAGTTCTTCGCCGTCGCCGAAATAGTTCTTGACGAGTGAGGCGAGAAACTGCACGGTCACGACGGTCTCATTGAGCCCATGCCGCTTGAGCAACCGCAGCACATGCTCCATGATCGGCCGATTGACCACTGGCAGGAGCGGCTTGGGCATACTCGAGGTCATTGGGCGAAGTCGAGTTCCTTCGCCACCGGCCATCACGACGGCCTTCATGTCGGAAGCGTCCTCCTTGAAGAGACGACGGTCTAGCCGACTTCACCCGTCCAAATTGGCGCTTCTGGCGTCATGCGCGGCCGGCAACACTGCACGGCATCGCATCGACGAGGTCAATCGGCCACTGCATCCGCCTTGACGAGGCGGCGGACCTGGACCACATACAGGATCCCTGCCCACCAATACAGAGTTGTACCCCATCCCGCGAACGCCCATCCGAAAATAGCAGCCAGTGACGCAAGCCACCCCTTGTCGTCGCTGAGGAGCAGCAACGGGAAGGCGTACATCAGGTTGAAGGTAGCTGCTTTGCCCAGGAAGTTCACCTGGGGAGGCGGATAGCCGTGCCGGCGGAGGATACCCACCATCACGAGCAGCATCAGTTCCCGCGCCACCAGGGCCGCGGTGAGCCAGATGGGCAGGATCTCCCGCCAGGTCAGCCCGACGAGGGTGGAGAGGATGTAGAGACGGTCAGCGGCCGGATCCAGAATCCGACCGAGGGTGCTGATCTGGTTCCATCTGCGGGCAAGCTTGCCGTCGAGATAGTCGCTGACGCCACTGAGCATCAGCACCAGCAATGCCCAGCCATCACTCTTGGGGCCCCCGAACTCGGGGCGAAGAATCAGCCACAGGAAGAGAGGCACGCCAAGAAGACGCGCCATGCTGAGGATGTTGGGGATGGTGAGTACCCGGTCCGTCTGAACGCGGGTCTCCTGGACCTCCACCCGGGGGCCTCCTGTGCGGAATGTGCCAACGATGCCCCCTGACCCTACCCTCAGCCACGGGCCTGCTCGTACACAGGGGGTGGGACCGCTGTCCTGAACGCAGAAAAGCCCCGCACCATAAAGGTGCGGGGCTTTCCCACAATGATTGTTCGGCGGCGTCCTACTCTCCCACAGGGTCCCCCCTG
>NZ_JBHWWF010000063.1:0-24043 GCF_042736455.1 Streptomyces sp. NPDC060064
GGCCCGGGACGTCATGTCCCGGGCCCGGCCCTTCAGCCTGCCGACGGCTACGCGCTATACGCGCGACCCGCCGTCAGTTGTCGTCCTCGTCGATCAGGAACCCGCGCATCGGCGACGGCGCCTGCTGCATCGGCTGCGGCGCCTGCGGCCGCACCGGTGCCATCGGCTGGGTCATCGCCGGCGACATCTGCTGCTGGCCGCCGTAGGACGGGCCACCGCCCATGGACGGGTTGCCACCCATCGGCTGTCCCATGGACTGACCCATCGACGGGTTGCCGCCCATGGTGTGACCCATCGCACCCGCACCGGCCGGAGCCATCGACGGGGACGGCGGCAGCGACGCGGTCGCGGGAGTCCGCGGCGGGGCCAGCGAGTCGTCCGCCTGGGTCTCCAGCTGACGCAGCTGGCTCTCCAGGTAGGACTTCAGCCGGGTCCGGTACTCGCGCTCGAAGCCTCGCAGGTCCTCGACCTTGCGCTCCAGCGTGGCACGCGCGGACTCCAGCGAGCCCATCGCGACGCGGTGCTTCTCCTGAGCGTCCCGCTCCAGCGCATCGGCCTTGGCACGGGCGTCGCGCTCCAGACCCTCGGCGCGGCTGCGCGCCTCGCCGACGATCTTGTTGGCCTCGGAACGGGCCTCCGCGATCGCCTGGTCGGCGGTCTGCTGCGCGAGCGAGAGCACGCGCGCGGCGCTGTCGCCGCCGGGGCCCTGCTGCGGCATCTGCGGGCCGTGACCGCCCATCGGGCCGCCCATCGGGCCACCCATGGGACCGCCCTGCATCGGGCCGGGGCCCATCGGGCCGCCAGGACCCTGCGGGCCACCGTGGCTGGGGCCGGCGGGCAGCTGCGGGGCACCACCGGGCAGCTGGGGCGGACCCATCTGCGGGGGCTGCTGCTGGACCGGCGGTCCGGATATGGCGGCGGGCACCGGCGCACCCGGTCCACGGCCGTCCTGCGGCTCCGGCGGCTTGCGCATGCCCTGCTGCTGCTGGTTCTGCGCCGCCGCACGGGTCGCTGCGGCCAGCTTGGCGCGCAGGTCCTCGTTCTCACGGAGCAGGCGGGTCAGCTCGGACTCGACCTCGTCGAGGAAGGCATCAACCTCGTCCTCGTCATAGCCTTCTCGGAGGCGGACGGTCGTGAACTGCTTGTTCCGCACGTCCTCGGGGCTCAGCGGCATCTCTTCTTCACCTCTACGTAGTCGTCGGCAGTCGGCAAGACCGTATCGTTCACACGCTGCTCGCAAAGTTGTTCACGATGCTGATCAGGATGTAGACGATGATCATCAGAACGAAGAAGGACAGGTCGAGTGCCACGCCCCCGAGACGCAGCGGCGGAATGAACCGCCGCAAGAGCTTGAGCGGTGGATCGGTGACAGTGTAGGTGGCCTCCAGAACGACCACCATCGCCTTGCCGGGTTGCCATGAGCGGGCGAACTGGAAGACGTAGTCCATGACCAGCCGGAAAATAAGCACAATGAGGAAGCACATCAGCGCGATGTAGACCACCTGTAGTGCGACGCCCATCCCGCGCTTCCCTCTCCCCTGGCTCTCAATAATCCGGCCCTGCGGCCGGGTCGTTCCGGTGTCGTGTCTCTCAGCTCTGGTTGAAGAACCCGCCCTCTGCGATGCGGGCCTTGTCCTCCGCCGTGACATCGACGTTAGCAGGCGACAACAGGAACACCTTCTGCGTCACCCGCTCAATGCTGCCATGCAAACCGAATACCAGTCCCGCGGCAAAGTCGACAAGTCGCTTCGCGTCTGTGTCGTCCATCTCCGTGAGGTTCATGATCACCGGGGTGCCCTCGCGGAAGTGTTCCCCGATGGTACGGGCCTCGTTGTAGGTCCGCGGGTGCAGCGTGGTGATGCGGTAGGGCTCCCGCTCGGACACAACCTTGGGCATGATCACCGGTGAGTTCTTCTCCAGACTCGGACGTTCAGGTGTGATGGATGCCACGGGGGCGATTCGTGCCGGACGTCCGCTTTCAGCGGGAAGCGGAACCGGCTCGCGCTGCGCGGGGGGCTGCACCATCCTCACCGGCTCTTCCCGCTCCACCTGGTGCGGGGGCTGGTGCCGCCGGTGATCCCGCTCGGGCTCCGGCTCGGGTTCGAAATCGTCGTCGGGATCGAAACCCCGGCCGTCGTAGCCATCGTCCTCCACGAGGCCGAGGTAGACCGCCATCTTGCGCATCGCGCCGGCCATTCTCTGAGTCCTCCGCTCTGTGGTGGATCGGATCGGCATCGTGACCAAGTGCCCGCGATCCACTCGGCCCGCCCGCTGTGTGGCGGGAATGACCATATTTTCTGCTGTGGTCCGACTTGCTTAGCGACGCTACCCGAGCCGGGGTCGGACTCCGAGTACCGCAGTGCCGACGCGTACATGTGTCGCTCCGGCTGCCACGGCTTCTTCAAGGTCCGCACTCATCCCTGCTGACACCATGTTCGCAGCCGGATGCCCGGCGCGCAGGCTGGATGAGAATTCCACCAGCCGCTCGAACGCCGCCTGTTGCCGTCCCGCGTACGGTCCGGCGAGCGGCGCGACGGTCATCAGTCCGTCGAGCCGCAGCCCTGGTGATTCGGCCACCGCGGCGGCCAACTCCTCGATTCCGTCGGGCGCGACGCCGCCCCGCTCCCCGCGCTCGCCCGATTCCGCGTCGAGCGCGATCTGGATCAGACAGCCGATCTCACGCTCCGCTCGTACAGCAGCGGCAGAGAGCGACGAGACGAGCTTGAGACGGTCGACGGACTGCACCACATCGGCATATCCCGCCACAGAACGGACCTTATTTGTCTGCAACTGTCCGACGAAGTGCCAGATGAGGTCCAGATCCGAGCAGGCCGCAGCCTTGGGGGCCGCCTCCTGGTCACGGTTCTCGGCGACATGGCGCACGCCGAGTTCATGCAGGAGCCGCACATCGCTCGCGGGGTAGGTCTTGGTGACCACGATGAGGGTCACCTCCTCCCGCTTACGGCCGGCGGCCGCGCAGGCTGAGGCGATACGTTCCTCCACCATCGCCAGCCCCCTGGCGAGTTCGCTCTTACGGTCCGTCATTGCCGTCCGTCATTCCTGTCCGTCATCCCTGTCCGTCATCCCTGTCCGTCCAGCCAGACGTATCCGGCGAGCCGCCCGGTGGTGCGGTCGCGACGGTACGAGTAGTGGTCACCCGATTCCATTGTGCAGACCGGCGAAGCCTGCCGGTCCCCCACGCCGAGCGCTTCGAGCTGGGCATGGACTCCGGCGGTGACATCGACGGCCGGGGTGCCCCAGCTGGTCTCGGACCAGGCGGCCGGCTCGACCGCGGCCACTTCGGCCCGCATCTGCTCGGGAACTTCGTAGCAGCGTCCGCAGACGGCGGGTCCGGTACGGGCGATGATGCGGGCCGGCTCCGCGCCCAGCGTCTTCATCGCCTCGACGGCGGCGGGCACGATGCCCGCGACCATCCCGGGACGGCCCGCGTGCGCGGCGGCCACGACACCCGCGACCGGGTCGGCCAGCAGTACGGGGGTGCAGTCGGCGGTCAGTACGGCGAGGGCGAGCCCGCGCCGCGCGGTGACCAGACCGTCCACCGGCGGAGTCGGCCCGGCGGCCCATGGCCCGTCCACCTCGGCGACGTCCCTGCCGTGCACCTGGTTCATCCAGACGACCCGGTCCGGGTCGAGATCGAACGACTTCGCCGCGATCTTGCGGTTGGTCAGTACGGCCGCGGGGTCGTCGCCGACCGCGCCGCCGAGGTTGAGCTCGTCGTACGGAACGGCGCTCACCCCGCCCCACCTCTCGGTGAAGGCGAAGTGCGCGCCGCTCGCGTGTATCGCGTCGTGCCGCACTGTCACTTCAAGAAGTCCGGAACGTCCAGCTCTTCGGCCTGGCTGTCCTGGTACGGGCGGGCCGGCGGAACCTGCGCGGGCCCGGAGTTCAGGTCGTTCGCCACGGGAGCGGGCTCGGCCGGAGCCAGGGGCTCTTCGCGCGCCGGTACGGTGCCGAGTCCGCCGGCCGCACGCTGGGTCTCCGTGCCACGGGACGAGGCCGCCGGCTCCTCGCGCTTGCCCGCACCGGCACCGAGGACGTTGTCCCTGTCCCTGCGGGTCGGCGGCTGTCCGCCGTCGAAGCCGGCCGCGATGACCGTGACCCGTACCTCGTCGCCGAGAGCGTCATCGATGACCGCGCCGAAGATGATGTTGGCCTCGGGGTGCGCGGCTTCGCTCACCAGCTGGGCGGCCTCGTTGATCTCGAAGAGACCGAGGTCCGAGCCACCGGAAATGGAGAGCAGCACACCTCGGGCGCCGTCGATGGACGCCTCGAGCAGTGGCGAGGAGATCGCCATCTCGGCCGCGGCCACCGCGCGGTCGTCGCCGCGGGCCGAGCCGATGCCCATGAGCGCGGATCCGGCCTCGGACATCACGGACTTGACGTCGGCGAAGTCGAGGTTGATCAGACCGGGCGTGGTGATCAGGTCGGTGATCCCCTGGACACCGGAGAGCAGTACCTGGTCCGCGGACTTGAACGCGTCCAGCACGCTGACCTGTCGGTCCGAGATGGACAGCAGCCGGTCGTTGGGGATGACGATGAGGGTGTCGACCTCTTCGCGGAGTTCGGCGATTCCGTCCTCCGCCTGGTTGGCGCGACGGCGGCCCTCGAAGGTGAACGGCCGGGTGACCACACCGATCGTCAGGGCGCCGAGCGTGCGCGCAATATTGGCGACGACGGGTGCGCCGCCGGTGCCGGTGCCGCCGCCTTCGCCGGCGGTGACGAAGACCATGTCGGCCCCCTTGAGGACCTCCTCGATCTCCTCGCGGTGATCCTCTGCCGCCTTACGACCGACTGCCGGATTCGCTCCGGCGCCGAGGCCTCGGGTGAGTTCGCGGCCGACGTCGAGCTTGACGTCGGCGTCGCTCATCAACAGTGCTTGCGCATCAGTGTTGATGGCGATGAACTCGACGCCCTTGAGACCGACCTCGATCATTCGGTTGATGGCATTGACACCACCGCCGCCGACACCGATGACCTTGATGACTGCGAGGTAGTTCTGCGGTGCTGCCACGTCGAAGGCCTCTCGCCTCGAGTTACGTGTCGTCGCTTCGCGATTGTCGCGGCGCGACGACGGATGCCGATGGGACGGTCCGAACGCCGACCCAAACCCTAACGCTGAAGTTTAGGGTTACCAGTGTGTCTGCTTCTTGGACTCTCCGAACAGGACACTAAGTCGACAAGTGGCGCACGTTCAACGAACACGCCGAACCTCCCGTTTTTCTTTTCACCCTATGTGATCACCCATAGCGATGACCAACCAGGGTGCTGGCCAGCGCAAATGTGCGTCAACTCCCCGCCGTGGCAGGGGCGGTGGGAGCACTCACATCGAAGTACCGGGCCTTCGGCGCGGCTTTCATCAGTGCGGTGAGTGCGCGCGCCTTGGCCTCCCCCTCCTCGGCGCTGCCCCAGACCACCGTACGGTCCCGGCTCAACTCCAGGGAGATGTAGTCGTATGAGCGCACTGTCACAACTCTGGTGTCCGCCGCGACTTCACCGGGGAGTTCACCCCTGACCCGTACCGCCTCCGCAAGGAGCCGGTCCATGCCGAAGCGCCGCAGACTCGGGGACTGTTCCACGGTCAATTCCAGTCGCGGAACAGCCTTGGGAGCCTTGTCCACCGTGGCGAACCGGACGCCCTTCGCGTCCACTTCGATGAACTTTGCGCCCTTTTCGATAAGCAGGACTGGCTTTCGCTCGGCCACATTCAGACCGATCCCGTCGGGCCATGACCGGACGACATCAACCGAGTCGATACGGGGCAGCTTATGCCGCAGCCGGGTCTCAATGGCGTCCGTATCGACGGAAATCAGTGGCGCTCCGACCGGAACCGCCGCCGCGGCCAGCACCTCCTCCGGCGTCAGAACCTCGGTTCCGGTGGTCGTCACGCTCTCCACGCGCAGCCAGTCGGAGCCGTAGAGCACCCAGATTCCGGCCGCGGCGACCAGCACCGAGGCAGCGACGACCAGCAGGAAACGGCGGCCGGGGATGCGCAGCCGGCGGCCAGGAGAGCCCTGGCCGCGCGGGCGGGCCGACCCCGCGTACCCGCCGGGGGACTTGCCTGCCCCGCGTTCAGCGGTGGTCGGTCCGGCCACGCTCCCCTGCCCTTCTCACGCCCTGCGGTGTGCAGCGATCGCCTCGTACACCATGCCGACGAGCAGGTCGTCGGCATCCCTGCGGCCGAACTCGGCGGCCGCACGGGACATCTCGTACAGCCGGTGCGGATCGGCGAGCACCGGAAGGACGTTGCCCTGGACCCACTCGGGGGTCAGTTCGGCGTCGTCGACCAGCAGTCCGCCGCCGGCCTTCACCACCGGTTGAGCGTTCAGCCGCTGTTCGCCGTTGCCGATCGGCAGCGGTACGTATGCGGCGGGCAGCCCGACGGCGGAGAGTTCGGCGACGGTCATCGCGCCCGCGCGGCAGAGCATCATGTCGGCCGCTGCGTACGCGAGATCCATCCGGTCCACGTACGGTACCGGGATGTAGGGCGGCATACCGGGCATGTTGTCCACATGCGGCAGTTCGTTCTTCGGACCGACCGCGTGCAGGATCTGGATACCGGAGCGCTGCAGCACCGGAGCGATCTGCTGGATCACCTCGTTGAGGCGGCGGGCACCCTGCGAGCCGCCGGAGACCAGCAGCGTCGGCAGGTTGGGGTCGAGACCGAAGGCGGCACGTGCCTCGGGGCGCACCCGGGCGCGGTCGAGGGTGGCGATGGTGTGGCGCAGCGGGATGCCGATGTAGCGGGAGTTGCGCAGCTTGCTGTCCGGCGTGGCAACGGCGACCCCGGCCGCGTACCGCGAACCGATCTTGTTGGCCAGGCCCGGACGGGCGTTGGCCTCGTGCACGACGATCGGCACACCGAGCCGCTTGGCGGCCAGATAGCCGGGCAGCGCGACATAGCCGCCGAAGCCGACGACGCAGTCCGCCTTCGTACGCTCCAGGATCTGCTCGGCGGCCTTGATGGTGCCGCGCAGCCGTCCGGGGACGGTGATCAGCTCAGGGGTGGGCTTGCGCGGCAGCGGAACGGCGGGGATGAGCGCCAGCTCGTAACCCCGCTCGGGTACGAGCCTGGTCTCGAGCCCCTTCTCCGTGCCCAGGGCCGTGATTCCCACGGTCGGGTCCTGCCTGCGCAGGGCGTCCGCGAGGGCGAGCGCCGGCTCGATGTGGCCGGCGGTCCCCCCACCGGCGAGTACGACATGCACCGAAATTCACCGCTCTCCGGACGGACGCTTCTTGACGCGCCGTCTCATCGTCTTCCATCTCACCCCGGGCCGCCGCATGGCCAGGGCCGCCTTCGCGGCGGGATCCTCTCGCGCGAAGGCGATCAGCAGCCCTACTGCGAACATGGTCGGCAGCAGGGCCGACCCTCCGTAGGAGAACAGCGGGAGCGGGACACCGGCGATCGGCAGCAGACCGAGCACCGCACCGATATTGACCACGGCCTGGGCCGTGATCCAGGTGGTCACACCTCCCGCTGCGTACCTCACGAAGGGGTCCTCCGTGCGTCCGGCCACGCGGATACCCGCATAGCCTAGAGCCGCGAAGAGGGCGAGCACTGACAGCGTCCCCGCCAGGCCCAGTTCCTCCCCGGCGATGGCGAAGATGAAATCGGTGTGCGGTTCGGGGAGTTGACCCCATTTTTCCACACTTGCACCGAGGCCGGAACCGAACCATCCGCCGGAGGCTAGAGCATAGATGCCGTGCACGGCCTGCCAGCACTCGCCTTGGGGGCCGAGGTCGATGGCGCCGATGCAGGAGAGCCGTGACATGCGGTTCTCGTTGGTCTTGATCAGCACGAAGCCGACGAATCCGGCGATGCCCAGCACACCCGCGAAGAGCCGGGTCGGGGCTCCGGCCAGCCACAGCAGACCGAAGAGGATCGCCGTGAGGATGATCGCCGTACCCATGTCGCCGCCGAGCATGATCAGGCCGAGCAGCAGGAAGGCGACCGGGACGAGCGGCACCAGCATGTGCTTCCACTGGGTAAGCAGCCGCTTGTCCTGCTTGCGGGCGAGCAGATCGGCGCCCCAGAGGATCAGCGCCAGCTTGCCGAACTCACTGGGCTGGAGCTGGAACGGGCCGCCCAGATAGATCCAGTTCTGGTTGCCGTTGACCGCATGCCCTATCCCGGGGATCTGGACGAGCGCCATCAGAAAGACGGTGCCCATCAGGAGCGGGTAGGACAGTGCCCGGTGGAGCTTGACCGGCATCCGTGAGGCGACCAGCAGCAGACAGGTGCCGAGTACGGCGGCGATGAACTGCTTGCGGAAGAAGTACGAGGCCGGGAGCGAGAGCTCGAGCGCCTTGATCATCGAGGCGGAGTAGACCATGACCAGACCGAGCACGGTGATCAGGAGACTGCTGCCGAGGACCAGGTAGTACGCCGTCAGCGGCCGGTCCCAGGCCCGGCGCGCCTGGTCGTACAGCCGCCGTGGCCGCCTGCTCCGCGGCGGGCGCGACGCGCCGGGCCCGCGGCCTCCGCCACGGCCGACGGGCGGACGGCGGACGGCGCCCCCGGCGGCTCGGCTGCGCAGCGCGAGTCCGGCATGGGCCGGCGCCGGGCCCGCGGGGACGGCCGCGGGCAGCAAGGCAGGCCCGAGCCCGATCGGGGCTCCGCCCCGGACTCCGAGCCTGAAACGCCGGCGGGGCTGAATTTCAGCCGTGCGCTGCTTCGGGCGGGCCGCGCTCCGCGCGGCGGCGGTGTCATCGGCCGGCATGGTCGCTGTCCCCTCCAGTCGTGCCTGGCGCGGCTGCCGCGGGCCCGGGCCGGCCCCGGTGGACGGCACGGCGCAGGGGTCGGGCTCAGGCGCGCTCGGCGGCGAGTGCGCGGACCGCGTCCGCGAACGCCTCGCCTCGCTTGTTGTAGTTGGCGAACATGTCCATCGAGGCGCAGGCCGGGGCCAGCAGAACCGTGTCCCCCGGCCGGGCGAGTCGTGCTGCTTCCTGGACCACCGCCGACATCGCCCCAGTGTCTGTCCGGTCGAGGTCGACGACCGGGACCTCGGGGGCGTGTCGCGCGAGGGCTTCACGGATGAGGGCTCGGTCCGCGCCGATCAGAACGACAGCGCGCAGTCGCTTTGCCGACTTCTCGACGAGTTCGTCGAAGCTCGCCCCCTTGGCCAGACCGCCCGCGATCCACACGATCGGGTCATAGGCGGCCAGAGACGCCTCCGCGGCATGCGTGTTGGTGGCCTTGGAGTCGTCGATGTACGAGACGCCGGCGACGTCGGCGACAAGCTCGATGCGGTGGGGGTCGGGGCGGAAGTTGCGCAGTCCGTCGCGTACGGCGGCGGGCGCGACGCCGAAGGCGCGGGCCAGCGCGGCAGCCGCGAGGGCGTTGGCGATGTTGTGCGGGGCCGGCGGATTGACATCCGCGACCTCGGCGAGCTCCTGGGCCTGCTTCTGCCGGTTGTCGACGAAGGCGCGGTCGACCAGGAGGCCCTCGACGACTCCGAGTTGGGAGGGCCCCGGCGTACCGAGGGTGAAGCCGATGGCCCGGCAGCCCTCCTCCACGTCGGCCTCGCGCACCAGGTCCTCGGTGGCCTTGTCGGCGGCGTTGTAGACACAGGCGACCGTGTTGCCTGCGTAGATACGGCCCTTGTCGGCGGCGTACGCCTCCATGGAGCCGTGCCAGTCGAGGTGGTCCGGCGCCAGGTTGAGCACGGCCGCGGAGTGGGCGCGCAGCGAGGGCGCCCAGTGCAGCTGGTAGCTGGAGAGCTCGACGGCGAGTACGTCGTACGTCTCGTCGCCGAGGACCGCGTCCAGCAGCGAGACGCCGATGTTGCCGACGGCCGCCGTGCGCAGGCCCGCGGCCTGAAGGATCGAGGCCAGCATCCGTACCGTCGTGGTCTTGCCGTTGGTGCCGGTGACCGTGAGCCACGGCGCTGCTTTTCTGCCGTCCCGCCCGCGCAGCCGCCAGGCCAGTTCGACGTCGCCCCAGACCTCGATGCCCGCCTCGGCGGCGGCCAGGAAGAGCGGCTTGTCCGGCTTCCAGCCGGGCGCGGTGACGATGAGTTCGGTGCCGGCGGGCAGCGTCGCGCCGTCGCCGAGGCGCACGGTGATTCCCTCCGCCTCCAGCTCGGCGGCCTGCGTACGGGAGCGCTCGTCGTCGCCGTCGTTGACGACCGTGACGACGGCGCCGAGGCCGTGCAGCACGCGGGCGGCCGGGATCCCGGAGACACCGAGTCCCGCGACCGTGACCCGCTTGCCCTGCCAGTCCTGCGCACTCACTTGTCGGCCGCCCAGCCCGCGTAGAAGAGCCCAAGACCCACGATCACGCACATGCCCTGGATAATCCAGAAGCGGACCACGACAAGGACCTCGGACCACCCCTTGAGTTCGAAGTGGTGCTGGAGCGGAGCCATCCGGAAGACGCGCTTGCCGGTCATCTTGAAGGAACCGACCTGGATGACCACGGACATGGTGATCAGGACGAACAGTCCGCCGAGAAGGGCCAGCAGGAGCTCCGTACGGGAGCAGATCGCCAGACCCGCGAGCGCGCCGCCGAGTGCGAGCGACCCCGTGTCACCCATGAAGATCTTGGCGGGCGAGGTGTTCCACCACAGGAAGCCGAAGCAGGAGCCCATCAGGGCGGAGGCGACGACCGCGAGATCGAGCGGGTCCCGTACTTCGAAGCAGGCGTTGGGGTTGGTCAGCGTCACCGCGTTGGCGCAGGACTCCTGGAACTGCCAGAGCCCGATGAAGGTGTAAGCGCCGAAGACCATCACCGACGCGCCGGTGGCCAGGCCGTCCAGACCGTCCGTCAGGTTCACGCCGTTGGACATCGCGAGAATCATGAACAGCGCCCAGACGACGAAGATCACCGGGCCGATCGACCAGCCGAAGTCCGTGATGAAGGACAGCTTGGTGGAGGCGGGGGTCTGGTGGCGGCTGTCGGCGAACTGCAGTGACAGCACGGCGAAGGCGATGCCGACGATCAGCTGTCCGGCCATCTTCGCCTTGGCCCGCAGACCGAGTGAGCGCTGCTTGACGATCTTGATGTAGTCGTCCAGGAAGCCGACCAGGCCCATGCCCGCCATCAGGAAGAGCACCAGCACACCCGAGAACGTCGGGTCCTCGCCGGTGATCACCTTGGCGAGGGCGTACGCGATGAGCGTGGCCAGGATGAAGGAGATACCGCCCATGGTGGGCGTGCCCTTCTTGCTGCCGTGGCTGCGCGGGCCGTCGTCCCGGATGAACTGCCCGTATCCCTTGCGGGCCAGGAGTTTGATCAGCAGCGGGGTACCGACCAGGGTCAGGAAGAGCCCGATGGCTCCCGCGAAGAGGATCTGCCTCATCGGCCGGCGACCTCACCCTCGGTGGTGTTCTCGAGCAGTGCCTGGGCGACCCGCTCGAGCCCGACCGACCTGGAAGCCTTCACCAGCACGACGTCTCCCGGACGCAGCTCACTGCGCAACAGGTCGACCGCCGCCTGCGCGTCGGACACGTGCACCGACTCCTCACCCCACGAACCCTCGTTATATGCGCCCAGTTGCAGCCAGGACGCTTCCCTGCCCCCGACTGCGACGAGCTTGCTGACGTTGAGTCGGACGGCGAGCCGTCCGACAGCGTCGTGCTCGGCGAGCGCTTCGTCGCCGAGCTCGGCCATATGGCCGAGCACCGCCCAGGTCCGCCGCCCCTGGCCCATGGCCGCCAGCGCACGCAGCGCCGCTCTCATGGACTCGGGGTTCGCGTTGTAGGCGTCATTGACGATCGTCACGCCGTCCGGACGCTCGGTGACCTCCATGCGCCAGCGGGAGAGGGAGCCCGCCTCGGAGAGCGCGCGGGCGATCTCGTCGACGGACATGCCCAGCTCATGGGCGACGGCGGCCGCGGCGAGCGCGTTCGACACGTGGTGCTCACCGTACAGCCGCATGGTCACGTCGCTGCACCCGGAGGGTGTGTGGAGCCTGAAAGCGGGCTGTCCGTTCGCTGTGAGCCGGACATTTTCGGCACGTACGTCGGCGTCCTGGGCCTCTCCGAACAGGACCACGCGGGCCTTGGTACGGGAGGACATGGCGCGTACGAGAGGGTCGTCGGCATTGAGTACGGCGATGCCGCCCGCTGCCGCCGGGGGCAGGCACTCGACGATCTCCCCCTTGGCCTCGGCGATCTGCTCGCGGCCGCCGAACTCTCCGATGTGGGCGGTGCCGACGTTCAGTACGAGACCGACCTTCGGCGGGACCAGGCCGGTGAGGTAGCGGATGTCGCCGATGTAGCGGGCGCCCATTTCGAGGACGAGGTGCTCGGTGTCCTCGCCGGCCCGCAACGCGGTCAGGGGCAGGCCGATCTCGTTGTTCAGATTGCCTGCCGGGTAGACCGTGGGGCCTTTGCGCTCCAGGAGTTGGGCGATCAGGTCCTTGGTACTGGTCTTGCCGGCCGAGCCGGTGAGCGCGACCGTGATGGTGCCGAGGCGTTCGACGACGGTGCGCGCGAGGGCACCGAGCGCGGCGGTGACGTCCGGCACGACGATCGCGGGTACCCCGACGGGGCGGGTGGCCAGCACGGCCACCGCACCAGCCGCCACGGCGCTCCGTGCGTAGTCGTGGCCGTCGACATGTTCGCCGGCGAAGGCGGCGAAGAGACTGCCGGGCTGAACCGCGCGGGAGTCGATCACGACGGGACCGCTGATCCGTACGGCCGGATCCGGTATGTCGTACGACTGCCCGCCGACGATTTCGGCGATCTCGGCGAGAGGAAGGGCGATCACTGGGTCACCCCTGACTGTTCTGGATGGCTGCGCGAAGTACCTGACGGTCGTCGAAGGGGCGGACCACTCCGGCGATGTCCTGACCCTGTTCATGGCCCTTGCCGGCGATCAGCACGGTGTCACCGGGCTGCGCGCGGGCCACGGCCGCGGCGATGGCCGCGGCGCGGTCGGCCTCGACCAGGACGTCGCCGCGCTCGTGGATCGGCACCTCGGCGGCGCCCGCGAGCATGGCGGCGAGGATCGCGAGCGGGTCCTCGGACCGGGGGTTGTCGGAGGTCAGTACGGCGGTGTCGGCGAGGCGTGCGGCGGCGGCGCCCATCGGGCCGCGCTTGGTCTGGTCGCGGTCGCCGCCGCAGCCGAGCACGATGTGCACCTTGCCCTCGGTGACCTTGCGCAGGGACCGCAGGACCGATTCGACGGCGTCCGTCTTGTGGGCGTAGTCGACGACGGCGAGGTACGGCTGGCCCACGTCGACGCGCTCGAGGCGGCCCGGTACGCCGGGGACGGCGGCGATGCCGTCGGCGGCGGTCTGCGGGTCGAGGCCGGCGACGGCGAGGGTGACGACCGCCGCCAGGGTGTTGGCGACGTTGAACGGTCCGGGCAGCGGGGCCTCGGCGCGTACGCGCTCGCCCTTGGGGCCGACCGCGGTGAAAGTCGATCCGACGGCGCTGATTTCAACGCTCTCGGCCCGCCAGTCGGCGTCCGGGTGGCCCTCGGCGGAGAAGGTGGTGACCGGGACGGACGCCTCCTTGAGCAGCCTGCGGCCGTACTCGTCATCGAAGTTGACGACTGAGAGCCTGCTCCGCTTCGGCGTGAAGAGCTGCGCCTTCGCCTGGAAGTAGTCCTCCATGTCGGAGTGGAATTCCATGTGCTCCGGGCTGAGGTTGTTGAAGACTGCGACGTCGAAGACGCAGCCGTCGACCCGGCCGAGCACGAGGGCGTGGCTGGAGACCTCCATGGCGACCGAATCGACGCCGCGCTCGCGCATGACGGCGAACAGAGCCTGGAGGTCGGTGGCTTCGGGGGTGGTGCGCTCGGACTTGATGCGCTCCTCGCCGATCCGCATCTCGACCGTGCCGATCAGGCCGGTGGAGCGGCCCGCCGCCTTCAGCCCGCCCTCGACGAGGTACGCCGTGGTGGTCTTGCCGGAGGTGCCGGTGATGCCGATCTGGAGCAGGTCCTCGCCGGGACGGCCGTAGATCTCGGCGGCGAGTTCGCCCATGCGGCCGCGCGGGTTCTCGGTGACCAGGACCGGCAGGCCGGTCTCGGCGGCGCGCTCGGCGCCGGTCGGGTCGGTGAGGATCGCGGCCGCCCCGAGGTCCGCGGCCTGCGCCACGAAGTCGGCGCCGTGGAGGCGGGCGCCGGGCAGGGCGGCGTACACGTCACCGGGGCGTACCGCCCGGGAGTCGTGGGTGATGCCGGTGACCTCAACGGCGCCAGGGCTCTTCACACCCAGCCGGGCGGCCAGCTCCCCCAGGGGTGTCGGGCGGGGCCGGTCCGGTCGGGGCGCTCCCGGGTGTTTCGCGGGGGCGTCCGGCTCGGTGGTTCGGTACTGATCAGCGTGTGACACGGCGGTGAGCGTACCGGGCGCACCCGGCCCGGGGCGAAGTGAGGTGGCTGCTGCGGCGCGGTTCTCCGGATGGTTCCCGGAATCGGAGGTGATGGTTGTCACTGGTTGTTCCTCCGGGTCACTCGCCGGGTTGGAAGGTGACGGGCAGCCGGGCGGGATCGCTGCCGGTCGGTGCGACCTGGAGGGTCTTGAGGGCGAACTCCATGACCTTCCGGTAGATCGGCCCGCAGATCTGGCCGCCGAAGTAGCTGCCCTTGGTGGGGTTCTGGATGGCGCAGTAGACGGTGATCCGCGGTTTGTCGGCGGGCGCGAAGCCGGCGAAGGAGGCGGTGTAGCCCTTGTAGCGGCCCAGTTCCGGGTCGACACGGTTGGCCGTTCCGGTCTTGCCCGCGACGCGGTAGCCGGGGATACGGCCCTTGGTGCCGGTGCCTTCCTCGTCACCGACGACCGATTCCAGCATGGTGGCCAGCGTCCTGGCGGTCTGCTCGCTGACCACCCGGGTCTTCTTGGGGGCGGTGGCCGGGGTGAAGCGCCCGTCGGGCCCCTTGGTGCCGCGGATCAGGGTGGGCTCGACGCGTACGCCGCCGTTGGCGATCGTCGAATAGACGGAGGCCGCCTGCATGGCGTTGAGCGAGAGGCCCTGGCCGAAAGGGATCGTGTACTGCTGCGAGGTGGACCACTTCTGCGGCTTGGCGAGGATGCCGGGCGTCTCGCCCGGGTAGCCGATCCCGCTCGGGCTGCCCAGGCCGAATTTCCGCAGATAGGTGTAGAGCACCTGATTCGCTGCGGGCTGGGTCTTGCCGAGCTGGCCGGTAGCCAGGATCGTTCCGATGTTGCTGGACTTGGCCAGTACGCCGTTGAGCGTGAGGTTCCAGGTGGGGTGGTCGATGTCGTCCTTGAAGAGCCGGTCGCCGCGGTGCAGCCGGTTGGGGACGACGACATGGGTGCCGGGCGTGGCGGCCTTCTCCTCGAGGACGGCGGCCATCGACATCACCTTGGCGGTGGAGCCGGGTTCGTAGGCGTCCTGGAGCGCGGCGTTGCCCATGGCCGCCGAATTGGCCTGGGTGAGATCGTTGGGGTCGAAGCCCGGCGCGTTGGCCATGGCGAGGACCTCGCCGGTCTGGGTGTTCTGCACTATCACGTAGCCGCGGTCGGCCCTGGACTTCTTCACCTGGTCGGCGATGGCCTGCTGGGCGGCCCACTGGATGTCGCGGTCGATGGTCAGCTCGATGTCGGAGCCGGGGACCGCGGGGACCTCGCGGGAGCCCGCGGTGGGCACCCGCCGGCCGCCGGACTGGGCGTAGGTGATCTGTCCGTCCTGGCCGGCGAGGACCTTCTCGAGCATCGACTCGACGCCGCCGCCTCCCTTGCCGTCACCGGTGACGTAGCCCAGTATCCCGGCGGCGAGATCGCCGTTCGGGTAGACGCGTTTGCTGCTCGGCTCCTGGAAGACGCCGCTCAGCACATTGGCACCGGGGCCTCCCTTGGACTTGTCGGCCCTGGCCTTCTCGGCGAAGACGCCCTTGAGGTCCTTGATCTGGTTCCAGACCTGGGGGGTCTGGCGGCGGGCCAGCACGGTGTACCGGGATTTGGGCGTCCTGAGCTTCTTCGCCAGCTCGGCGACGTCCTTGCCGAGGATCGGGGCGAGCAGTGCGGCCGCCTGTTCCGGAGCGTTGGGAGCGTTGCTCTCCTCGGGCGTGAACAGCTTCGGGTCGGCGGTGATGTCGTACGCGTCGACGCTGGTGGCCAGGGCGATGCCGGCCCGGTCGGTGATCTCGCCGCGCTCCGCGGTGAGCTTATGGCTGAGGTAGCGATTCTTCTCCGCCTTGGCGGCGTACGCGCCGGCGTCGACGGCCTGCACCTGGAGCAGCCGGACGACGAAGGCCAGCATGACGAGCGTCAGGCCGAGGCTGACCAGCCGCAGCCGGGGGCGGGGGCTGCCGAGCCGGATCGGGCGGGGCGCCGGGCGCTGCCGCCGGCGGGCCGCAGGACGTACGGACGGCCGCCGGGCGGGGCCCGGGACTCGGCGGCGCGGTGGTTCCTTGAGGGGCACTGCGTCACCTGCCGGGGGTCGTCGGGGGCGGCTTCGCGGGTTCCTGCGACGGCTTGGCCGCGTTGGCGGGCGCGGGCTTGGCGGCCGGTTTGGGGGGCGCGACGGGCGCTGGCGTGGCGAGCGCGGGCTTGGCGGCCGGTTCGGGGGGCACGGGCGCGGCGGGCGCGGGCGCGGACTGCTGCGCCTGCCTGGCCGGCGGGGCCGACGCGGAGGGCTGCGTGGCGGGAGCCTGGTCCGAGCGGGAGGCGGAGACGGAGACGGACGGCGCTGGAGGGGCCGGGGGCGGCGGCGCCGGTTCCTGGATCTCCATCGGAGTCGGGTCCGGTCGGGGCTGCCCCGAGGCCTCTCGGGGCACCCCGCGGACCGTGCCGTCGGGGTTCAGGAAGGCGGGACTGCCGCCGGGCACCATGCCGAGCTCGCGGGCCCGCCGCTCGAGCGCGTCCGGGGCGGAGTGGTTGTCCACGTCCCGCTGCAGCGCCTGCTCCTCGTCGGTGAGCTCGGTGGTCTGCCTCTTGAGCTCGCTCAGCTTGAACGAGCCCTCGTTGAGGGCGGAGTTCAGCAGGAGCAGCGTGATCAGCCCGCCGCTGAGGAGGAGCACGACCAGCAGGACGAAGGGGGTACGGGCGGCGGTGCTCGGCCCCGACGGCATCAGCCGCGCGAGCCGCGCGGCCCGCCCCTTCAGCTGCTTGGCCGCTGAGCTCACACGTCCTCCCGGATGCGCTGCGCTCCCCTGAACCGCGCGGGTGCCGCGCGGCGGTTCTCGGCGACCTCTGCCTCCGTCGGGAGCTCCGCGCCGCGGGTCAGCAGCTTGAGCCGCGGCTGGTACTGCTCGGGTACGACGGGCAGTCCGGGAGGTGCCGTGTTGGCCGCACCCGCCGCGAAGACCTGCTTGACCAGCCGGTCCTCCAGCGAGTGGTACGAGAGCACGGCGATCCGGCCGCCGACCGCGAGCGCTTGCACCGCGGCGGGGATGGCGCGCTCCAGAACGGTCAGTTCGCCGTTGACCTCGATACGCAGAGCCTGGAAGGTGCGTTTGGCGGGGTTGCCTCCGGTGCGCTTGGCGGCCTGCGGCAGCGCGTCGCGGATCAGCTCGACGAGCCGTGCGCTGTTCGAGAAGGGCTCCTTCTCCCGTTCCCGTACGACCGCCGAGACGATCCGCTTGGCCTGCTTCTCCTCGCCGTACGAGCGCAGGATCCGCACCAGCTCGCCCGGCGGGTAGGTGTTGAGGACCTCGGCGGCGCTCATCCCGGTCGTCTGGTCCATGCGCATGTCGAGGGGGGCGTCCTGGGCATAGGCGAATCCGCGGTCCGCCTCGTCGAGCTGCATGGAGGAGACGCCGAGATCGAAGAGGATGCCCTCGACCTTCCGGATCTTCAGACGCTCAAGGACCTCGGGGAGCTCGTCGTAGACGGCGTGCACCAGGGTGGCCCGGTCACCGAACGGCGCGAGCCGCTCACCCGACAGCCGCAGCGCCTCCTTGTCGCGGTCGAGCGCGACAAGGTGCACCTCGGGGAACTGCGTGAGCAGGGCCTCGCTGTGTCCGCCGAGGCCGAGGGTGCAGTCGACGACGACCGCGCCCGGCCGGTCCAGCGCCGGGGCCAACAGGTCCAAGCACCGCTGGAGCATTACCGGGACGTGTCGGGTCTGGCTCATGCGCCCTCTCAGGTCCTGCGCGGGCGTGCGTACTGCCGGGTCCCCGCCCGCTCAGAAGGGTCGTACATACGCCGCACACGCGGGGAAAACGTCAAACTTGCAGGATGTGCAGGATGTGTCCGTGAACTTCGCGTCACTTTAGTCCACACATCTTTCCGGTCAATCAACCGGCGGGCGCGTGGCGCGGGCGGGTGAGGACGGGTTCACGGACGCGGACACTTCACCCGTACGGACGCGGTCGCATGACACCTGTGGGTTACCTCACAACAAGCCTCATTGTTGTTCTTTGTCCCCTCTCACAGCAGGCTTCGACTGCCTGTGCGCATTACCGTCGTCCTCATGTCGACTTCTGCGCACCACTCCGCCGACGCAGCGCGTTCCAGCGGCACGGTCACCGATCGTCTTGTCGAGGCGAACCTGCGCTACGCCGCCGGCTTCCAGGACCCCGGGATGGACGCCCGTCCCGTGCTGCGAGTGGCCGTGGTCGCCTGCATGGACGCCCGGCTCGACCTGCACGACGCGCTCGGTCTGGAGCTGGGCGACTGCCACACGATCCGCAATGCGGGCGGCGTGGTCACGGACGATGTGATCCGGTCGCTGACCATCAGCCAGCGGGCGCTCGGCACGCGCAGCGTCATACTCATCCACCACACCAACTGTGGTCTGGAGACGATCACCGAGGACTTCCGGCACGAGCTGGAGGACGAGGTCGGGCAGCGGCCGGCCTGGGCGGTCGAGGCGTTCCGGGACGTCGATCAGGACGTACGGCAGTCGATGCAGCGGGTGCGCACCTCGCCGTTCCTGCCGCACACCGACGACGTGCGCGGCTTCGTCTTCGATGTGACGGAGGGTCTGTTGCGGGAGATCGACCCCGCAGTGTGACCAGTAGGACACCGGAGAAACCACAGCAAACTCGGCATATCCCACCCACTTATCCACAGGCGAGTGACACGACGCGGTAACGGCAACAAGAATGCGTGTGTGGCACCCTTCCGGAACCATCCGGAGAAGGTGTCCGTGTTTTGGGGTGGGCCGGGCCGTCCGAAGAGCAACCGGCCCGTAGAACGGGCCGAGGAGGGCCGGGTGACGACCTATGACGATCGAGCGAGCCTCACAGATCTGACCACCACAGCGGAGCGTGTCCGCAGGTCGGTGGAGGGTGTGATCGAGGGCAAGCCTGAGGTCGTACGGCTTTCGCTGACCGTGCTGCTCGCCGAGGGGCATCTGCTCATCGAAGATGTGCCGGGCGTGGGCAAGACAATGCTGGCCAAGGCGCTGGCGAGATCCATCGACTGTTCGGTGCGGCGTATCCAGTTCACACCGGATCTGCTGCCGTCGGACATCACCGGTGTGTCGATCTTCGACCAGCAACGGCGGGACTTCGAGTTCAAGCCCGGCGCGATCTTCGCCCAGATCGTGATCGGCGACGAGATCAACCGCGCTTCGCCGAAGACCCAGTCGGCGCTGCTGGAGTCGATGGAGGAGCGCCAGGTCACCATCGACGGACACACGTACGAACTGCCCAGCCCCTTCATGGTGGTGGCCACCCAGAACCCGGTGGAGATGGAGGGCACCTACCCGCTGCCGGAGGCGCAGCGCGACCGCTTCATGGCGCGGGTGTCGATCGGCTATCCCAGCGCGGACGCCGAGCTGCAGATGCTGGATGTGCACGGCGGCGTCTCGCCGCTGGACGATCTGCAGCCGGTGGCGCACGCCCACGACATCGTGAAGCTCATCGACGCGGTGCGTACGGTCCATGTCGCCGATTCCGTGCGGCGGTACGCCGTGGAGCTGGTGGCGGCCACCCGTAACCACCCGGATCTCAGACTCGGAGCGTCGCCGCGCGCCACCCTGCATCTGCTGCGCGCCGCGAAGGCCACGGCCGCGCTCAGCGGCCGTGACTACGCCCTGCCGGACGACGTCCAGTCGCTGGCGGTACAGGTGCTGGCGCACCGGCTGCTGCCCACCGCGCAGGCGCAGTTGAACCGCCGTACGGCCGAGCAGGTCGTGCTGGAGATCATGCAGCGCATCCCCGTGCCCACGGCCGGGGGCTCGGAGAGCGCCTATGTGCCGGGCCGGCCGGTTCAGTCGCCGCTCTACGGCCAGCAGCCCGGCGCCCGGCGGTTGTGATGTCGGCCGGGGCGCCCGCCGCCGCGGAAGGCAACGACACGGGCGGGGTGCGGGCGGCCCTGGGCGGGCTGACCACGCGCGGTCGTTCCTTCCTCGCGGCGGGAGTGGCGGCAGCGGTGTGCGCGTACGTCCTGGGGCAGGGCGACCTGTTGCGGGTCGGACTGCTGCTCGCCGTGCTGCCGCTGGTCTGTGTGGCCGTGTTGTACCGCACGCGCTACCGGGTCGCGGGCAGCCGGCGTCTTTCGCCCTCGCGGGTGCCCGCCGGTTCCGAGGCGCGGGTGCATCTGCGGATGGACAATGTCTCGCGGCTGCCCACCGGGCTGCTGATGCTCCAGGACCATGTGCCCTACGTGCTGGGGCCACGGCCCCGGTTCGTCCTGGACCGGGTGGAGGCGGGCGGGCGGCGCGAGGTGTCGTACCGGGTGCGCTCGGATCTGCGCGGGCGCTATCCGCTCGGGCCGCTGCAGCTGCGGCTGAGCGACCCGTTCGGGATGTGCGAGCTGACCCGCTCGTTCAGCGCGTACGACACCCTCACCGTCATTCCGCACACCGAGACGCTGCCTCCGGTGAAGCTGGCGGGCGAGGCCTCGGGGTACGGCGACGGGCGGCAGCGCTCGCTGGCGCTGGCGGGCGACGACGACATCATTCCGCGCAACTACCGCTACGGCGACGATCTTCGCCGGGTGCACTGGCGCTCCACCGCGCGCTACGGCGAGCTGATGGTGCGCCGCGAGGAGCAGCCGCAGCGCGCCAGATGCACGGTGCTGCTCGACACCCGGCGGCTCGCCTACCAGGGTGCGGGTCCCGACTCCGCCTTCGAGTGGGCGGTCTCGGGCGCGGCATCCGCGCTGGTGCACATGCTGGAACGGGGCTTCGCGGTCCGGCTGTTGACGGACACGGGGAACTCGGTGCCCGGTGAGGGCGCCGACGGCTTCGCCGGATCGACCCAGGAGTCCGCGGACTCCGCGGGTCTGATGATGGACACCCTCGCGGTCGTCGACCACTCCGACGGGGCGGGGCTCTCGCGCTCGTACGACGTCCTGCGCGGCGGGAACGAAGGGCTGCTGGTCGCCTTCTTCGGCGATCTGGACGAGGAGCAGGCGGCGGTCGCGGCCAGGATGCGGCAGCGCAGCGGCGCGGCCGTCGCGTTCGTGCTGGACAGCGGGACCTGGGTGACGAGCGGCGCGGTCGCCGGGGCGGTCGACGAGCGGTTGACGCAGCTGCGCGAGGCGGGCTGGACGGCGCTCGCCGTGTCGCCCGGGATGACGCTGTCCGAGCTGTGGCAGCAGGCGGGCCGGCAGCGCATCGCGTCTCCCGGTGGCAGTACGGACGGTTTCTCTGGGGGTTGGTCATGAGCGGTCGCGGACGGCTGGCACTCTGCGCCTTCGCCGCCACGCTGATGGCGGCTGGCGCGATGCTGCCGCTGGTCGAACCGGCCTCCTGGATGCTGCAGGCGGCGTTCCTGCTGGCGATCCAGAGCGGGGTGGGCGCGCTCGCCCGGCGGGTGCCGCTGGCCAGGCCGCTGACGGTGGCGGTACAGGCGCTCGTCACGCTGCTGCTGCTCACCGTGGTCTTCGCCCGGGGCCAGGCGATCCTTGGGCTGTTGCCGGGGCCCGAGGCGATCGAGCAGTTCGGCCAGTTGCTGAACGCGGGCGCCGAGGACGTCGGGCGGTACGCGATCCCGGCGCCGGCGACCGACGGCATCAGGCTGATGGTGATCGGCGGCGTGCTGGTGATCGGCCTCGCGGTGGATGCCCTCGCGGTGACGTTCCGCAGTGCGGCCCCGGCCGGGCTACCCCTGCTGGCGCTCTACTCGGTGGCCGCGGGGCTCTCCGGCGGCGGCGCGAACTGGCTCTGGTTCCTGCTCGCGGCCACCGGATATCTGGTGCTTCTGCTGGCCGAGGGCCGGGACCGGCTCTCCCAGTGGGGCCGGGTCTTCGGCGGCGCCGCTTCGGCACAGGGGCGTACCGCGGTCGGATTCGACTCGGCGGGCGGCAATCCGCTGGCACCGGTCCGTACCGGTCGGCGTATCGGCGCGCTCGCGCTGGGCGTGGCGCTGGTGGTCCCGGCGGCGCTGCCGGCGCTGGACGGCGGGCTGCTGGGCAGCGCTGACAGCGGGGACGGAGCAGGCGCGGGCGGCGGCACCATCTCCGCGGTGAACCCGCTGGTCTCGCTGCAGAGCAGCCTCAACCAGCCCGAGGACCGCGAGGTCATCCGGTACCGCACCAACGCGACGAACACGCAGGACCTGTATCTGCGGATCGTCGCGCTGGACCAGTTCGACGGCACGGCGTGGAAGTCCTCCGAGCGCAAGGTCAAGGACGTACCGGACGAGCTGCCCCGGCCGGACGGGCTGAGTCCGTCGGTCAGCGCCACCGAGATCAGGACGAACATATCGGCCGCCGGATCGTACAAGCAGAGCTGGCTGCCGCTCCCGTACCCGGCGACGAAGGTGCGGATCGACGGCCGCTGGCGGTACGAGCCCACCGGGCGGACCCTGGTCGGCGACCGTGGTCAGAACACCCAAGGTGCGCAGTACTCGGTCACCAGCCTTCTGGTGAACCCGAGACCGGATCAGCTGGCCAAGGCGCCCGCGTCGCCGACGGCGCTGCTGCGCGAGTACACCAAGGTGCCCGATGTGCTGCCCGCCGAGGTCGGGAAGACGGCGCAGAAGGTGACGAAGGGTGCCACGAACGACTACGAGCGGGCCGTCAAGCTGCAGGACTGGTTCGCCGTGGACGGCGGCTTCACCTACGACACCGAGGTCCAGTCGGGTACGGGTGTCTCCGCGATCACCCGCTTCCTGAGGCAGAAGAAGGGGTTCTGCGTCCACTTCTCGTTCTCGATGGCCGCGATGGCCAGGACGCTGGGCATACCGGCACGGGTCGCGGTGGGCTTCACTCCGGGCTCCCCGCGATCGGACGGCACCATGTCGGTCGGTCTGAAAGAGGCGCATGCCTGGCCCGAGCTGTACTTCGAGGGTGTGGGGTGGACGCGGTTCGAGCCGACTCCGAGCCGGGGCTCCGCGCCCGAGTACACGCGGGCGCAGTTGCCGTCCGGTAAGCCGTCCACCCCGACGCAGCCCGGCGCCAGCAGTTCGCCGACGCCCTCCGTGGCGCCTTCCGCCTCGGACAAATGCACGGCGCAGGCGAAGCGGCTCGGCGAGTGCGGAGCGGCCGCGCCGCAGGACATCCTGCCGCCCGCCGACCCCGGGATCCCGCTGGGGACAGTGCTGGGCGTGAGTCTTGCCGTACTGGCGGTGGTGGTGCTGCCGCTGCTGCCGATGCTCTGGCGGATGCGGGTGCGTGCGCGACGGCTCGGCTCCGGTGGGCGCACGCCCGCGGATGCCGCGGCCCGGACGCTGGCGGCCTGGCAGGAGATCACCGATACGGCCTGGGACCACGGCATCCCGCCCGACGACTCGCAGACACAACGCAAGGCGGCTGCGCGCATCGTCCGGCTGGGACAGCTGGAGGACGAAGCGGCGGACGCGGTGCACCGGGTGGCCGGCGCGGTGGAGCAAGTGCTGTACGCCCCTGAGCCCCGGCCCGGTACGGGGCTGGCCGATGACGCCGAGCTGATCCGGGCCGGGCTGGCCGACGCGGCGAGCCGGGGGACGCGGCTGCGGGCGCTGCTCGCGCCCCGTTCCGCCATTCGGGTGATGTGGGCTGTCTCGGCCCGCTGGGCGACGCTCACCGACCGGTGGGGCATGCGCCGCTGGCGCCTGGACCGGTGGGCGGGACTCCTGCGCCGCCCGTCCCGGCAGCGAGGCTGACACCAGGCGGATATGAGTACGGGTGAGGGGCGACGCTCAAGAGGGGGGCCCCACACCCCGTGACCCCGAAAGCCAACATTTTTTTTTAACAGGACCAGGGGCTGTTTAAAAAAATACGCAGGCCACGACCAA
>NZ_JBHWWF010000064.1:0-23585 GCF_042736455.1 Streptomyces sp. NPDC060064
AAGTACGTCTACGACGAGGCGGTCCGCTCCGGAGAACTGCAGATCATCGACGACTTCTTCCACGAACTGAGCCGATACGGATGAGCCGGCCGAGACCTCGGCCGACCGACAACAAGGAGGCTTATGCGGAGCTAACCCCCGAGAAATCAGCGGCCAAATCGCCGCAGATCAACGCGCACAACAATGCGGCCCCTAGCCCAACTCCCCGTCCGACTCGGCGAACACAGGTAAGGCGAGAAACCCGCCACCACGGTCGGATGGACATTCCCAAGGTGCAATGCCGCAGAGGAGGAGGCCATCATGCCCGTCATTTCCGTTCCCTACGCCTTCAACGAGGAACAGCTCTATGTCGACCTTCGGTCGATCTTCGGGCAGTCGCTCTTCCTCAAATGTGAGGGCTTCAACTTCGCCGGCTCGATCAAGCTGAAAGCCGCGACCGAAATGGTGGAGACCGCCGAGCGGCACGGAGTCCTGACGCCGAATTCGATCCTGGTCGAGTCCTCGTCCGGAAACCTCGGCGTGGCGCTGAGCATGATCGCGGCGAGCAAGGGCTACCGGTTCCTGTGCGTGACGGACTCCCGCTGCAACCTGTCGACCAGGCTGATGATGGAGGCCCTGGGCAGCCAGGTGCACATCATCGCCGGACAGGAGGCCAACGGCGGCTTCCTCGGCGCGCGGATCGAGTACATCCGCGCGCTGTGCGCCTCCGACGACCGTTACGTATGGCTCAGCCAGTACACCAACCCGAGCAACTGGCAGGCCCACTACCGCAAGACAGCGCCGGAGATCGCCCGCCAGTTCCCGCACCTGGACGTGCTGTTCGTCGGGGCCGGCACCACCGGGACCCTGATGGGCTGCGCTCGCTACTTCCGGGAGTGGCACCGTCCGGTGCATGTCGTCGCACTGGACAGCGTCGGCTCGGTGGCCTTCGGCGGTACCCCGGGACGCCGGATGATTCCCGGCCTGGGCATGAGCATCCGTCCACCGCTGCTCGACGAGTCCTACGTGGACGAGGTGATACGCGTCGAGGAGACCGACACCATCCGCGCCTGCCGTCGCCTGGCCAGAGCGGGCTTCCTGTTCGGCGGATCCACCGGCACGGTGGTCAGCGGCGCCATGGGCTGGCTGGCCCGGCACGACGCGCGCGAACTCACCGCCGTGGCCATCGCCCCGGACCTCGGCGAACGCTACCTCGACACCATCTACCAGACCAACTGGGTGCAGGACCTGTACGGCGAGGACGTGCTCAACCCCGACACGGTGACCGCCGCCAGCTGCCCGGCGGCCCGCCCCGGACCACCAGTGCGGTCACCGCGCCCGCAGCCGGGCCCTCAGCGTCACGAGCACGACGCCCAGGCCCAGGCCGCGTCCGGCAACCGACCCCGTGGCGGGTCGTGGTGAGCTGAGCGTCGTGATCCGTCCATCGGCCGCCGGGCGCCCCCACTCCCGCGGAAACGGGACCAGATCCCGGCACAGCTGCTGCATCGGTGATCTCGAACAACGCATCACTGCGTTCGGTCAGACAGGACACTCTCGCCGAGAGCCAGGAAAGGCGCGGGCGACGTCGCAGGCGACCTCACTGCGGAGAGGCGACCACGTTCCGTCAGCCCAGCTGCAGGCTGACCCCCGGCCTCTAACGAACTTGGCTGATGCAACGGAGGTCGCATCAGAGCGGCAGCGGGTTTCACGTTTGGGCATGACCCCCGTGCTTCACGAATCCGCGGGCACTTCACTGATTTCGGGGACCCGCGGGATGCGGTAGCCCTACGGTGACTCCCGTCGCACTGCAAGGCTAGGGGGGTATATGTCTGAGGCGCCATTGTGGGCTGAGCTGGGCGAGACAATCAGTGCGGTCCGGGGGCAGTTGCAACAGGCTGTCCTCGAGGGCCAGGGCGAGGGCAAGCTGAAGTTCCGTACGGGGCCTGTGGAGTTGGAGTTCTCCGTCGAGGTCCGCAAGGAGGGCAACGCCAAAACCAGGATCTTGGTGCTGCCATGGTCTGCCGAAGCCGGCGGGGCGCTCAGTGCCGGAACCGTTCACCGGCTCAAGCTCATACTCCAGCCGATCGACGACAGTGGCGAGGACCTGCCCCTCTACGGCTCCTGCTGAAACCGATGAACGACAATCGGGTCGTCGAAGTGCGGGTCGCCAACAAGCGAGTGGGCAGCGGATATCTGCTGACAGATCGCCTTGTGCTGACCGCGTACCACGTCGTCGCGGGAGGCGCGCCCATCCACGTACAACCGCTGGACGGCCGGCGGTCCGCTGAGCGGCTCCCCGCATCGCGGTGCTGGCCGAGCGGGCCGGTGGACATCAAGGCCGCGCCTGAGCGGGATGCGGCCCTGCTGCTGATCGACGCTGCGGGGTCACGGGCCGAACCCCCGCCGGACCGGGTGCGGTTCGGTGAAGTCACGGGGCGGGATTGCGTCTCCTGTTGGGGGCTCGGTTTCCCCGATGCCGCGAAGCGTGCGGACGGGAGCCGCGACACCATGGCTGTGCGCGGCCACGTCGACCCCTTGCAGGGGCTCAGGTCCGGGCTGCTGACCGTTCACGACAATAAGCGGCCTCGCCACGGGGACCACGGATCGGGCTGGGCAGGCATATCGGGCGGACCGTTGTTCACCACCGATGATCTCCTCATCGGAGTGCTGGTCCTCGACCGCAACATCACCGTGAACAGCAGCGTCCTGAACGCGGTCCCCTTCAGCGGGATGCTGGACCTGCCCGGGTTCCTCGACACGCTCACGGCGCATGGGGTGGACCCGCGTATTGCACACGAGCCGCTGGACACATACCTGACGGCCGCCTCACGGGCGGCCGGGGACCAGCCGTATGCCGGCGTGCTCAACGACACGACACCGCCGCTCGCCAAGGTCTATCTGCGCGAGCAGGTCCGCTGTCTGGAGGAAGAGCCGGGCGACCGCCCACCACCGGTATCCCAGCCGGTGTCGCTGCCCACGGACAAGGTTCTGGCCGACGCGCGAACCTGCGTGGTACTGGCCGGCCCGGGTGGCGGCAAGTCCAGCCTGCTGCGCACCTGGCTGCACGCCGGTGTCGAGAGCTCACTGCGCGGCGATCACGGGACGCCGGTCCCGGTGCTGGTGCCCGCGACAGCTCTGACCCGCGGAGAGCTGGCCGGCGCCCTGGCCAAGGCGGTGAACGACAAACTCCGGCTGAAACTGCCCGAGACGTTCTTCAGGTCCCGACCGCTGCCCGACGTGCCCTGGCTCGTACTCGTCGATGGACTCGACGAGATCCTCGGCTCCGATGCCCGCCGCGGTCTCCTGCGTGACTTAGCCGCGTTCGCCGACAGAGGCGACACGGACCTGTACCGGTTTGTCGTGGCCACCCGCCCGCTGCCGGCCCACGAACTGAGCCTGCTCGGCGCCCATGTGCCCTGGTTCGACCTGCTGCCCTTCAGCCACGACGACGTACCGCAAGTAGCCCACGACTGGTTTTCAAAGTCCTGAAGGTGCCAGATCCCGCAGAGGCGGCCCGGCGTTTCGTCACCGAGGTACTGGATCGGAAGCTGACCGGGCTGGCCCGCGTCCCGTTGTTGGCTGGACTGCTATGTCAGCTCTACGCCAAGAACCCCGGATCGCTGCCCTCCAGCCGAGGCGAGATCTACAACGAGTTCATCCTGGAGCTTCAACAACTCCAAGAACAAAGCGCGTTGGAGTACCCGGGCGGCAAGACCGTTGCCCAGTACATCCGCGATCACGCGCTGAACATCGCCGGGCATCTCGCTGCCCAACGACTGGCCGGGAGCGAAAAACCGTTCCAGTTCCTCTTGGAATCCTGGACCGAGGCACCGCCCCCTCCCCTGGGCATGGCGCGGACCATTCTCAAGGAGACCGTGCTGCGTAGCGGCTTGTTGACCGAACAGGCAGGCGAGCTCGTCTTCCTCCAGCAGACGTTTCTCGAATACTGTGCGGCGCATCACGCCACCAGCACACAGGAGGGCCGCGACCAGGAGGCCGCCCGCCTTTTCGGGAACCAGTGGTCCCGGCGCCGGCCCTGGAACCGATGGGGCCGACGCTTCTGGCAGCCGCCGGGCACGGAGGAAGCCTCGTACACCGGCTTTCTCCTCGAGATGCTCCTTGACAAGGACAGGAACCGGGATGCGCCAAAGGTCGAGAGGGCGCTGCTGAGACTCGCCCGCCAGACGAACATGATCGGTTGCCGCCTTCTGGCCGAGCAGAAGCGCCTGGGAACAGACCTTCCCGCCCCCGTCACCCACGCTGCCACCAAAGCCCTCGTCTCCCTCGCCCGCATCACCGATGATGACCGGCGGCGCGCCGATCTCAGGGCGCATCCAGATCGGCTGGACCCTCAAGTCGATCCCGCCCTGGCGAATGTGTACCTCTCCAAGGCGACGAGGAACTACCGGGTGGAGGCGGCCGAGGCACTGGGGTGGCTCGGTGTCGAAGGAGCCGCCGACACGCTCGTCGAGGTTGCCCAGGTCCGCTACCTCGCGAACGGCAAATGGCGTGTCAAAGCCGCTGTGGTCCTTGCCGAGATGGGCGACGAGCGCGGTGTGGCCCTGCTCCACGACCTCGCCACCGACACCTGGGTCTACGACGAATGGCGCATAGAGGCCGCTGCGGCCCTGATCCAGTACGGCGACGAGCGCGGCGTGGGCCTGCTCCACAACCTGGCCCGCGACACAAAGCTCACCAAGGGGCACCGCTCCTTTGCCATCTCGATGCTGGCCGCCATCGGTCACGAACGCAGCGCTGACACGCTCGACAGCCTCGCCCACGACGCGAGCACCCCAGCCGACGTCCGTCTGAGGTCGGCCGAGAAGCTGACCAGCATCGGAGACGATCGCGGCCCGGCCATACTCCGCACCTCGCCCATGACGCCGGTCTGAACGTCAGGATCCGCCTGCAGTCTGCCGTCATTCTGGCCGACGCCGGGGAAGAGCGCGGCACGGACCTGCTTGTCGCCCTCGCGCAGGACACCACGGTGGACAGCGCTTGGCGTCTGGCGACCGTCCGCGTGCTGGCAGATCACGACGGCGAACGCGCCACGGCCGTCTTCGCCGATCTCGCTCGCGACCCCACACTGAAGCGCCGTCACCGGAGACACGCTCGGCGTGCCATGCCGTGAGCACACGACGCCCGGCCGTCCTCGCCGCTGCCTGCCCAGACCATCGGGTCCTGGCACTCCCCGCCGTTCGGGACGCCCCTGAACCCGCTCGCCAGGCTCGGGCTGGACATGAACAGCCGCTTCGAGTGGCCCCTGCACGGTCACGTGCCCAAGGCAGCAGCGCGGGTCGCCCCGCGTTCGGCAGGCCGTCATGAAGGACTCCGTGATTCAAGGCCGACCAGCCCGCCCGCGAGGCGGAATCGGCCCGAACGAGGGCGATTCAGGATGCCCTCAGGCGGAGGCGGACAAGGACTTCGCGGTCGGCCACGTCAGCGGGGATGACCATGCCCAGCAAGGGTTTACGGGAGCCGGTCCACTGGAGGTGAGGCAGGGAAACCATGAACGGCAGCAGCACTCAGCCGGGCTGACAACCTGATGCCACCGCGGGGAGGGCATCGTCGACACACTCGGTCGAACACCCTGTTGGAGGTGCCGCGGCGCTACCAGTAGTGCCGTCGGCCGCCGACCGCGTGTCCTACCGCTCCGAGAATCCACAGAACAACCCCGATCGCGACCAGGATGATCCCGATGGTCCAGAGAATGCCGATGCCGGCCAAGAGGCCGATGATGAGCAGAATGACTCCGAGGATGATCATGATGTCCTCCGGTAGAGGAGCGGCCCCCCTCTCTCCTTACAGCTCCCCGCCATTATTCCGGGCAAACCCTGGGCCCGCCCTGACCAGCACGTCCGCGTATACCGCACGTGAGCACCGCCGCCACGTAGCCAAGGCAGGGCTTTGCTTCCGAGGCTCGCAGGCTGCGTGATGCCCGCGCTCGTACCTGCAGCGGAGCAGGTCGGACGGCTCATTGGTTGTGCACTGAGCTCAGGTCCCGGTGAGAGCTGCGCACAGCTCCCACCGGGACCCGATGACGCACTAGAAGGTCAGGTTCCAGGCGTCGATCTTGCCGGTGTCCTGGGAGGCGACGTCACGGACGCGCAGCTTCCACGTACCCGCGGCCACTTCCGAAGAGGCGTTCACGGTGTACGTCTTGGCGACGTTGTCGGTGCCGTCATTGTTCGGAAAGTCCTCGAGCGTATAGACCGTGCCGTCGGGGGCCACGAGAGAGAGCACGAGGTCGCCGCGGTAGGTGTGCTTGATGTCCACGCCGACCTTGAGCGTGGCCGGGGCGTTGCCGCTGACCCCGGTCACGGTGAGCGGAGACTCCACCGTGGAGTTGTCGGCGATGGCCACGTCCACAGTGTTCTCGAAGTACGCGCCGGGCGGCGGCGTGCCACCGACGGCCTTCAGCGCGTCGACCTGGCCCTCGCCGAAGAAACTGTTGCTTGCGGTCGTGCCCGTGCAGCGGCTGTCGGAGGGACAGGCTGTGTCGGTGGCCTGGGCAGCCAGCTTGGCCCGGAGGTCCGCAGGCGTGGAGCCGGGGTTGGTGCTCGCCAGCAGTGCGGCCACACCGGCGACGTGCGGGGAAGCCATCGACGTGCCGTTCATGGTGCCGTACTTGCCGCCGGGCAGCGTCGAGTAGACCCCGGACGCGCCGTCGCCGCCCGGCGCCGCGATATCGATGATGTTCCGGCCGAGGTTGGAGTACGAGGCCTTGACGTTGCCATTGCCCATGGCTGCGACGGTGACCACGCCCGGCAGCTCGGTAGGGATGTCGATGCAGGCGTTGGTGATGGTGCGGGTGACGGGGGTCGAGTCGTTCGGGCTCGATATGTCGGTCCGCTTGTTCGCCAGGTCGTAGTTGGAGTTGCCCGCGGCCGCGACCTGCAGCGAGCCCTTGCTCTCCGCGTACTCCTGGGCGCGCCTGACGCCCTCGATGATCGCTGCCTGGTCCACGTTGTCCGGGCAGTTGAACATCCACGGGTCTGTGTAATAGCTGTTGTTGGTGACCTTGAAGCTGTGGTCGCCGGCCCACATGAAGCCGCAGACGGTGTTCTCGGCGAAGAACATGCTGGTGTTCGGCTCGGCGATCCGGACGGAGGAGATCTTGACGCCCGGGGCTACACCGATGACGCCCTTGCCGTTCTTGGCCGCCGCGATCGTGCCCGCCACATGCGTGCCGTGGTCGCCGACGGGGCGCCATGCGCCGGTCCTCGTGTCCGCCTTGCCATAGGCGCAGGAGACGGAGTCCGCCGCGTCGAAGTTGGGCGCGATGTCCTGGTGCAGGTCGTCGACGCCGGTGTCGAGGACACCGACCTTGACCGCGGAGGAGCCGGGGGTCACGGCCCATGCCTTGTCGGCATTGATCTGGGTCATGTCCCAGCGGTTGGACTCGGTGAGGGTGGTCGTGGCCTGCGTGGGAGCAGCGGGAATTGCGGGATTGTAGGCGTCGGCCGGAACATCCGAGGTCCGGGTGGCGCCGACCTGCTGGACCCCGCTGACGCCGCGCATGATGCCCGCGAAGGTCGTGGACGCCGAGTGCGCCACGATCACCCCGATTGCGTCGTAGTGTGCGAACACCGTGCCACCGTTGTCCGTCACAGCGGCCTGCACGGCCGACGTGTCGCCCGGTGCGGTGATGACCAGGTAGGCCCGGGTACCGGCGGCCCACGAGGCCATGGGCGACGCGGAGGCCGCAGAAGTCCCCGACGTGGTCGTCGCTGCCTGGGCAGCCCCGACGGGAGTTACCAACGCGACGGCCGCGCCGAGGGCAGCGGCAGCCACCACCGAGCGTCTTAGACGGCCTGATATGAGGGTAAGCAATGCATCCTCCGAGAGCCCGGCGGCGCTGGTGGTGCCGACCGGGCCGATTGTGGGAAGTGGTGGACGCAAGATGTCAGACAATGGTCCCGGATGGAAAGGTTCCGATCACGCAAGTGCCCTTCTCTGACCGGTGATTGGCTCTTGCAAGTGCCGTTGTCGAGTCTCCAGAGCTGGTTGACGCCGGAGTTCGACCCATGTTCCGTCGCTGATCGTCGTCTGAATCCACTCGGTGGAACGCATGCGGACTGTGCTCGCGATCGTCGCGGTGAACGGCAGGGTGCCGGCAGCGGCAACGCTCATGGTGGTCGCACAATTCTCGCGCCCGACAGGGACGTTGTGCGCAGTTGCACCCTCGGGAGACGTGGGCCGTGCGCTGCGCGTCCAGCATCTGCTTGGTGGTGTCCTCGCCGGTGACCCCGGTGCCTTCGGCGTCCAGGAAAGCCAGTTCAGCCTCAGAAGTGCCTTCACAGGACCGGGCCTGCTCACCCGGGTGACGCTGCCGGAGCCGCCACAACTGGCCTACCCGCGCGGCATCGGCTCGCTGTGGGAACCCCGGCCCATCACCGGGACCGACGGCATCGCCGCCGTACTCGGCCGCTCACGGACCCTGCTGCTCTACGCCCGCACCTCCGTCGCCGAATCCGTCCTTGCCGCCACCCTCCCCCGCGCCGACTTCGCACCGCCGACTGCCCGCTCGTCTCCCTGCCCGAACTCTCACCCCAACAATCAGGACGGGCACAGACCATGACACCACTCGCGGAACCGTCACACCGAGCTACTTGCCACCTGGTTCGCCGTTCGTCACGGCACCCCCTGTTCGCGTGCGCTGCCGGATCTCCTGATGCATGGCTCAGCCTGCATCGCGGGGAACACCAGTCCGGGCTCCCCCTCGGACCCTGGCTTCACACGCCGGCGGGACTGGATTTTCCGGCTCGTCGGCGAAAGGCGAAGGCCGCCGCCACACCCGCGATCAGGCCGCAGCGGTGGCCCTGCCAGCTGCTGCCGGGCGGCGCAGAGCAGTCTTCACACAACGGCCGCCCGATACCGCTTGTGCGGCAATCGGGCGGCGCTCGCGGTGCCCACCTGTCACTGCTCCAGGGGGCCCAGCGGATTGGCCGGCTCCGCCGCGGCGACCGCCAACCTCTAGGACGAGTTCGTCTTCGCCGTTGACTGTCAGCTCCGCCGGCGCTGCGGGATCGGCTGGGTCGAGCAGCCGCACACCCTGCCGCCGAGGCTGCGTTGCGGACTGGCCACCGCCGGCCTCGCCGCGCGCGGTTCCAGCCGGACCGCTCTGATCGCAGTCGTAAAATCTACGCAGAGGTGTCGAGACAAGGCGCGCGGCTATGAGGGCAGTGGGAAGGCACACGGTCAGGGAAGGCCGCATCCGGCATCGACGGGCCGAGCTGGTCTACGACGACGCCGGTGAGGGCCCTCTCGCGGTGTATGCGCACGGCGGGTTCGTCAGTCAGGCCGTCGAGGACCGGATGGGCCTGTTCGACTGGGCGCCGGTCCTGGCCGCGGGGCAACGCCTGGTCCGCTATGACGCCCGGGGGCACGGGCGATCCACCGGCGACCCCGTGGACACCGACTACACCTATCCCTCCCTTGCCGGCGATCTGCTGGCCCTGCTCGATCACCTGGGCGCCGCCGAGCCCGTCGACGCCATGGGCGCGTCGATGGGATGCGGCAGCGTGCTGCACGCCGCTGTCCAGGCGCCCGACCGGTTCTCCCGACTGGTCCTGCTCATCCCACCCACGGCTTGGACGACGCGGGAGGCCCATGCCCAGGTCAACCGGGAATCCGCTGACACCATCGAACGAGAGGGAGTGGACGATTGGCTCGCCGCCAAGGGGAAACAGCCTCGCCCCGCAGCCGTAGCCGACGTTCCCGAGTTCCCACCGACGCCCGCCGAGAGGGTACTGCCGTCCGTCCTGCGCGGCCTGGCGCTGTCCGACCTGCCCTCCCCCACGGCCATCGCGGCGCTGCGCCAGCCGGGCTTGATCCTGGCCTGGGTGGATGACCTGGGCCACCCCCTGTCGACCGCGGAAACGTTGGCCCGCCTGCTCCCGCACGCCGACCTGCATGTGTCCCGAACTCGCGCCGACATCCGGACGTGGGGGGAACGCATCGCCGAGTACCTGACCGGGCCCCGGCCATGATCGGCATCAGCACCTCTACGTTACGAGGTGGAGATCGCCGGCGCCTCCCCATGGGGATCACACCGGCAACGACGTCGGCGCCGACCGCGAGTCCGCCGTCGACCGGGCCCGAGACGGGAATGCCCCGATACCGGCCACGATCTGGACGTGGTGCGCGTCCGAGGATCCTCCACACACCCGGACCGGACGCAACCCATTCCTCGACCGGAATCAAGCTCTGCATTGCCAGTGTCTCGTCGCGCAGATCTGGAAGGCCGACACGGCTTTCGAGCTGCGTAGATAGCCGTGGGTGACCGTTCGAGATGCACGGGCGTGGGGGCGATGGTTCGCTGGTGCGGCCCGCTCTCCCCGTCACACCAAGGAGTGATCATGAGCGTTGCAGGCGAGTCTGGCGGTCGTTCCAAGCAGATGCGTCAGAAGGCCCAAGAGATGGAGCAGGCCGCGGAGCGTGCCACGGACCCGGAGGAGCGTCAGCGGCTGAAGGACAAGGCCCGTCGGCTCAAGGAGGAGAGCCAGCAGGAAAGCGGCATGGGCGGCCGGGACATCGACCCCATGCTGTAACGGCCCGTCGCATGCACCGGCCGGTGGCCGCCCCCGCGACCCTCCAGGCGCGCGAGAGGCACTGGTTCGGTTCGCGAGAACCTTCGCGTACTGAACCGGACCGCCGGCCGGTCATTTGCGTCTGTAGCAACTTCTGGTCGGGTCAGTCTGAAAGGCGGTGCGCCGCCTCCCGGCGCTCTCCAGGCGGCGGGGCATGGAGCGCCCGTTGTTGCCGCGCCAGGTCCACTCGGAGTTGGTGCCGGCGATGTGGCGGCGTGCGGTGTTCTCCAACGCCAAGCTGCCGCAAGGTTCGGTCGATCGTGACGCGTACGTGGTGTGCGTGCTGGAGCAGCTGCACCGGGCGTTGAACCGGCGGGACGTGTTCGCTGCCCCGTCGAACCGGTGGGCCGACCCGCGGCCCGGTCGCTGGACGGGCCGCGGTGGGAGGCGATGCGCGCGGACGTGCTGGCCGGCCTGAGCCTGAACGAGGACGTCGGCGAGCACCTGCCGGTCTGCCGGCAGCGCTGGACGCGGCCTGGCGGCAGATGGCCGACCGGCTCGCCGAGGCCGGGGACAAGGCGAAGGTCGAGATCGTCGTCCCGACCTGATCATCCCCACCGGCAAGCGCAAGGGACAGAGCCCCAGCGTCGCCAGCATCTACCGGGCACTCGCCGAACACGAGAAGGCCCAGGCGTACCCCGAAGGCATCGAAGCGGCCCGCGCGGACTTCGCCGCACTCCAGAATGCCGATGCCGGCTCCGGCTGGTCTCCGAATGCCGTCGGAGAACCTGCTGTCCGGGCGACTTGGGCGGTGCGTTCATCGACGGAAGCCGGCTCGCGATGGCAAGGTTCAGGAGCCGTGGCCGCGATGGGCTACGGGGCGCGGCCAAGGCCGTGCCGCGGCATGGGACAAAGGATGTGGACTGATGGCAACAGGCACCGTGAAGTGGTTCAACGCCGACAAGGGCTTCGGCTTCATCCAACAGGACGACGGCGGCCCGGACGTGTTCGTCCACTTCTCCGCGATCCAGTCCACCGGCTTCAAAGAGCTGCAGGAGGGTGACAAGGTCGAATACGACGTCACCCAAGGCCCCAAGGGGCCGCAGGCAGAGCAAGTCCACCGCATGTAAGTAGGGCACGTTTCATCGCGCCAAGAAGTGCTGACCCTCGATATCGGGGGCGTACGGCACGGTGCTGAGCCAGTGAGGGCGCGCGATGAACTCGTGCGCCTCCTGGACCGTCGCGACGGTGGGGCCGCGCGCTCTCGTCGCCACCGGTCCGTTGTGGTCCCCGATGCAAGGGAGGCGGCTGGCCTCTGCGTTACGGCTGTTCGGGTTTGCGGGCCAGGAGGCAGCCGTGTTGCCTCCTCACCCGCTCGCTGGGCTCCTGCTCCCATCGCGCGGTGACAACGAGTCCGGCATGGCCCAGTAGTTCGGCGATGCGGTTCAGGGGCAGGAGGTAGGACTGGTACGACACCGGATGGCCATACCCCTGTGTCGGAGGCAAGTGCTCATTGCCGACGTAGACCCCCAGCAGCAGGTAGCCGACGGGCGTCGGCGTGCGGTGAAACTCGGCGAACACCACCGGCAGCTGCCCCGAGGGCTTCTCTGCTGGCCTGACGCGATCGCTGCCGCGGCTGGCGCCCGGGTGCGGGCTTGCTGTTGGGCCGTTCATGGCCGTGGTTCTTGCACGACGCCGACGATGACCGTGGTCACGACCTTGCGGACGGCTCCAGCCTCCGGCGGGGCGCCTTTCCGGTCTGCGAAAAGCATGTGTCCGACCCCGATCAGCGTGGGAGCGAGGGTGTCGACGTCGGCATCCGCCGCGATGCGGCCCAGTTCGCGCTCGGTGGTGAGGTAGGAGGCGATCATGGCCGTAGCTTCCGTCAGTACCGGGATGCCGGTCGGCGTGGTCCGGCGGAGCCGGGCGCGCAGGTCATCCCGGGAGGTGACGAGGCCGACCATCGCCACAGCGACCGACCCGAACAGGTCCGTCAGAGCGCCGGTGAGGTTGTCGGCGACGCTGCCGGTCCCGGCGGAGTTGCGCAGGGCGGCGGCCTGCTTGTCGATCCGGCCGACGCGGTCCAGCACGAGCTCGGCGAGGAAGGCGTCGAAATCGGCGAAGTGCCGGTGCAGGACGCCCTTGGCGCAGCCTGCCTCCGCGGTGACCGCGCGGCTCGTCAGCGCGCTCGGCCCGTCCCGGAGCAGGACACGCTCGGCGGCGTCGAACAGCTGCTCGCGCGCGTCGCGGATGGCTACTCCTGTCGGCACCCAAGGCCGCCGACGGGATCCGAGAGGTGGGCGGGTTCAGCCACCCGGGGCAGTGGCGATTCGACTGGGAGTGGTCCTGCACCCGAGACGCGTGGCTGGACCAGATGCCTACCCATGCCGCCCTCACCCAGCTGCCGTCCGACAAGCTGGCGGAAGTACTGGAGGGCGTCGGGGCCGCTATCGACGCCATGGGTGGCAGCTTCATGATGCGTTACGCGACGGTGGCGGTCACCGCGGCGCGAACCGCCGCCGCCTGACCCGGCTCCGGTCTGTCTGCCGCCGGCGGGGACGCAGGCCCAACCGGTGGTGCTGAATTCCGGTGGAGGGCGGTCCGGAACCGTCACTCGACGCGGACGGCCATGCGCTTCTCGGCTCGGCCTCCTCCCGCTGCTTGCCAAAGAGGTTGACGCCGCAGGCCACGGTTTTGGTGGGCTCCCGGTCCCGAGCAAGGAGGTGCGGATGCACCGCGTCGAACTGCCTCGCCTCCGACGCCGCTGCCCGCCTCGCCGACGCGGCCGGGGACAACGCCGCCGTCCGCGCATACCTCGGACTCCCTGAGGCAGACCGCGACGTGCCGGATGCGCCGCTGACCCCAGCTGTTGATCACGCCGAATGATCAAGGCAGGTGCAGCATGGGACGGCCTTCGTCCGACGATCCCCGTACGGACGGGTGTCCGGTACGGCGATCCAGGGGGACCATGGAAGCCGAAGCACTCACTGGACAAGAGGGCAGGCCGCAGACAAGTGGACAGGCCTAGGACCGCGGCGGATGACGGCCCACACGGTCCGGCAGGTGGAAGGAGTGCCCGGGTGAGCGTAGCCGAAGGTAATCCGGATGACACCGGTAAGCCGGAGGGAAGATCATCGCAGCCGAGCGGGCTGATGGACCTCCTCAGTGTCGCCGCGGTGCTGCTCGACGCCGAGGGGCGGATCGTCTTGTGGAGCCCGCAGGCCGAGGACCTGTACGGCTACACCGCCCAAGAGGCGCTCGGGCAGTACGCGGCGCCGCTACTCGTGCACGAACAGCACTGGGATCTGGTGATCAAGCAGTTCGCCGAGGTCATGGAGTCCGGCCAGAGCTGGGCCGGGGCGTTCCCCATTCGGCACAAGGACGGCAGCACCCGGTTGGTGGAGCTGCGTAACATGCGGCTGCTGGACGACCGCGGCGACTTCTACGCCCTCGGGCTCGCCACCGACTCACCGACGCTTCGAAAGGTGGAGCGCGATGTCGCACTGTCCACCCGGCTGATCTCCCAGTCCCCCATCGGGCTGGCGATCCTCGACACCGATCTGCGGTACCTGGCCGTCAACCCCGCCCTGGAGCAGATGCACGGCATTCCCGCGAAAGACCACCTCGGCCGGCACTACCGCGAGATCATGACCTCAGCGAAGTTCGAGGTACCCGAGGTCGCGATGCGGCAGGTCCTCGAGACCGGGATCCCCATGGTCGACCAGTCCACCATCGTCGGCCACACGCCCGCGGACGACCACAAGCATGCCTGGTCGATCTCGTTGTACCGGCTGGATGACCCCCAGGGACGTGTACTCGGGGTGGCCGACCTGGTGGTGGATGTCACCGACCGTTATCAGGCAGCCATGGAGGCTGCCGAGGCCCGGCGGCGCCTGGCCCTGATTGCCGACGGCTCCATTCGTATCGGCACCACCTTGGAAGTGGAACAGACCGCCCAAGAGCTGGCCGAGGTCACCGTTCCCGAGCTCGCCGACGTGGTCGCGGTCAACGTCCTCGACTCCGTCCTGGAAGACGGCCACCCAGCCTCCCGCGACGGCCCCACCCTTTTTCGCGCCCTAGCGGTGAAGGCCGCCTATCCGACCGAAGCCGCTGAGGCCGCCGACCCACCCGGCCACCTCGCCGCCTACGACACCGACCGGCTGGCCACCCAATGCGTACGCACCGGCCGCCCGATCCTGATCACTCACGCGGACAACAACGACCTGGCGCGCCTCGCCCGCGACCGGCACGCCGCCACTCCGCTGGCCCGCGCCGGCGTGCACTCCTACATGCTGGCCCCGCTCACCGCCCGCGGCCAGATCCTCGGCTTCGTAAGTCTCACCCGCGCCCGCAACCCCCTGCCCTTCGACGAGGACGACCTCGCCCTCGCCACTGAACTGGCCTCCCGCGCCGCCGTGTGCATCGACAACGCCCGCACGCACCAGAGCGTGCGCAACGCCGCCGAGACCCTGCAACGCAGCCTCCTTCCGGAACACCCGCCGCACCTTCCAGGCCTGGAGGTCGCCTCCCGGTACCGGCCCGCACAGGCCACCTACGAGATCGGCGGCGACTGGTACGACGTCCTCCCGCTCGACAGAGACAAGACCGCACTCGTCGTGGGCGACGTCATGGGCAGCGGCATTGACGCCGCCGCCACCATGGGCCGCCTGCGTACCGCCACCAGCGCCTTCGCCGACCTCGACCTCGACCCCGCCCAGGTCCTCCAGCACCTCGACAAGATCACCTCGGGGCTGGAGCACTACATCGCCACCTGCGTGTACGCCGTCTACGACCCACACCGCGCCGACTGCCACATCGCCACCGCCGGCCACCTGCCCCCCGCCCTCGTGCGCAGCGGCAGGCGTCCCGAACTGCTTGACCTGCCCACCGGCACCCCGTTGGGAGTGGGCGGCGTCGCCTTCGAGACCACCACTTTCGACCTCGGCCCCGGTGACCAGCTGGTCCTGTATACCGACGGACTGGTCGAAACCCGCCACCACCCCATCGACGAGCGCCTGGAAACCCTCCTCCACCTGTTGGACAGGCCCGACCGCCCCCTGGAGGAAACCTGCGACCGGCTCCTTCACGAACTCCGGCGTCCCGACGACCCCGATGACGTCGCCCTGCTCATCGCCCGCGTGCAGCCCTTCACGCCCAGCGCTTGATCGGAGGGCCACACCGGATGGCCGTGATGGCCCTCCGTTCGATCGGTCAGCCCGCGCTCCTGCCGCCGGCACTCGCCCCTATGTGCGTCCGATCCCTCGAAGCAGCGCGGGATACACCCCCAGGTACCTGAAATCGCCGAGCTGTGCGACTGCGCCCGGCCGTCCGAAGGGTTGTCCCGTAACTGCTGGTTGCAGCCGGGTGCTTGAGCCGGCCGGCCGCCGCTCAGCCACGTTTCGGTGAGGACCCTCATCGGAAAATGAGAGGCTGGGCGCTACCGGTTGTGCCAGGCTGACGGGTCATCAGTTCGTCCCTCCTCCAAGCGCCTACCAGCTCGCCATGGGAGCGTCAGTGACAGCACCTCGCCTGGTCCCGTTGTTGCAGCAGTTCGACTTCGCATGTGCGCGCCTGGCCGACCGCATGACAGGGCCGGTGATGGACAGCGGTGACGGTTCGGAAACCGAGGTTGGCCCCATGACCGATGAGGAGTACTTCTGGGAGCCGGTGCCAGACTGCTGGTCGGTCCGGCGGCGTACGGGCGGACCGGGTCGGCGGGCGACCCTCCTGGCCGGCACCGGCGACTGGGGACGCGACGCCGCGCCCTACCCGCACCCCTGGCCGCCGCCCTTCACCACCATCGCGTGGCGCCTGAGCCACCTGAGCGAGATGCTGTCCCTCCGCGCCGATCACACAGCCGGCGGCCACACCCTCACCCGGGACGACCACCCCATCAGCGGGGATGCGGCAGGTGCGGTCGCTGCCTTCGACGCCGGTGCCACGGCCTGGCGGAAGTCGCTGCTGAGCATCGACGACACCGCGCTCGACACCGTCGGGTTCTGCACCTATCCCCACGGCAGCGACCTGGACGAGCCGTTCATCGACATCGTGTGGTGGGTCAACCAGGAAGTCCTGCACCACGGAGCCGAGATCGCCTTGATACGCGATCTGTACCGCGCGCGACAGCTCTGACCCCGCCACCAGTGGACACGCGTGCAGCTACAGGAACTCCCTGCCGGTAGGCCCGGCTCAAGGCTGCCCGAACGGTCCCTCGCCGCATACGGGCTGACCGTCGACATCAGGATGACTGCGGTCGCTGTAGTCCCTGGAGGAGCAGTTCGACCAATCGGCGGGGGTCATAGCGGGGATCGCTGTCACGTCCGATGCAGAGGTTGCCGATGCCGCGCATCAGTTCATAGGCGTGCGTACCGGGCCTGATTTCGCCGGCGTTGACTGCGGCTTCGAGCAACTGCGCGCAGACGGGCACCAAGCGGTCGAGGAAGTCGAGGCCGCCGTCCCGCAGCTCCTCGGGCGCCTGGACCGAAGCAGGGTCGCCGTGGCCGGGCACTCGATGGGCGGGCACACCGCGAGCCTGCTGCTGGGCGCCCGGCTCACCGATCCGCACGACGGAACGGAAGCGAACCTGGCCGAGCCCCGGATCAAGGCGGGTGTACTGCTTGCCGCGCCCGGCAGAGGCGCGATGCCCTCAGCGAGTCCGCAGCCGAGAATCTTTCTTTCTTCTTGACCACGGATTTCTCCGAGATGACGACGCCCGCGCTCGTGGTCGCCGGCGATAAGGACACCTCTACGCACCTGACGGTTCGGGGCCCGGACTGGCACACCGATCCGTACTTCCTCTCCCCGGGCCGCAAGTCCCTGCTCACCCTGTTCGACGCAGAGCACGGGCTCGGCGGGGTCTCTGGATATGACGTCGCCGAGACTACGGACGAGAACCCCGAGCGAGTGTCTGCGGTCCAGCGGCTCACCTGGGCCTACCTCCGCACCGAGCTCTACCCCGGGGATTCCGCTTGGCAGGCAGCGCGTGACGCGCTGACGGCCGGCCCCAACCCGCCGGGGCGGGTCGAATCCAAGTAAGCCCAAAGAAGCACCATCTCTGTAGGGACCAACAGCACGAGATGGTGCTTCTTTGGATCGGCGGCTCCTCCGTGAAGGGCACAGCCGCCCCTCCGCGGACTTCTTCCAAGACCCGTAACGACTGCGGCCCCGCCCAGGGCTTGGGTCAGGTCGGCGACCTCCACATCGAGCGGCTGCTCCCTGGTCGACGGACGCGAACAGCCCGTAGCCAGCGCCGTCTTGCTCGCCTCAGGAAAGGCGGCCTGCCGGAGACAGGTCCCGCCGAGCCACAACTGCGCGCTCAGCTGACGGCAGCGCCGAACCACGTGCGCAGCCGGCTGAGCAGATCCTGCTGATCTTCACCGACCCACGCCACGTGGCCGTCCGGCCGCAGCAGCGCCGCGGGCGCGTCCAGTTCCTCGCTGACGTCGACGACGTGGTCGACTCGATCTGCCCAACCTGCCACCGTAAGCCGGCCGGTCTGGTCGAGCAGTAGTCCGCGGCCGCCGTGCATCAGCTCGTAGAGGCGACCCTGCTTCAGCTTCACGTCCCGCATCCGCCGGCCGAGCAGTTCATGCCCCTCGCCGAAGTCGTAGCGGACCCCGACCGCGGTGATTATCCCGGTCACGTACCGGTTCACCTCCTCGAAGTCCATGAGCTTCGAGAACAGCTCCCGCAGCGCGGTCGCACCCGGATCGGTCCCCAGCAGCGTGATCTGCGCGCGGGTGTTGTCCAGCACGCGGGCGCCCACCGGGTGCCGTTCGGCGTGGTAGCTGTCCAGCAGCCCCTCCGATGCCCAGCCGTTGACCGCGGCGGCCAGCTTCCAGCCGAGGTTGAACGCGTCCTGCACGCCGAGGTTCAGCCCCTGCCCGCCGGTTGGCGGGTGGATGTGCGCCGCGTCTCCGGCCAGCAGCACCCGGCCGACCCGGTAGCGCTCGGCCTGCCGTGTGGCGTCGCCGAACCGGGACAGCCAGCGCGGCGAGTGCACGCCGAAGTCGGTGCCCGCGAACGCCCGCAGCTGCTGCTTGAACTCCTCGAGGGTCGGCGCGGTCACACGGTCCTCGGCCACCCCGTCGGCGGGCACGACAACGCGGCACACCCCGTCCTCGTTGGGGGTGACGCCGAACCGCAGTTGGGTCTTGCGGACTTCCTCGACGACGGCGGCGATCGTCGCCGGATCCTCGGTCACCTCCATTTCACCCAGCAGCGTCTCGACCTTGGCGGGCTCGCCGGGGAAACCGACGCCGAGCAGCTTGCGCACCGCACTGCGGCCGCCGTCGCACCCGACGAGGTAGCGCGAGCGCAGGTGCGTGCCGTCCGCCAGCTCGACGGTCACCCCGTCCTCGTCCTGGCTCAGCCCGACCACTTCGCAGCCGCGCCGGATCTCGGTACCGAGTTCGACGGCGCGCTCGTTGAGCAGCCGCTCGGTGACCGGCTGCGGGGTGGCGAGGCCGTACGCGTGAGCCGTGTCCAACCGGTCCGGCCACGGCTTGACGATGCCGCCGAAGAGACCGCCGACCTGGAACTTCTCACTGACCGCGAGGAACCGGTCCAGCAGGCCGCGCTGGTCCATCATCTCGACGCTGCGCGTGTGCAGGCCCTGCCCGCGGGACTGCTCGGTCGGCTCGGTCAACTTCTCCAGCACGACCACGTGCACTCCGGCCAGCCGCAGCTCGCCGGCCAGCATCAAGCCGGTCGGTCCGCCGCCGACCACGATCACGTCAATCATCAAAACGCCCATTCAACGAGATTGGATTTCGGCCAGCCGCTCCGCGCAGTCGGGCGGCACGCACACCCGCACCTCCGCGCCGAGTGCCTGCAACCACACCGCGAGTCCCACGGGCGGTTCGACGTTCCCGCGCAACCCATACGTCGACAACGACGCACGCACTTCGCGAATCTGTTATCTCCGCAGGTTCTGGCCTTGGCCGACGATTCTGCGGCACGACCCGGGTCTTGCCGCAAGCCCCCCGGTGCGCTATATGTTGAGAGTGGCAAGGAGTGGGTATTCTCCTTGCCCTTTGTCGTCCGCTGTGGACGGAGTTCGTCGCCGCGCCGCACAAGCGCTGGGCGGAGCTCGCCAAACGCATGCACGACCGAGCACGTCGGCGACGACACCACTTGAGGTCCGGGTGCCGTTAACGAACCACCTATTCGTTTTCGGCGTCCTCGGCGCATGATCGCCATCATGCCGGGCCAACCTGGCGCTCAGCGGGGCCAACTCAAGTGCTAAGTCACATCACTTGCGACTTGAGCGCTTCCGTTGTCCCGCTTGGCCAACTACGACGCTCACCACTCGGTCCGGGCTCCTGACTGCGGGGGTGAAGGGTGGGCGGCCCACACGAAGGAACGGCCGTTTCTGATGCCCACACCGACCCAGCAGTTGGGGCGGGCCTCGGCACCGCTGCCGGCCCAGATGGGTGGCCGTCCGACTCCGGTCTTCGCCCGGACTCATCGTGACGCGACGGTCCCGCCCGACCAATGTGGCTTGCCGCGGTCAGGGCGAGTGAAGTCTCGACAGCGCCTGCTGCAGTTGGTGCGGGGCGAGCGGGGTGCCGGGCAGTGACGCGGCAGGGGAACGCAGGCCGTTGAGGAACAGAGTCAGTGGACGTAGCCATGCGCCGGGGGATGCGGCCTCAGCAGCGGGGACGGCCCGGCCGAGGGCAGCGAGGACGAAGAGCAGGTCCTCCACTGTGACGTCGTCGCCGACGGCGCCCCTCTCGCGGCAGCGTGCGAGGAGATGACCGAACGTTTCAGCGTTGTGGGCGTGCAGGTCTTCCAGCGAGGGGATGTCGGGAATGGTCGTGGTCATCAGGTCGGTGACGCCCCGGTCTTCGGCAAGTCCGGTGAAGATGTGCATCACGTAGGCGACCAGACCCGTCCAGGGATCTTCGCTTTCGCGGGCACGCTCGCCCGCTTCCCGCGTCGCTGCCAGCAGGTCGTGGAACACGGCCTCGATCAGGGCGGCGCGGTCGGGGAACCGTCGGTACAGCGTGGCGTTGCCGACGCCTGCCCGGCGGGCGATCACATCGAGGGGTGCCTCCACGCCCTGCTCCGCGTACACCTCCCGAGCAGCGTCCAGGATCCGTCGGCGGTTGCGCTCCGCGTCTTGTCTCACGTCTCCATGCTACCCCGAAACGAGGAGCACTCCCCACTTTCTGCTACGGTCAGGAACCGGCAAACGGGGAGCACTCCCCGGTTGCCGTTTGTTCGTCGTTGGTTGTCGCTGCCGCAGCCATCCGTCGCACGTCCATGACCCCGGAGGACAGACACCGTGGCACTCGTCGAACTGGTCCCCGACCAAGCCCACTTCACCACCGATCCCCACAGCCGCTACGCGCAACTGCGTGCGCAAGGCGCCGTCCAGCACGTTCTGCTGCCTTCGAAGGAAGCTGCATGGCTGGTGACCGACGCCGCCGCCGTACGAGCCGCGCTCGCCGACGAGCGGCTGCGCAACGACATCCGGCACTCCGCCTCGTGGACCCACGACGGCGGGTACGCGATCGGGCGGAACCTGCTGCAGGTCGACCCGCCGGATCACACCCGGCTACGACGGCTGGTGGCAGGTGAGTTCACACGGCACCGCATCCAGGCACTGCGACAGCGCGTCCAGGACATAGCCGATGGACTGGTCGACGCGATGGCACCGGCGGGGCGGGCCGACCTCGTCGACGCCTACGCCTTTCCCCTGCCGGTGACCGTGATCTGTGAACTGCTCGGAGTACCGGGCGCGGACCGGGACACCTTTCGCGCCTGGTCCGCCGAGATCGTCGCTGCCACCAACCACGAGGCAGCTTCAGCCGCCGCCTCGGCGATGACCGGCTACCTCACCGACCTCATCGAAACCAAACGAAGTCAGCCACTCGCCCCGCACACCGAAGCGGACGGCTCGGCCAAGGGTGATCTGTTGCACGCCCTTGCCCACGCCAACAGCACGCAGGAAGAACCACTGACACCGCCGGAGCTGCTCGGCATGGCCTTCCTGCTTCTGGTGGCCGGTCACGAGACCACGGCCAACCTGATCGCCAGCACTGTCCACCTGTTGCTCCGCCACCCTGCCCAGCTCGCCGCCCTACGAGCGGACTGGACCCTCCTGGAAGGCACCGTGGAGGAAGCCATGCGCTACGAGCCCCCCGCACTGGCCACCACCTACCGCTACCCCGTCGAACCAGTCACGATCGCCGGCACCACCATCCCCAAGGGCGCCCCCGTCATTCTCGGCCTGGCCGCCGCCAACCGAGACCCGGCACTGTTCCCCGACCCGGACCGCTTCGACATCCACCGCGACCCCGCCAACACCCGCACCCACCTGTCATTCGGCCACGGCATACACCACTGCCTCGGCGCGCCACTGGCACGTCTGGAAGCCGCAATCGCAGTCCGGACTCTCCTCGAACACCTCCCCCACCTCGCGCCGGCGGACCCATCCACCCCTCCCGAATGGCGCCCCAGCCTCCTGCGCGGACTGCACCGACTGCCCGTGACCTGGTGAACCACCAGGCACCGCCCGCCGCTTACCGCCATTCCCCCGCGGCTGCCAGGAGTCGCGCTGGAGTGGTGCGGGCCATGCTGGGGCGGAGGGCCGCGCAGACGGCGATCCGGCCAAGAAGGGACGCGCCTCAGCGCAAGACGGAACGCGCGATGCGGAATCCCACGTCGTCGATCTGGAAGGTCGGGTGGCTGCGGCGCCGCACCGAGGCCCGGCAGCTCCAGGGCTCGTCGAACCACCCACCGCCACGTAGTACCCGATAGGTGCCGTAGACCTCGGCGTCGTAGACGTCCCAGCACCACTCCCAAACGTTGCCCAGCATGTCGTACAGACCCCACGCGTTGGGCTGTTTGAGGCCCACGTCGTGAATCTGCTCGTGCGAGTTGCCGCGATGCCAAGCGATCTCGTCGAGCCGCCCGTACCGCGCGTCGGCCGTACCGGCACGACATGCGTGCTCCCACTCGGCCTCGCTCGGTAGCCGGTACCCGTCAGCGGATGCGTCCCACTCGATACCCTCGACGTCAGCATGGAGGCGGTACGCGGGCGCCAACCCCTCGCGTTGGGAAAGTGCGTTGCAGAACCGGACAGCGTCCAACCAGGAAACGCCCTCGACGGGCAGGTGGTCGCCGTGCGCGGTGCTCGGCCGCCGGCCGGTGACCTGTGCGTACCGCGCCTGAGTGATCGGGAACGCAGCGAGCCGGTAGGGCGCAAGCTCGACCGACCAGCTGCGCTGTGTTCGCCGGTCCGACAGCGTCACCTGCCCCGGCGGGATGGCAGTCATCTCGTTTTCTGCGCTCGCGTCCATGATCGGGCGATCTTACCAACTGCCTGTCCCCGCGCAGCGGACAGCACCAGCGCCGCTCGTAGGTCGCCAGGGCCCACCAACAGCAACGCCCCTTCGACAAGCGGTCTCCCGCCTGACCCGTGCCACTACCGAGCGCGGGGCGGACTCGTCTCCCGAAAAAGTTATGCTGCCTGGCCATGAAGATCGCGCCGGGAGCAGGAGCGGCCCAGCCGACGAGTGGTGTCGCGTGCCGACGACGCCCGGGCCCACGTGTATACCCCGCCCGGCGAACACCGTGCCCCGCCCGAGTACTTCGTGGCCCGGTGAGCGAGAGTTCGCCGATGCTCCGGCGGCAGTCAGGACTCGGCAGCCCTGCCCACGTCTGCTGTGGACTTGCGTAGCTCCTCGTTGAGTCTCAGGGCTTCTTCGAGCTGGTCTTCCAGGATGACGATGCGGCAGGCCGCGTCGATGGGAGTACCGGCGTCCACCAGTTCGCGGGCGCGGGCCGCGATACGCAACTGGTAGCGGGAGTAGCGGCGATGGCCGCCGTCCGACCGCAGCGGGGTGATCAGGCGGGCTTCGCCGATGGCCCGGAGGAAGCCGGGCGTGGCGCCGATCATCTCGGCCGCGCGGCCCATGGTGTAGGCGGGGTAGTCGTCATCGTCGAATCGATCGCTGGTGGGCGATGGAGTTTCTGGGGGCACTTGCACCTCTTCCGGAACGCGTCGAGGGGCCCCCCGGGCGGGGGGGGCCCCGGGCCCCCGCGGGGTGTAAAAACACAACAACC
>NZ_JBHWWF010000065.1:0-23292 GCF_042736455.1 Streptomyces sp. NPDC060064
GCGCACATCCGCATCGGCGTCGCCACCGACGGCTGCGGGCCCCCTTGCGTGTTGACCACTTACGACCGGGTGGCCGCGTCCTGCACACCGCTCTCGGCGCCGTCGGCATCGACGTCATCAGCCGAAACCGCAGACTCGGCCGTGACCGCCGACACGCTCGGCCTGAACATCTGGCGCCCGACCGCGAACGCGATCACCAGCGCCGCCACCAGCAACGACAGCAGCACCTGCTTACGCGCGTCGCCGCCGTCGTAGACCATGTAGCCCAGCACGAACGTGATCATCGCGATGGTCAGCCACGTCAGATACGGGAAGAGCCACATCCGCACGACGAGCTTCTCCGGCATCTCGCGCTGAATGATCCCGCGCATCCTCAGCTGGGTGACACAGATGACCAGCCACACGAACAGCGCCACCGCACCGGAGGCGTTCAGCAGGAACGCGAAGACGGTGTCCGGCCACTTGTAGTTGAAGAACACGGCGAGGAAGCCGAAGACCACGGAGCCGAGGATGGCCACCTGCGGCACACCGCGGGAGTTCGTCCGCGCGAAGGCCTTGGGCGCGTCGCCGCGCCGGCCGAGCGAGAACGCCATCCGCGAGGCGGTGTACAGCCCCGAGTTGAGGCACGAAAGCACCGCCGTCAGCACGATCACGTTCATGATCTCGCCGGCGTGCGCGATGCCGATCGAGTCGAGCGCGGCGACGTACGAGCCCTTGTCGACGATCGACTTGTCGTTCCACGGCAGCAGCGTCAGCACCACGAAGATCGAGCCCAGGTAGAAGACGCCGATCCGCCAGATCACGCTGTTCGTGGCCTTGGTGACGGCCCGCTGCGGGTCTTCCGACTCACCGGCCGCCAGCGTCACGATCTCGCTGCCCATGAAGGAGAAGACGACCATCAGCACACCGGTCAGGATCGCGCCCGCACCGTGCGGCATGAATCCGCCGGCATCGGTGAGGTGTGCGAAGCCCGCACCGGCGTTGTCCGAGCCCGGCAGCACTCCGAAGACGGCGAGCATGCCGATCACCACGAACGCGCCGATCGCGACGACCTTGATGCCCGCGAACCAGAACTCGAACTCGCCGTACGAGGACACCGACGCCAGATTCGTCGCCGTCAGCACGACCATCACGATCAGTGCCCACCCCCACTGCGGAACCGCGGGCACCCAGCCCTCGAGGATCTTCGCGCCGGCTGTCGCCTCGACCGCGAGCACGACGACCCAGAAGAACCAGTACAGCCAGCCGATCGAGAACCCGGCCCAGCGGCCGAGCGCCCGGTCCGCGTAGGCGGAGAAGGAGCCGGAGGTCGGGTTGGCGGCGGCCATCTCACCGAGCATCCGCATCACGAAGACGACCAGTGCGCCCACGAGTGCGTACGACAGAAGGATGGCCGGGCCGGCCGCGGCGATACCGGAACCGGAGCCGACGAACAGGCCGGCGCCGATCACACCGCCGATGGCGATCATGGACAGGTGCCGGTTCTTGAGTCCGGCCTGGAGACCGTCGGAGGACTGCGGCTTACCGGTCGTACCGGCCTGCTCGCCTTCCTTCGTAAGGGTCTGCTGCGAGGTCATGGACGAATCCTTAGGTTCGAGAGCACTCGGGTTACGAGCCCCCGCATTCAAACCCGCGACTCCTGATGTGTGAAGTCCCGTCTCCGGATCGTTAGGTCCAGGAGATAAGCGGAGGCGAACGACCCGTATGGGTCCTGACCCCGCTGACGGCTACCCGGGCGCTCGCGTGCCACACTCGGAACATGCGCGTGTACCTCGGCTCCGACCATGCCGGCTTCGAACTCAAGAACCACCTCGTCGAGTGGCTCACGGCCCACGGCCACGAGCCCGTCGACTGCGGTCCCCACATCTATGACGCCCAGGACGACTACCCGCCGTTCTGCCTGCGTGCGGCGGAGAAGACGGTCGCGGACCCGGAGAGCCTCGGCATCGTGATCGGCGGCTCCGGCAACGGCGAGCAGATCGCCGCGAACAAGGTCGAGGGGGTGCGCGCGGCACTCGCCTGGAGCGAGCAGACCGCCGCTCTCGGCCGCGAGCACAACAACGCGAACGTCATCGCCATCGGCGGCCGGATGCACACGGTGGAGGAGTCGACCAAGTTCGTCGAGATTTTCCTCACTACGCCGTACTCGGGTGAGGAGCGTCACACCCGCCGCATCGAGATGCTCTCGGAGTACGAGAAGACCGGCGAGCTCCCCGCGATCCCGGCGCACCACCCGCAGCAGGGCTGATGCCCGAGGGGCACACGATCCACCGACTGGCCGCCGACCACTTCGAGAGGTTCGGCGGCCGGTCTGTGCGGGCGTCCAGCCCGCAGGGGAAGTTCTCCGACAGTGCGGCGCTGGTCGACGGCCAGGTCCTGGAGACCACCGAGGCGCACGGCAAGCACCTCTTCCTCGGCTTCGGTCCGCTCGGCTGGGTCCATATCCACCTCGGCCTCTTCGGCAAGGTGAACTTCGGCGCCGCCCCCGCGCCGCCGCCCACCGACACGGTCAGGCTGCGGCTGGCCGGCCCCACCGCGTACGTCGATCTGCGCGGCCCCACCACCTGCACACTCATCACCGACGGCGAGAAGCAGGCGATACACGACCGCCTCGGCCCCGACCCGCTGCGCGCCGACCAGGATCCGGACCGGGCCTGGGCCCGTATCTCCCGCTCCCGCACCACCGTCGCCGCGCTGCTCATGGACCAGAAGGTCATCGCGGGCGTCGGCAATGTGTACCGCGCCGAAGTCCTCTTCCGGCACGGCATCGACCCTTACCGCGCCGGCCGGGACCTCCGCCGCGCCGAGTGGACCGCGATCTGGACGGACCTCGTGGAGCTGATGCGCGAGGGCGTACGGAACAACCGCATCGACACCGTCCGCCCCGAGCACACCCCAGAGGCGATGGGCCGCCCGCCGCGCGTCGACGACCACGGTGGCGAGGTCTACGTCTACCGCCGGGCACAGCTGCCCTGCCATGTCTGCGGCGGCGAGATCCGCACCGCCGGTCTCGCCGCACGCAATCTCTTCTGGTGCGAGGCGTGCCAGCGGGGCTAGTTGTACTGCAACAGTTTGCGTGACGGTTGGGCAAGGGCGCTCGCCCTGCTCGATTTCCACGTCCGCACCGCACTGAAGTGGGCCAATCAATAGTCCAGCTCGAGCCGGGCGGTAGATGTGACCTGCGCCGGGGGTGAGTTGTACCGGTCGGGGCAGGGTCACCCATTCAGCCTGTAGTCACAGTGCGTATCCAACCGATTACTCTTGGTTATGGCTTGGTGGCCATGGCTGGGGAGGATCGGTGCGTGAAGAACTCATGACTCCGCGGACGAGACCTGCCCTGCGTTTCTGGATGCCGGTAGCTACCGGATGCCCGGTGCCCCGAGCGGAACCTGCTCGGGGCACCGCTCCGTGATGACTCTGCGGCAAGGATGGGATGGGATGGGATGACCAGAAGAAGAATCTGGCTGGGGGTCTTGGCGCTGAGTTGCGCCGGTGCCCTGCTGGCACCGCCAGGGTCCGCCTTCGGCGATACCGGCGAAGGCAAGATCACGATCAATGTGTTCAGGGAGTACGCGGCCAGGGGCGCGGTCGACCCTCAGATCCAGACCGCTCTGGCCGGGGCGACGATTCGGCTCACGAGTGACGACACGGGAGAGACGAGGACCTACCCGGTCGGTGCCGACGGGAGCGTGACCATCGACCCCGAGGACTGGGTGGATTCCGAGGGAAGATACCGGGTCGATCTGGTCGACTGGCCGGACAAGTACGACCCGGCCACGGGCAACGGATTCCTTCATCCGGCGTTCGCGGGCTCCGGGCTTTCCTCCCACCTCAATTTCGTGGACGTCAGCAGGGGCAGGGACGTCACCCTCAACCTGGCCGTATGGAACCCGGACGACTACTGCCAGGACAACCCCACCCTGGTCACCGCCTGCCAGCAGGCGGCGACCAAGCCGGGCACCAAGACCCTGGTCACCTTCCCGTACAGCTCCCGGGGGGACACCGCGGGCAGCATCACGAATCCCAAGCCGATCGCCGGTGTTCAGGACACCGGGAACGTGTACGGGCTCGCATACCGCAAGAAGGACAAGCGGATCTTCTCCGGGGCCTACGCCAAGCGCCATACCGAGTACGGCAACGGCGGCCCGGGCGCGGTCTATGTGACCGACCGCACCACCGGCACCACCAGTCTGTTCACGACCGTGCCGAACGCGGGAACCACCGCACACGACCAGAACAACCGGATCGACGCCCCCTTCTCCAACCGGCCCGGCAAGGAATCTCTCGGCGACATCGAGATCTCCTCGGACGGCTCGGAGCTTTACGTCGTCAACATGAACGACGGCAATCTGTACACCTACGATGCCACCCAGGCGTCGGCGGGCAGCCCCAAGAGCGCGCCGGTCAAGATCCCGGACTCCGCCTGCGCCCCTCCCGGCGACTGGCGGCCGATGGGCCTGGGGGTACGCGACGGTGTGCTCTACGCGGGAGGCGTCTGCTCCGCGGAGAGTACGCAGGACGTGACCAAACTGCGGGCAGTGGTGTGGACTTACAACCCCGCCACCGGCACGTTCGGTGCGGCACCGATCGTCAACGAACCGCTGAACTTTCCCCGCGACCCGGCCGTCGACCCCACCCCCGGCAACTGGAAGCCGTGGACGAGAGACAACCTGACGCAGTTCCCCACGGGGGGTGTGGCCTACCCGCAGCCCATGCTCAGTGACATCGAGGTCGAGCGCGACGGAGGCCTGGTCCTGGGCTTCCGCGACCGGTACGGCGACCAGTCCGGATTGGTGATCCCCAACGCCAACCCCAACGGTCCCAACAACGAAAGCGCCAACACCGGCGGCGACATCATCAAGGTGTGCCGCAAGTCCGACGGCACCTACCACTGGGAGGGCGGCGCCGACTGCCCCCGCAACGGCAACGAGTGGTTCACCGGCGACACCTGGTACAGCGGGACCATCCACCGGGAGACAGCCCAGGGCGCGCTCGCGCTGCCTCTGCAGCAGGACAAGATCGCCAGCACCGTCATGGACCCGGTGCGCACCATCCAGTCCGGCGGGATCGGGTTCTTCGACCGTACGACGGGGGGCCGCGGCGCCGACCCTTCCCAGCAGGGTTTCGGCGTCGTCTACGCCAACGACGGCGGCTTCGGCAAGGCCCATGGGCTGGGCGACCTGGAGCTGTTGTGCGACGAACCGCCGGTACAGATCGGCAGCCGGGTCTGGGTCGACGACGGTGGCGGCACCCAGAACAGCTACGTCAACGAGCCGCTGGGCATCCCTGGCATGACGGTCACTCTGAAGGATTCGGCCGGGCGGGTCGTCGCCACCAAGAAGACCGACGCGAAGGGCGAGTACTACTTCGACCACCGCGACGGGCTCCAGGCGGACACCGACTACACGGTGGAGTTCGACAAGACCACCGCTGATGTCAGCAAGCTCCCCGCGAAATACCGCAACATCAGCAAGCTCAAGTGGACGCCCACCACCGGCTCCGACCCGACGACCAACTCCGACGCCGTGCCACCGGGCGGTCTCCTCTCCTCCCCGACCGCCGTGGCGAAGGTGATGACCGGTCCTCCCGGCTCGGTCAACCACGACATCGACGCGGGCATGTGGGTGGGCACCTGATCCAGATCCCACCCGTCGAAGGGCCGGGCCGGCACGACCGGCCCGGCCCTCCGCGTGTTCATCGGCTCACACGGCTCCGGAGAACAGGGAGGCGCCGAGCGGTTGTCCGGCCGAGAAGCCCGGCAGCACCAGGAAGGTTCCTGAGGCGGTGGCCGTGGCGAACCCTGACAGCTCGTCCCCGTCATCCAGCCGCTGTTGTGTCGCGACGAAGGTGCGAAGCTCGCGCTGGAAGCAGATGAACAGCAGTCCGCGGTCGTCCGGCCCGTTGGCGTAGCTGTAGCCGCGCCGCAGCATGAGCCCGCTGCCCGTGGCGTTGGGGCTGGCGCGCCGCGCGTGTGCCATGGCCGGTACCAGGTACCGGCCATGGGCGGACTTCGCGCCCAGGTCCAGGGGTGTCTCCGGCCCGCCGCCGCTGAGTGGCGCCCCGTCCTCCCGCCGCCGCCCGACGGCCCGTTCCTGCTGCCCGGGGTCCTGCGCGAGGAAGCGCGCCAGGTCCAGCCGCAGGCGCCGCACCACCGCGATCGTGCCGCCCCGCACCCCGGTCGGGGCGGGCAGCCACACTTCCCGGGCCAGTTCCCGAGAGGTGCGTGGCACCACCATGCCGTCCAGGAAGCCCAGCAGATTGCGCACCGGTCCCGGCTGTCCGAGCGGGCCGGGCCGGGCGGGGGACCGGAAACCGTACTGGGTCCAGCGCGCCGCCACCGAGCGCCCCCGCAGCCAGGTGCCCAGCGCACCATCGGCCAGCGTCACCACCTGCGGGTCGGACGCGCAGACCTGGACCATCAGGTCGCCGCCCCGGGCAGAATCCGGCATGTTCTCCCGAGCGAAGCCGGGCAGTTCGGCCGCTCCGGGCAGGCCGCTGTCCACGGCGGCCACGACACGTGGGCCAACCCCGACTGTGATGGTCAGGTCCCCTGGAAGGAGCCCGCTGAGGGCCGCGTCGTCCTCCTTCGTCAGCGCGAGGACGCGTCGGCCGAGCCCGGCGACCAGATCCGCCGTCCGGTGCGCGAAAGCAGCGCCCGGCGTGACCGGTTGCCCCGCGCCGGACAGGTCGTAGACCGACAGGGCCAGGTGCTGCTGGGGCTGCACCGGACGGTCCACCCCGGCCTGACGACTGCCCCGGGCCGATACGGTCACCATGCCCGCCGCGGATTGTGTCCCGGACCGGGAACTCTGCGCCTGTCCTGCGTCGGCCGGGAAAGTGACCGGCCGTTCGTGCGCCGCGACCGCATACCCGGCGATCCCGGCAGCCATCGTGGCTGCCGTCCCCCTGAGGAGCACCCGGCGCCGCGACAGCCGCTGATCCTTACTTGGTTCATCCAGGTGAGTACTCTCTGTGGTCATTCGAGTACTTTAAGGTAGGGTCCGGTGTCCTCATGGATCGAAAGAAATCTCGCGTGATCCCCCTCAACTTCCGCCGGACAGCGGTCCGTCGGCGCGCCATGGCGCTGTGCAGCGCGCTGGCCGCCGCGATCCTGTGCGGCGGCTGCTCGGGATCGTCCATCGGCACTGCCGGCCACGGCCCCGACCGCTCCGCTCGGCCCACCACCATCCGAGTGCCGACGCAGGCGGCCACGATCAACGCCGCACTTGACAGGGCCCGTCCCGGCGACCTGGTGCTCGTATCGCCCGGCGTGTACCACGAGAGCGTCAAGGTGCGCACCGACCGCGTGGTGCTGCGGGGCACCGACCGCAACCGTGTCGTCATCGACGGCGAGGGCAGGCGCTCCAACGGCGTGGTCGTCACCGCCGCAGGTGTCTCGGTGGAGAACCTGACCGTCCGCAACCACCTCCTCAACGGAGTCCTGGTGACCGGCATGAGCGATGGCAGCGGCGGACTGGCACGTGGCAGCGACGGCTACCAACGCCTTGACCCGGCCCGCTTCCCTCCTCTCGAGGGCTTCCGGGTGCGTTATGTCACCGCTCACGCCAATGGTCTCTACGGGATCTACGCGTTCAACGCCCAGCACGGGGTGCTGGAGCACAACTACGCCTCGGGCAGCGCCGACTCCGGTCTCTACGTGGGCCAGTGCAAGCCCTGCCACGTGCTCGTCCAGGACAACATCGCCGAGCACAATGCCATCGGCTACGAGGGCACCAACGCCAGCGGCCCGATCTGGGTGCTGCGCAACCGCTTCACCAAAAACCGGGTCGGGATGACCATCAACACCGACTACCAGGAGGCCTACGTCCCCCAGCAGGGCGGCGTCGTCGCCGGAAACCTGGTCTCCGACAACAACGCCCCCGACACACCCGAACAGGCGGACGGGGCCTTCGGTATCGGAATCGGCATCGCCGGCGGGCAGCACAACGAACTTCTGCGCAACCGCGTCAGCGGCAACTCGCGCGCAGGCATCGTGCTCGCCTCCCACGAGGACGTGCCTGTCCTGGGCAACCGACTGGTCGACAACACACTGTCCGCGAACGTGGTGGACGTGTCCTACCAGGCATCCGCACGCGCCCCTGGCCGGGGCAACTGCCTGCGCGGCAACACTCTGCGCCGCACCCTCCCCGAGGACCTGCAGCGCACCGCCCCCTGCCCTTCGGGGAACAGCAAGACCTCCGGCACGGCACCGCGCACACCCCCCGCTCCAGCACCGGTCGGCATCCCCTTCCTGGACGTTGCCGCGCCCCCCGGCCAGCCACAACTCCCGCACGCGGAATCCATCCCCGCCACCCCGGCTCTCCGCCTGCCCGGCCGAGTACGCCCCGACCACGTGCCGCTCCCCGGCCCGGACCTGCTCGCCGCACGACGCCATCAAGGAGCGACCAGCCCATGAGGCCGCCACACCGACGCGCCCCGCAGGCAGCTCCGGCCTGCGGCCTCGCGCTGACCCTCCTGGTCCTGCTCGGCGGCACAGCCTGCACCCGTCAACAGCCGCCCGCCCCGGCCCCCGCCGCTGCCGTCCCCGCACTGACCACAGGGCAAGCCGAGCTGCTCGCACTCACCCGGTTCACCAACTACCGCCGCGGCACCGCCGAGGTCACAGCCGACATCCCGGCCCAGGGACACCCCGCCCGGCTCACCGGCCGCCTCGACTGGCGCCACTTCACCGGCCTCGCCGTCCTCCAGGGCAACGGCGGCGTACTCGGACACGGCCGTCACCTGCTGCGCTGGGACCGCGCCACCGTCTCGGTCAGGCACGACTGGACCAGCGCGCTACCCGCGACCCCACCCCATGACGGCTGGGCCCGACGCCCGCTCACCGCCAGAGCGTCCACCATCGACACCACCCTGCTGCTCCTGCTCAACCTCGCCGCCGACCGGCCGGACAACCCCCAACTGCTCGCGCACAGCGGCGCACGCCGGCTGGGCCAGGAGGAGGCCGGAGGAGTCACCGTCACAGTGTTCGCCGGCCCATCCGGCGCCGTACCCGAAGCGGCCTCCCCGCAAGCTGCCCGCCCCCCGGGGCGCACCCGCTACTGGATCGACGCGGACGGCAGACTGCGCCGCTTTTCCGCACGGCTGAGCAATGGCACTCAATGGCTGGTGGCCGACTTCCCCGCCTGACGGCAGGCGGCCTGGCCAGAGGTGTCGATACGCCCGAAGGGCGTACGGGGTCCGGGGGCTTGCCCCCACCCGCATATCGATAAGCGGGAAGGGGCGGGTTCGGGAACTAAAAGCCGTGCGGCAGCCAGGGCGCCAGGTCGCTGCCGAACGCGGTCGACGCCTCGGCAAGCGCCCCCGCCCGCAGCTCCTGTACCCGCCCCGCCCCCGCCAGCGCCGTCAGCGACACCCCGCCCAGATATGCCGCCCCCAACTCCCGTACGGACAGCGCCAGATCCGCCTCGTCGTCCGTCCGCTTGCACGACGCGCCCTTGCTGTCGCCGGTCAGCCGCCAGCGCCCGGTGTTCCACGGACAGAAGGCGTCCTCGACGTCGAAGACCACATCCAGCGGCGTCTGGTACGTCCGCGCCTCCAGCGCCGCCCCCAGGTCCACCAGCCGTACGAACAACCCGTCCCGCACCCGGACCTCGCACCGCCGCACATCGTTGACCAGGTGCAGCAGCGGATCGTCCACGGGCCGGTTGCGTGCCACGACCTGCACGGTCAGGTCGATGTCGAAGAGGAAGCGCCACAGAACGGCGTACGTCACGGGGTCGAGCGCCTCGATGTGCCGCAGCACAATGGTGCCCTTCGGGCCGCGCGGCTCCCAGTCCGCCTTGTTGTGGAAGCGGACGAAGCCGGTGATCTCGCCCTCCCGCTCGGCGACCACGCACAGCATCGCCGAGCCGCCGTCACGATCGCCCGGCGGGTCGAGCAGCGGCAGCCGCTCCCAGCCCGGCTTGCGGGCGAGCATGCCCGGCCGTGAACCGATGCTGCGGACGTACACCGCCTCGCACTCCTGCGCGACATCCTCGACCTTCGCGAACCGCAGCCGAACCGCGTCGGCGCCCTCCGGAACGTTGATCCGCGCCTGGACCGTGTCGATCTGCGCCGACATCTGCTGTGTCGCGATCCCGTAGCCGAAGCGTCCGTAGATCTCCGGCTCGGAGGCCGTCAGCACGGCGAGCGGCTCGCCCCAGCCGCGTACGTCGTCGAGCTGGCGGCGCATCATCGAGGTGAGCACACCGCGCCGCCGGTGCGTCGCCGCCACGCTCACCATCGTCACGCCCGCGGCCGGCACCGTCGCGCCGCCCGGGACCGAGACCCCGAACGAGAACGCTCCGGCCGTCCCCACGCAGTAGTCGCCGTCCCAGACCCCGATCGAGCGTTCGTGCTCGGTGAGCGAATCCCACAGATCGCGCTCCTCCGGTGCCTCCCCGGGGCCGCCGAAGGCGAGCATCAACTTCCCGTACCAGTCGTCCCATTCGGACGGACGCAGCACCCGCACCTCTGTCGTCATATGCCATGCCTACCAGGGCTACGTCATCGGGGCGACCCGATTTCGAACGCATTGTCACAGGGGTCCCCCTGCGCGGGAGGCGACCGGGTGGATAGGGTCCACGGCAATGGCCCGTGCCTCTGCAGCAGACTCGTTCACGGCCCGGTTGCGGAAAGCGGTGCACCGGGCACGTATCGCGCTGCGCAAATCCGGAGTCGACTACTTCCGCGGCGACGGCTCCGACTGGATTGCTCTGGCCGGGCTGCTGCTGACCATTCCGGCCTTCACATGGGGCTCGATAGTGGTCCCCGTCTGGGTCTCCCCGGCGGCGCTGGTCCTGCCGATCGTGGCCGGCGGCCTTCTCCTCCGCCCGGCGAGCCTGCTCGGTCTGTACGCGGCGGCGGCGACGGCCCTGATCATCGAGTCGGTCGTGCTCGGTCCGTACACCGAAGGCCCGGCGAGAGTCACCCCGGGCACCGTACTGACCGTCGCGGCCTGCGGCTTCTTCGGTCTGCTCATAGCGCAGTTCCGGGCGAGAGTCGGCGTGCCCTGGCGGCGCGGCGGAACAATGCTCTTCGACCTGCGCGAACGCATCCGGGTACAGAGCGCTCTGCCCAAGCTGCCGAAGGGCTGGCACCACGAGATGGCGCTGCGCCCGGCGGGCGGCCAGTCCTTCTCCGGCGACTTCGTGGTCGCGGCCCGTACGAACGGCGGCCGCACCCTGGAGGTCGTCCTCACCGACGTCTCCGGCAAGGGCATGGACGCGGGCTCGCGTGCGCTGCTGCTGTCCGGCGCGTTCGGCGGCCTGCTCGGCTCGCTCCCGCCGCACGGCTTCCTGCCCGCGGCCAACGGCTATCTGCTCCGCCAGGACTGGGACGAGGGCTTCGCGACCTCGATCCACCTCGTCCTCGACCTGGACTCCGGCGACTACGAACTGCTGTCGGCGGGCCATCTGCCCGCGCTCCAACTGCACGCGGGAAGCGGCCGCTGGGAGGAGAAGGACACCGACGGCCCGCTGCTCGGTGTCTACGACGGGGCGCAGTTCGACCCGGTCAAGGGCTCCCTGCGCCCCGGCGACGTACTGATGCTCTTCACGGACGGCCTGGTGGAGGCGTCGGGACGCGACATCAGCGAGGGCATCGACCGCCTGACCGGGGAGGCCGACCGGTATGTGGCCTCGGGTTTCGAGGGCGCGGCGTGGCATCTGATCGAGGCGGTGGCGAAGGACGTCAACGACGACCGGGCGCTGCTGCTTCTGTGCCGCGAGGCGTAAGCGTTTTGTCCTCAATCGCCGGACGGGCTTGAAATCCAGCCCGTCCGGCACCTCCTGGCCGAAGGCCATGCCCCCGTCCACGACGGACAGTTCTGAGATGCCCGGAGCCATGACCGTGTCCTGGGGAGTGCGCTTCCAGCCTGTCCGGCGTTTGAGGACACGGCCGTAGGCTGTGCGCCGTCCACGACGGACGGGTTCAAGAGATGCTGGACGCCACGACCGCATCCCGAGGAGCCCTGATGGCCACGACAGACAGCACGGTCTGGCGCGAGCGCGGCAACCCGCTGGTCGCCGGATCCCGCACCGGTCCGCTCCACGGCGTACGGCTGGCCGTCAAGGATGTCCACGCCGTCGCGGGCCACAAGCAGGGCGCCGGCAACCCCGCCCGCCTCGCCGAGGCCGAGCCACAGCCCTCGCACTCCTGGGCCGTCGCCGCCCTGCTCGACGCCGGCGCCGACATCACCGGCATCGCGCAGACCGACGAATTCGCCTACAGCCTCAACGGCACGAACGCGCACTACGGCACCCCGCCCAATCCGGCCGCACCCGGCCGCGTCCCCGGCGGGTCCTCCAGCGGCCCGGCCGCCGCGGTCGCCCTCGGCCAGGCCGACGCCGGACTTGGCAGCGACACCGCCGGATCGATCCGGGTCCCCTCGTCGTACTGCGGGCTCTACGGCCTGCGGCCCACCCACGGCCTGGTCCCCACCACGGGCATGCTGCCGCTGGCCCCCTCCTTCGACACCGTCGCCTGGCTCGCCCGGGACGCGGACACGCTGGCGCGGCTGGGCGACGTACTCCTGCCTGCGCGGGGCGATGAAGGTCAACGCCCGTTCCGTACGGCCCTGGTGGCAGCCGATCTCCTCGCCCTCGCCGACGAGGGGGTACGCGAGGCCTTCGGCCCGGCCGCCGCGGACCTGGCCGAACGGCTCGGCCTGCGGATCGAGGAAGTCCCGTCCCTGGGCGGCGACCCGGGGGAGAGGGCAGCGGCCTTTGCTACGGCTCAAGGCGCGGAGGTATGGGAGTGCGACGGGGCCTGGGTCACCGCTCATCCCGGGACGCTGGGACCAGGCGTCGAGGCCCGGTTCGCCCGTGCGGCCGCCGTGACCCCGGAGGAGCGGGCCGCCGCGGAGGCGGTGGTCCACCGGACCGCCCGGGACCTGCGAGCCGCCCTTCCCGAGGACGCGGTGCTGCTGCTTCCCGCGGCGGCCGGCCCCGCGCCCCTGATCGATGAGGACCCCGAGCGGAAGGCCGCCACCCGGCAGGCGACGTTCCGCCTCACCTGCCTGGCGAGCGGCGCGGGCCTGCCGTGTCTGGTACTGCCCCGGATGTCGGTGGATGGACTGCCGGTGGGGCTGGCCGTGATCGCAGGCCGGGGGAGCGACCGGGCGCTGCTTGAACTGGCGGGCGTTGCCTAGCTGTTGAACTCGCCGTCGGCGGCGGCCGCGACGAAGGCCGCGAAGGCGGCGGCCGGGACGGCGAAGGCGGGGCCCTCGGGGTTCTTGGAGTCGCGGACGGCGACGGTGGCGGCGCAGGCGGCTACCTCGACGCACTCGCCGCCGTTGTCGCCGCTGTACGACGACTTGCGCCAGGCGGTGTCGCCGAGGGTGACGCACTCGACGCAGTCGCCTCCGCTGGTCCCGCTGTAGCTGGACTTACGCCACGCAGTCTTCGTCAGGTCCTGGTCGGTCCCCATAGCGTTCCTCCATCACACGAGCGATCAGTGCGGCCGAGTCCTCGGGGGAGAGAGCCGCAGCTTGCAAGCGAGCGTAACCGAGCGAACGCTCCCTGATCACTGTGGAATTGGCCGTGACGTGACCGGAGTCGTAGCTTTCGACGTAGAGGAGGTCCGGATCGTCCTCGAAGCGCAGAAGGTTGAACGACCCCATCATTCCGGTATGTTGCCCCACCGAGAAGGGGAGCACCTGGATCTGCACCCAAGGGCGTTTCACGAAGTCCAACAGGTGCCCGAGTTGATCTCGCATGACCTTGCGGTCACCCACGCCACGCAGCAGCACCGACTCGTCCAGCACTACCCACAGGACTGGTGGGGTCTTCCGCGCCAGGATGCGCTGGCGATCCAGGCGGGCCGCCACCATCTCGACGACCCTCTCGGGATGGTCGACCTCCAGCAGCGCCCGCGCGTACGACTCCGTCTGCAACAGCCCGTACACCACCTGCGCCTGGTACGTAGAGATATACGTCGCCCGCGCCTCCAGCTCCGCGTACGGCTGAAACCAGGACGGCAGTTGGCCCCGCAGCACCAACCCCACCAGCCGCGACATCGCCCCCTCCGTCCCCAGCGCCGCGTCCACGCGCTCCGAGAACTCCCTGGTCGGGACCTTCCGCGCGGTCTCGATCTGGCCGACCAGCGAGCCGGTGCAGTAGATGATCGAGCCCAACTGCTTCTGGTTGAGGTCCGCCGCTTCCCGTAACCGCCGCAGTTCCGCGCCGTAGTAGTCGAGCGGGGACGCGCTCGGGTCGAGGTCTCGGATGTGCGTCACGACTTCCCCCAACGGTACGCAGGGTTGCTCACAGGTCGTAGCCGAGCGTAACCGGGCGACCGCAGGCTTGGTGGCGGAACAATCCAACTTGTCCTGCCCCACCGGGAGTTATCGTGCACCAGATCGATGCCGCGCCACCCGCGACGTACCGTATGGCCTTCACCGTGGGTGAGCATTCAGCGCGGCATCTCCGCCGGATCGTCCGCTCGTACCTCCACCTCTGGCGACTCGAGGAGCTGAGCCACGCGGTCGAGCTGGCGGTCACCGAGCTGCTGGCGAATGTGGTGAGGCATGTACCGGACAGGCGGTGTGCGCTGCTGGTCCTGCGTCAGGCGTCCGGCGTACGGATCGAGGTCACCGACGGCGCGCCGGGGCTGCTGCGGACGACCGCCCCCGGCGGTGACCCGGACGGTCTCGCCGAGGGCGGGCGGGGGTTGCTGCTGGTCGAGGCGATGGCCGACCGGTGGGGCGTCGTACCGCTCGCGCGGGGCGGCAAGACGGTGTGGTTCGAGTGCGAGGCGAAGGACCCTGATGGTGACCGGGCCTGCCCCGTGGCCGGCCCCTCCGGCGATTGAGGACGCCCTCGGTGGTGGGGACAGCCCCACCACCGATCCGCCAGCCGACGCCATGGCCCGCCCCACCCCCGATCCGTAGCGTCGAAGCACCGACCAGCACATTCACAGAAGACAGAAGACAGAAGGCGGAGAACACCATGGGCCTGCGACGCAGCAAGCGCCGACATGACAAGGACGTCGCCGCGCCCGCACCGGACAGCCGCGCGGCCGTCGAACTCCACGACGTACGCCGCCAGTACGGCCGCGGGGCCTCCGCCGTCCACGCCCTGCGCGGTATCGATCTCACGCTCGCGCACGGCAGCTTCACCGCCGTGATGGGACCTTCGGGCTCCGGCAAGTCCACGTTCCTGCAGTGCGCGGCGGGTCTCGACCGTCCGACCGCGGGGTTCGTACGCCTCGGCGGCACCGAGATCACCGGGATGAGCGAGAACAAGCTCACCGTGCTGCGCCGCACCCGCCTCGGTTTCGTCTTCCAGGCCTTCAATCTGCTGCCGTCACTGACGGTCGAGCAGAACGTCCTCCTGCCGCTGCGACTCGCCGGTCACCGCGCCGACCGCAGCCGGGCCGCCGACGTACTCGGGCAGGTCGGCCTCGCCGACAAGGCCAAGCGCCGTCCCGCGGAGCTCTCCGGCGGCCAGCAGCAGCGGGTCGCGATCGCCCGCGCGTTGGTCACCCGGCCCGATGTCGTCTTCGCCGACGAGCCGACCGGCGCGCTGGACACCACCACCGCGGCCGAAGTCCTCGCGCTGCTGCGCTCCGCCGTGGACCGCCTCGGCGCGACCGTCGTCATGGTCACCCACGACCCGGCGGCCGCCGCGTACGCCGACCGTGTGCTCTTCCTCGCGGACGGCGCGATCGCGGACAGCCTGCCGCGCGCGAGCGCCGCGCAGATCGCCACCCGTATGACGTCCCTGACCGCCCCCGCCTTTGCCGGAGCAGCTGCGTAGTGCTCGTGTCCCTATGTTCGTCACCGAACGGCCGGGGCGGCCCCGCCGCAGGCACCCGTACAGTCGTGCCCATGCCATATCTCACGCTCTCCGAGGTCGAGGCGATCGCCCGCGAGGCCCACGCGGCCCAGACGGACAAGGCGGACCGCCCGTACACCGAGCATCTCGCCGCCGTCGCGGAAGGCGTACGTGCCCGGGGCGGGAGCGACGAGCAGATCGCGGCCGGCTGGCTGCACGACTCCGTCGAGGACGACGCGTTGTCCCGGGAGTGGCTTGAGGCCGCCGCGCTGCCGCAGTCGGTCAAGGAGATGGTCCTCGCACTCACCAAGCGCAAGGGCGAGGACCTGGAGGACTACACGAGGCGCATTCTGGCCACTCCCGGTGCCCGCCTGGTCAAGGAGGCCGATCTGGCGCACAACGCCGACCCGGCGCGGCTCGCGGTCCTCGACGAGGCGACGCGGACCCGGCTGACCGCGAAGTACGCGAAGGTGCGCGGGCTGCTGGGCCTGTCCTGATTCAGGCAGCACTCAGGCGGCATTCAGCCGGACCCGGGTGGACCGGACGGCCTGAACCAGGACAGGCCGGCTCACCGTCGCGGACCGAGCTCCGTCGTGTCCCGCCGGAACGCCCACGCCATCTCCGGCTCGGTCACCCACCGCATCGCCCGCCGCACCGGCGGGGTACACAGCAGCGTCACCACGGCCGCCGCGACGAACGTCAGCAAGATCTCGCCGCCCGGGTCGCTCAGCCAGGTGTACGTCTCGAACACATGTCCGTAGTCCGCGGCCTTGATCAGCAGCCCGTGCAGCAGATAGCCGCAGATGGTGCCGGCGCCCAGCACCGTGAACCAGGTGCTGCGGCGCGGCACCCAGGCCAGGAACCCGGCCGTCAGCAGCACCGCGCATCCGAAGAACGCGAGGGTCATCGCGATCCCCGTCCACCACGGCACCCCCAGTTCCTGGGCGCTGCTGGAGCGGTAGAGCCAGCTGAAGTTCATCCGGGGAGCGGCCCAGTACGCGAAGAGGCCCGCCCCGGCGAACAGCGGCAGCGCGAGCAGCCGCACCTCCCGCCGCCGCACCAGCTGGAAGTGCTCGGGCTTCAGGAGCAGCCCGAGCACGAAGAACGGCAGGAACTGCAGCACGCGCTGGAGGTTGAGGTCGGCTCCGATGTTCGGCGTCATCGCGGCGAGCGAGGCGATCGCGAGCGCCACCGGCAGCGGCCAGCGGATCAGCCGCCACAGCGGAGTGGTCAGCCGCCAGATGAACAGAGCGGCCAGGAACCAGGTCAGATAGAAGGGGTCGAGCAGACTGATCGGCTGCTCGGGGGCGTGCTGGGCCCACCGTCTGAAGAGGGAGTACACCACTTCGAAGACGATGTACGGCACGGCGATCGCGGTCAGCAGACGTCTGAGCTGGTCGGGCCGGCCGGTGTAACTTCTCGAGAAGTAGCCGGAGATGAGGATGAAGGCCGGCATATGGAAGGTGTAGACGAGCAGGTACAGCGCCCGGGAGGCGCGGCTGCCGTCCATCACCGGCTCCCATGCGTGCGCCACCGCCACGAGCACGATGGCCAGATACTTCGCGTTGTCGAAGTATGCGTCTCGCCTGGTGGACTTCGGGGTGGACTTCTCGCCAGGCGTGTCACGAACAGGCGTGCGTGCCTGCTGCGTCGTAGGGACGGGCTCCGACTCCCGGCCCGGGGGGAGCGGGGCCCTCTGATATCCGTGCGGAGCGTGGAACATCTGAGGCACCTTAGCCTCGTCCATTCGATTTAGTAAAACCCTTCCGCCCGTCTCCCATTCGAATCTGACACGGGCACCAACCGCACCATATGCCCCAATTAATCCCCGTTAAATGGTGCATTTCGTCACGGGCTTACGACAGGGTGAATTTCCTCACCGCAAGCTGTCGAATTTCGTGTGACCGAGTTGTGGGGGCATGGAAACGATCAGGCCGAATTCCGTCCCGTATTTCGCCCCTACGGCCGAGTCGCCCCTTCGCCACGAGGCGTGCACAGGCGTGCGGTTGGCGTGATCCCGTCGTCGATGATTCGTCAGCGGGGAGCATGTATGGGGCTGTTGGTGGCAACATGGTCGTGGCGGGGGTGTGCTGGGCTGCACGCTCCCGGGCCGGCAAGGTGGACCGACCGAGGGTGTGATCAGTTGTGGCCATTTCACTGTCTGTGGTGCTGCTGTTGGCGATCATCCTCGTGGTGCTGATGCGCGGCGGCTCCCTCAAGGCCGGACCCGCCATTGTCGCGGTGCTGTTCGGCTTCTTCCTCGCCTCGACGGGCATGGCGCCGTCGATCAACAAATTCCTCGACTCGCTGGCCCAGACGATCAACAACATCAACTTCTGACCTGAGTCGGCCCGAGTCGGCCGACTGATCCCGCGCGTCGGCGACGTCTCAGGGAATCGGCGAAAACGCCTCAGGCCCGGCTCGATGGTCAACCATCGAGCCGGGCCTGAGGCCTTCGAGAGCGGGCGACGGGAATCGAACCCGCGTAGCTAGTTTGGAAGACTAGGGCTCTACCATTGAGCTACGCCCGCAAGCATCGCACCGCAGGTCACGAGGGCCGCGGTTACGAAGAGCATCGTAGCGGGTCCGGGGGCGGTGCCGCACACCCCATTCCGCCCCGCAACCCCCGCCGGAGAATGCGGCAGCCGCACAGCCTGCGGGCATGTACCCTACGTGTCGCACCGACGGGGTGTGGCGCAGCTTGGTAGCGCGTCCGCTTTGGGAGCGGAAGGTCGTCGGTTCGAATCCGGCCACCCCGACCATCACCACGATCGTCTTCAAGATCGCATTGTGGGGCTCATCCTGCTTGCGGCTACTATGCAAGCTGCGTGCCCGTGTGTCTGACGAGTCCGACGAAAGCCGGCGAGTCCGACGAGAAGCAGGGCCGATCCGCTGAGCCGCCTCCAGTGCGGCGGACGCAGCAGAACCCCAGAATCCACCAAGGAGACCGAACCGTGAAGAGCGCCGTGGAGACCCTGAACCCGACTCGGGTTCGGCTCACTGTCGAGGTGCCCTTCGAGGAGCTCAAGGACAGCCTCGACGCGGCGTACAAGAAGATCAACCAGCAGGTCACGGTCAAGGGCTTCCGTAAGGGCAAGATCCCGGCCCGAGTGATCGACCAGCGGTTCGGCCGTGGTGCGGTGCTGGAGGAGGCTGTCAACGACGCCCTCCCGAAGTTCTACACCGAGGCGGTCAACGAGGCCTCGCTGAACCCGCTCGGCCAGCCCGAGGTCGACATCACGGAGCTGAAGGACGGCGAGACGCTGGCCTTCACCGCCGAGGTCGACATCCGCCCGGTCATCGAGATCCCGGACTACTCCGGCATCGAGGTCACCGTCGACGCGGTCGAGGTCAGCGACGAGGACGTCGACAAGGCCGTCGAGGAGCTGCGCGGCCGCTTCGCCTCCACCAACCCGGTCGAGCGCGCCGCCGCCGACGGCGACGTCGTGACGATCGACCTCGAGGCCAAGGTCGACGGCGAGGTCCTCGAGGACGGCGTCGCCAGCGGCGTCCAGTACACGATCGGCTCCGGCGAGCTGCTCGACGGCATCGACGAGGCCGTCACCGGCCTGGAGGCCGACGGCGAGACCACCTTCACCTCCGAGCTCAAGGGCGGCAGCGCCGAGGGCAAGGAGGCCGAGGTCACCGTCAAGGTCACCGCCGTCACCGCCCGCGAGCTCCCCGAGCTCGACGACGACTTCGCGCAGATGGCCAGCGAGTTCGACACCCTCGAGGAGCTGCGTGCGGACAGCCGCAAGCGCCTCGAGAACATGAAGCAGTACGACCAGGCCACCCAGGCCCAGGAGCGCGTCCTGGACGAGCTGCTGAAGCTGGCCGAGGTCCCGATCCCCGAGAAGCTCCTCGAGGACGAGGTCAAGACCCGCAAGCACAACCTCGAGCACCACCAGCTCGGTCAGATGGGCATCGACCTCGCCAAGTACCTGGAGATCCAGGGCAAGACCGAGGAAGAGTTCGACGCCGAGACGTCCGAGCAGGCGATCAAGGGCATCAAGACCCAGTTCATCCTCGACGAGCTGGTCAACAAGGAGAAGCTGAACGTCAACCAGGAGGAGCTCACCGAGCACCTCATGCGGCGCGCTGCCTCCTCCGGCATGAGCCCCGACCAGTTCGCCCAGGCCGTCGTCGAAGGCGGCCAGGTGCCGATGCTCGTCGGCGAGGTCGCCCGCGGCAAGGCGCTCGCCGTGGTCGTCGAGGCCGCCAAGGTCGTCGACACCAACGGTGAGCTCGTCGACCTCGAGGACGACGAGGACGAGACCGAGACCGCCGCCGAGACCGTCGAGGCCGTCGTCGACGGTGACACCGACGGTGACGACGAAGGCGACGCGGCCGCGGAGAAGACCGAGGCCTGAGCCTCGCGCTGAGCCCTACGACGGGCCCCGGACGCGCCATGCGCCCGGGGCCCGTCGTCGTACATACGGACCCCTGTCACCTTGCGCTCCGAGCGAACAGTTCGGGAAGCGGGATGGCGCCCGCCTACCAGCGCGTTAGGGTCCATAAATACGAGGGCAGGGGAGTCCCCGCCCCCAGTACGAAGACGCTGAGACGGCCGGAGCCGTCAGAGACGAGCAGGTGGATACGTGACGAATCTGATGCCTAACGCCGCGGGTGAGCCGTCCATCGGTGGTGGCCTCGGCGACCATGTCTACAACCGGCTGCTCGGCGAGCGCATCATCTTCCTCGGCCAGCAGGTCGACGACGACATCGCCAACAAGATCACGGCGCAGATGCTGCTCCTTGCCGCCGAACCGGACAAGGACATCTACCTCTACATCAACAGCCCCGGCGGCTCGGTGACGGCCGGCATGGCGATCTACGACACCATGCAGTACATCCCGAACGACGTGGTCACGATCGGTATGGGCATGGCCGCCTCGATGGGCCAGTTCCTGCTGACCGGCGGCACCGCGGGCAAGCGCTTCGCGCTCCCCAACACAGACATCCTCATGCACCAGGGATCGGCCGGCCTCGGCGGTACCGCCTCGGACATCAAGATCCAGGCCGAGTACCTGCTCCGTACGAAGAAGCGCATGGCGGAGATCACCGCTCAGCACTCCGGTCAGACCGTCGAGACGATCATCCGCGACGGTGACCGCGACCGCTGGTACACCGCTGAAGAGGCCAAGGCATACGGCCTCATCGACGACATCATGGCCTCCGCATCGGGCGTTCCGGGCGGCGGCGGCACCGGCGCCTGAGCCTTTGCGCCAGGCAGTCAGCGCCCCCAGTCTCCCCAGCCCGCAGAACGCCACCAGGATGGTGAACACCGACATGAGCAACTTCTCCGGCGCCTCCGCCAGCGGCCTCTACACCGGCCCGCAGGTGGACAACCGCTACGTCGTGCCGCGCTTCGTGGAGCGCACCTCGCAGGGCGTGCGCGAGTACGACCCGTATGCCAAGCTCTTCGAGGAGCGCGTGATCTTCCTCGGCGTGCAGATCGACGACGCCTCCGCCAACGACGTCATGGCTCAGCTGCTGTGCCTGGAGTCGATGGACCCGGACCGCGACATCTCCATCTACATCAACAGCCCCGGTGGCTCCTTCACCGCGCTGACCGCCATCTACGACACGATGCAGTTCGTGAAGCCGGACATCCAGACGGTCTGCATGGGACAGGCGGCCTCCGCCGCGGCCGTGCTGCTCGCCGCCGGTACCCCCGGCAAGCGGATGGCCCTGCCGAACGCGCGCGTACTGATCCACCAGCCGTCCTCGCAGACCGGCCGCGAGCAGCTCTCCGACCTGGAGATCGCGGCCAACGAGATCCTGCGGATGCGGACGCAGCTCGAGGAGATGCTGGCCAAGCACTCCACCACGCCCATCGAGAAGATCCGCGACGACATCGAGCGCGACAAGATCCTGACCGCCGAGGACGCGCTCGCGTACGGCCTCGTCGACCAGATCGTCTCGACCCGCAAGAGCACGGCCGCAGCGGCCGCCTGACCGCTCCGGCGCCCTTGGCGCGGTGCACGACAATGTGAACCGCGCCAAGGGGGGCCCGAACGGGGGGCCAGGCAAGGTACCGTCGGATATGAGGCACCAGGAGCCGGCTGAACCAAGCTGCTCCCAGGCGAAGGGGAAGCACCTCGTGGCACGCATCGGTGATGGCGGCGACCTGCTCAAGTGCTCGTTCTGCGGAAAGAGCCAGAAGCAGGTGAAGAAGCTCATCGCAGGCCCCGGTGTGTACATCTGCGACGAGTGCATCGACCTCTGCAACGAGATCATTGAGGAGGAGCTCGCCGAGACCTCCGAGGTGCGGTGGGAGGAACTTCCCAAGCCGCGCGAGATCTACGAGTTCCTCGAGGGGTACGTCGTCGGGCAGGAGCCCGCGAAGAAGGCCCTCTCGGTAGCGGTCTACAACCACTACAAGCGCGTCCAGGCCGGTGAGAACGGCGGCGCGCAGGGCCGGGACGATGCGATCGAACTGGCCAAGTCCAACATCCTCCTGCTGGGCCCCACGGGCTCCGGCAAGACGCTGCTGGCCCAGACGCTCGCGCGCATGCTGAACGTCCCGTTCGCCATCGCCGACGCGACGGCGCTGACGGAGGCCGGTTATGTGGGCGAGGACGTCGAGAACATCCTGCTGAAGCTGATTCAGGCGGCCGACTACGACGTCAAGAAGGCCGAGACCGGGATCATCTACATCGACGAGATCGACAAGGTCGCCCGCAAGAGCGAGAACCCGTCGATCACCCGCGATGTCTCGGGCGAAGGCGTCCAGCAGGCGCTGCTGAAGATCCTGGAAGGCACGACGGCCTCCGTCCCGCCGCAGGGCGGCCGGAAGCATCCGCACCAGGAGTTCATCCAGATCGACACGACGAACGTGCTCTTCATCGTGGGCGGCGCCTTCTCCGGCCTGGAGAAGATCATCGAGTCGCGTGCGGGCGCGAAGGGCATCGGCTTCGGCGCGACGATCCGCTCGAAGCGCGAGATCGAGGCGAGCGACCAGTTCCAGGAGGTCATGCCGGAGGACCTGGTGAAGTTCGGGATGATCCCGGAGTTCATCGGCCGGCTGCCCGTCCTGACCTCGGTCCACAACCTGGACCGCGAGGCGCTGCTCCAGATCCTGGTGGAGCCGCGGAACGCGCTGGTGAAGCAGTACCAGCGGCTGTTCGAACTGGACGGCGTGGAGCTGGACTTCGAGCGTGGCGCGCTCGAGGCCATCGCGGACCAGGCGATCCTGCGCCAGACGGGTGCGCGGGGTCTGCGGGCCATCATGGAGGAAGTCCTGATGTCGGTGATGTACGAGGTCCCGTCCCGCAAGGATGTGGCCCGGGTCGTCATCACGGAGGACGTGGTCCACAACAACGTGAACCCGACGCTGGTGCCGCGGGAGCCGCGGATCGTGAAGGACGACGGGCGCCACGAGAAGTCCGCGTAGCGGTTAGGTACTTACGCCGAAGGGGCGCCCGGCCAGCTGAACTGGCCGGGCGCCCCATTTTTGGTGTTGATAGTTTAAGACAGGCTGTGATAGAGGTCGAGAAAAACACGCAAAAGTATA
>NZ_JBHWWF010000066.1:0-23048 GCF_042736455.1 Streptomyces sp. NPDC060064
GGTGGGTGGTGGGTTTTTTTTTTTTTATAAGACACAGTCCGGGCTGCGTGGTTGACACCTGGTGTTTTTTTTTCGGGGTGTGGGGCCACCCAAACGAGCGCCCCCCCTCACCCGTTCACCCGTACAGCAAGCTTTTTTATGAACCAGGACCGCGGCTCTGCTACTTCACTTCGAATTCCTCATTCGAATTCTTCACGTCGAAGAAGCCGCGGTACTCAGTGGCCGCCCTGTTCGTCGCGGCGACGCTGCCACCGCTGCTCGATCCGGTCCATCATCGACCTGCGCTGGCGGGGCTGGCGGCGAGCTGTTGCCGCCGTGTCCCCCAGGGTCTGTTGCTCACCCGGTTTGGGCGCTTTGCGCCAACCGGTGACCGCGAGAACCGCACAGCCGAGCATGACGAGAAACCCCACCACGCTGATCCAGATCTGCTGCGCGACCATTCCGGCCATGAGGAGCGCGATACCCACCAGGAAGCCTGCAACTGCCTGGTAAACCCGTCGCCGGGTGTACGTACGCAGCCCGCTTCCCTCAAGCGCTGTAGCGAACTTGGGATCTTCGGCGTACAGCGCTCGCTCCATCTGCTCGAGCATTCGCTGCTCGTGCTCCGAGAGCGGCACGGAGTCCTCCTAGTCGTCGGTCGCGGGGGGCGACCGGTATGCGGCCCTTTCAGGATAGGCAGGGAATCGCCCCCGTGAAACCCGCCCTCTACGCCAATTCGCCAGTCCGGGCCGCCATGCCGACTCGGGTGTCGAGGCGTAGATTCCCCAACCTCCGATCCGTCATGCCGGATGGTGTCCCCCGATCATACGGGGCCCGGGCCACGATCGGGGGGTCTGTGGCGTACTCCATGTGCGGCTGCGCCGCTGATCAGCCCCGCTTCTCGCCCAGTACGTGGAGCTGAGTCGCGACCGCGTGAAAGGCCGGCAGCTCCGCGGCCGCCGCCTCCAGTTTGAGCAGCGCGTCCAGCGCGCCGGGCTCGGTGTCCACCAGGACGCCCGGGACCAGGTCGGCGAAGACCCGCACACCGTGCACGGCACCGACCTCGGCACCGGCCGCACTGACGAGCTCGGTGAGCTGCTCGGCGGTGAAGCGCCGGGGCACCGGGTCGCCGGCGCCCCAGCGGCCCGCGGGGTCGGTGAGCGCGGTGCGGGCCTCGGTGAAGTGCCCGGCCAGCGCCCTGGCCAGGACAGCCCCGCCGAGCCCGGCGGCAAGCAGGCTGAGCGCGCCGGAGGGCCGGAGCGCGTCCACGGCATTCCGTACGCCCTCGGCGGGGTCGTCCACGTACTCCAGGACTCCATGGCAGAGCACCGCGTCGTAGCCACCGCGCTCGACGACCTCGAAGAGACCGTGGATGTCGCCCTGGACCCCGCGGACCCGGTCGGCCACGCCGGCCTCGGCGGCCCGGCGCTCCAACGCGAAGAGCGCGTTGGGGCTGGGGTCGACAACGGTGACGCGGTGCCCGAGCCTGGCCGCGGGCACGGCGAAGTTGCCGCTGCCGCCGCCGGTGTCGAGGACGTCCAGGGCGTCCGTCCCCGCCGCCTTGACCCGACGGTCGAGGGCCTCCTTGAGGACGTCCCAGACCACGGCGGTACGGAGAGAGGCGCGGGGTCGCATCGGGTCCGACACGGCAGTTGACTCCTCGGACGGGTGCCGCCCCGGGCTGCGGGGCGTGAGGGGGCGGACGAACACGGTGAAGCGGTGAACAGGTTGAAGACGCAGTCCACCCTATTGCCTCCGTCGGGCGTCCCGGCCCTCCGTCCCGGCCCTCCGTCTCGCCCCACGGCGTCACCCCACGGCGCCACCCCTCTCCGGTCGCTCCGTCCTGGGCTGGGGCAGCACCGGCTGCAGCACGAGCATCCGCTCGACCAGGCGGAGGAACATGGCCGCGTCGCGCAGCAGGTCGTCGGCGTCGCGGTTGCTCGCCGCGCCCTGTATGCCGGCCTCGGCGCGCGCCCTGCGACTGGCCCCCGAGGCGAACAGAACACTCCACTCGGACAGTTCCGGCGCTATCTCGGGCAGGACTTCCCAGGCGCTGCGGATCCGCTGCCTGCGGCGCTCGCTGGTCTCCGGGCGGCCGCGGGCGGCGAGGACCGCGGCGGCGGTGCGCAGGGCGGCCAGATGGGCGGTGGCGTAACGCTCGTTCGGCGTTTCGAGAGTGGCGGCCTCGTCAAGGCCCGTACGGGCCTGGGCGAGCAGGTCGAGGGCGGCGGGCGGTGCCGAGGCCCGCCGCAGGACGGGGTGCACGTCGTTCGCCGGTCCGGTCAGTGAGGGGGCAGGGCCGGTGGCGCGGGGCCGGTGTGCGGCTGCGGCGTGGGAGCTGGCCATGACGAACCTCCTGTCGTCGTGTGACGGCGCTGTGGCCGTATGTGTCCATCGTGAGGGGCACCACTGACAATTGCTCTGACCTGCCGCTTTCGCTCCTGGAGGTGGCACGCGGGCAGTGCCGTCTAGAGTGTGGTGAGGAGCATGTGGGAACCCCGGAGCGCTCATGCGCGGACATCACAGCGACCCGTCCGACAATGCACAACTCCTGATCACCCTCGGGCGTCTCGTCGACCAGGCCCTGGAGCGGATGAAGCTTCAGCAGGCCCGGGTCGAGCTGGCCATGGCCCTGCAGCGCCACATGCTCCCGGCCGAGCTGCCGGAGCTGCCCGGCCTGCATATCGCGGCCCGGTACGCGCCCGCACGGGACGGGCTTGCTGTGGGCGGCGACTGGTACGACGCCTTCCTGATGATGGACGGCTCACTCGGGCTCTCGATAGGCGATGCGCAGGGCCACGATGTGGAGGCCGTCGCGTTCATGGGCCAGGTCCGCACCAGCCTGCGGGCCCTCGCCGAGGCGACGAGCAATCCGAGAGAAGTGCTGAGCCGCACCAACGACCTGCTGATCTCCATGGGCTTCGGCCTCTTCGCGACCTGCTGTTTCCTGCGCTTCGACCCGGTCAGCCGCGATCTCACCGTGTCCCGGGCCGGGCATGTCCCGATGGTCTGGGCCACCGCCGGCGGCCGCTCCGGCGTCGCCCTCGACCGCGGCGGCCCGCCCCTGGGCGTCGTGCGGGGCGAGGTCTATCCGGTGACCCACCGGCGGCTGCTGGAGGCAGGGGTCCTCGTCCTGCTCACCGACGGGGTCGTGGAGGGGCCGCACTATCCGATGGAGGCAGGTCTGGCCGAGGTCCATCGGCTGGTGCGCGCGGGATTCGACGCCGACCCCGACGTGCTGGCCTCCGCCGTCGTCAAGGTGGCCGAGCGGACCGGTCACCGTGACGATGCCGCCGTCCTCGTCGTCCGCTACGACGGCCCGCCGGGGCCCGGCCCACCATTCCGCCCCGCCTGACTCGCCGCAGGCCCACCGGGAGCGCAGACTGCTGTGGTGCGCAAAGCGGAGATCGGCCGTTACGGGTCTGCTGCTCTGTGGATCCTCGCTGTCGCCGCCGCCTACTACGGGTCCGCCCGGCTGGGGCTTCTACAGCAGCTGGTACGCGGTCAGGTCACGCCCCTGTGGCCGCCGACGGGGGTGGCCCTGGCCGGCCTGCTCGTCCTCGGTCTGCGGATCTGGCCGGGCATCGCGCTCGGCGCCCTCCTGGTCAATGCCTCCATCGGCCCTTCGCCCCTCGCCGTACTGGCCATCGTCGCCGGCAACACCCTGGCCCCGGTCTGCGCGTACCTGCTGCTGCGCCGGGCGAAGTTCCGCGACGAACTGGACCGGCTGCGGGACGTACTGGCACTGATCTTCCTCGGCGCGCTGGCCGGGATGCTGATCAGCTCGACCGTGGGGAGCGGTGTGCTCGTGCTGGCCGGGGCGCTGCAGGCGAGCAACTTCTGGCCGACGTGGTCGGTGTGGTGGACCGGTGACGCGATGGGGGTCCTTGTCGTCACTCCGTTTCTGCTTGTCCTCCGCAGGGCCCGGTGGCCGCGGCATGCCGGGCTCAGCCGCTGGATCGAGGCGGTGGCGCTGGCGCTGGGCACGCTCTTCGCGACGATTCTGGCGACGAGTACCACCAGTTCGGCCCTGCTCTTCCTGGTTTTTCCGTTCCTGATCTGGGCCGCCTTCCGCTTCCAGCTGGCCGGCGCCGCGCCGTGTGCGCTGGGGGTGTCGACGCTGGCGATCCTGGCCGCGGCCCGGGAGGCCGGCCCGTTCGCCGGTCAGGATCTGTTCGCCAGCATGGTCACGCTGCAGGCCTTCAACGGCACCACGGCACTGATGGCCCTGCTGCTCGCGGCGGTCATCACCGAGCGGAACGAGACCCATGAGGAACTCGCACGGGTCTGCACGCGGCTCGCCGAAATGGTGGCCTTTATCGAGCCGCGCTCGGATTCGAACGACGGCTGACCGGCCGGGTTTTGCTTCGGTCCAGGGTTCGGGATACTTTTTGCACTGACCAGTCAGTTCAAAAAGCTTGGGGGGAACATGGACAGCCCTGTCAGCCCCGACGGCAGTCACGGGGCAGCCGTCACGGCCGAGGACTTCGGGCTCAAGGGCCCGCGCGGCTGGGCGTTCCGCTCGGTGAGCATCGAGGCGGAACCCGGCTCGCTCATCGCGATCGAAGGCCCGTCCGGCTCCGGCCGCACCTGTCTGCTGCTCGCGCTCACCGGCCGCATGCGCCCCACCGAGGGCCGCGGCGAGGTCGGCGGCCTGGAGCTGCCGCGGAAGATGGCCGCCGTACGCCGGATCAGCGCACTGGGCCCGGTACCGGGCGTCAGCGAGCTCGAACCGGCGCTGACCGTCGCCGAGCATCTGCGCGAACGCGCTCTGCTGCAGCGCCGCTTCGACGGCTCACTGCGCACCCTGCTGCGGCCCCGCGCCGAGCGTGCCGCCGCGGCCAGGAGCCGTATCGACGAGGCACTGGAGGCGGCGGGGCTGGACTTGGCCACGCTCCCCAAGAAGGACCGCACGGCCGTACGCGACCTGGAGCGTCTTGAAGCGCTGCGCCTGTCCGTCGCCCTCGCGCTGGTCGGCCGTCCACGCCTGCTCGCGGTCGACGACACCGATCTCAAGCTCTCCGACGACGACCGGGCCGAGGCCTGGAAGCTGCTGCGCTCCGTCGCCGAGGGCGGTACGACCGTGCTCGCCGTCTGCAGCCAGGCCCCCGAGGGCACGACGGTGATCCGCACGGTCGCGGACACCGCTCCGAGGAGCGAAGACACGGCCGAGCCGACGCCCGACAGCACGACCGAGCCGACGCCCGAAGACAAGCAACAACCGACGCCCGAAGACACAACCGAGGACACCACCGAGGAGGGGACGGCCGATGCGCTCGCCGAAACTGGCCGCGCTTGAGCTGAAGCGGTTCGGCAGGGGGAAGCTGCCGCGCGCCGCGCTCGTCGCGATCCTGCTGCTGCCGCTGCTGTACGGCGCCCTGTACCTGTGGTCCTTCTGGGATCCGTACGGTCAGCTCGAACGTATACCCGTCGCGCTCGTCAACGACGACAAGGGAGCCACCGCTGCCGGCAAGAAGGTCGCGGCCGGCGACGAGATCACCAAGGGCCTGCTCGAGAGCAAGGTCTTCGAATGGCACGAGGTGAGCGCGACCGAGGCCCGCAAGGGCGTCGAGGACGGCACGTACTACCTCTCGCTGACCATGCCGCAGGACTTCAGCAAGCGCATCGCGTCCAGCTCCGGCGAGTCTCCCGAGACCGGCGCCCTTCAGGTGCGTACGAACGACGCCAACAACTACATCGTCGGGCAGATCTCGCGGACGGTCTTCTCCCAGGTCCGCACCGCCGCCTCGACCAACGCCTCCCGATCCTTCCTCGACCGGATCTTCATCTCCTTCTCCGACATCCATGACCAGACAGAGAAGGCCGCGAAGGGCGCCGACCAGCTCAAGGACGGGGTCGGCAAGGCGAAGAAGGGCTCCAAGGACCTCGCGGACGGGCTGAAGGACGCCAAGAGCGGCAGCGGCAAACTGGCCGGCGGGCTCTCCAAGCTCAACAAGGGCGCGAGCGATCTCGAGACCGGATCCAAGCAGGTCTCCGAGGGCACCCAGAGGCTTGCCGACAAGGTCAACGGGATAGCCGCCGACGTCCGTCCGTACCTCAAGGACAACGGCAGGACGATCGGTGACACGGCCCGGCTGGTCGCCGACTCCTCCCAGGCGGTCCGCCACAATCTCGACATCCTCGTGAAGACGGCCCCCGGCTCGGCCGTCCTCGCCCACAAGTCGGCCGACGAGCTGAGCGCGATCTACAAGACGCACTGCGAGGACGCGCTGCTGCCCGACCCGGCCGTCTGCCCCGCGCTGAAGCGCGCCAAGGTCACGGCGGCCGATGTCGCCAAGATCGCCGACGACGTCAACGCTCTGGTGAAGGACAACAAGGGCGATCTGAAGAAGCTGGACGGCCACCTCGCCGATCTGCAGAAGAAGGCGACGGACCTCGCCAAGCGCTCACCGCGTCTCGACGAGGACCTGGAGTCGGCCGTCGGCCAGATCAATGAGCTCAACTCGGGCGCGAAGAAGGTCGCTCAGGGAGCGGACAAGCTGCACACCGGGCTGGGCAGCGCCAAGACGGGTTCCACCGATCTCGACACCGGCGTCGGCAAGCTCAAGAAGGGCGCCGGCAAACTGGACGGCGGGCTCTTCAAGCTCGCCGACGGTTCGACCGAGCTGGCCGGTGGACTGAACAGCGGCGTGGACAAGATCCCCGACTACGACAAGAAGGACCGCGACCAACGCACCGAGGTGATGGCCGATCCCGTGAAGCTGGCCGGCCAGTCCCTGCACAAGGCGCCCAACTACGGCACCGGCTTCGCGCCGTACTTCATCCCGCTCTCCCTCTGGGTGGGCTCGATGGTGGCGTACATGATCATCCAGCCGCTCAACCGGCGGGCCCTCTCCGCGGGCACCTCCGCCTGGCGGATCGCGCTGGCCGGCTGGCTGCCCGTCGCCGCGATCGGTCTGCTGCAGGTCGGCGCGCTCATGTCCGTACTGCACTGGGGCCTCGGCCTGCAGATGGCGTACGCGGCCGGCACGATCGGCTTCCTCGCGCTGGTGACCTGCTGCTTCGCCGCGATCATCCAGTGGCTGAACGCGCGCTTCGGAGCCGCGGGCCGGATCCTCGTACTGGCGTTGCTGATGCTCCAGCTGACCTCGGCCGGCGGCACCTACCCGGTGGAGACCAGTCCGGCGTTCTTCAACGCGATCCATCCCTACCTCCCGATGAGCTACGTCATCGACGCGCTGCGCAGGCTCATCACGGGCGGCGGCCTCGGCCCGGTGTGGCAGGCGTGCGCGGTACTGGCCGCCTTCACCGCGGGCGCGATCGCGCTGACTGCCGTGTCCGCACGGCGCAAGCAGGTGTGGACACTGGACCGTCTGCACCCCGAGCTGAGTCTGTGAGAGCGGCCGGACCTGTGAGAATCGACGCCATGGACGCCATGGACAGCACCAGCACCAGACGCCGGGCGACCCGGGCAAAGCTCTACGAGGCCGCGGTGACGCTCATCGCCGAGCAGGGCTTCTCCGCCACCACGGTGGACGAGATCGCCGAACGCGCCGGGGTCGCCAAGGGCACGGTCTACTACAACTTCAAGAGCAAGACCGAGCTCTTCGAGGAGCTGCTGCGGTACGGCGTCGGGCTGCTGACCGCCTCGCTGCAGTCCGCCGCCGACGAGACGGCGGAGCGCGGCGGCACCAAGGTCGAGGCGCTGGACGCGATGATCAAGGCCGGTCTGGGCTTCATCGAGCGCTATCCGGCCTTCACCCAGCTGTACGTCGCCGAGCTGTGGCGCACCAACCGGGCCTGGCAGTCGACGCTTCTCGTCGTACGGCAGCAGGCGGTTGCCGTGGTCGAGACGGTCCTGCGGGAAGCCGTCGAGAGCGGCGAGCTGAGCGAGGAGATCGATGTGCCGCTGACAGCCGCCGCGTTGGTCGGGATGGTGCTGGTGGCGGCGCTGGACTGGCAGGCGTTCCAGCCGGAACGCTCGCTCGAGGATGTGCACTCGGCGCTGTCGCGGCTGCTGCACGGCCGTGTGAGCGGCCGTTAGGTCTTCCGTACGAGGGCAGAAAAGTGCCGGTCCGGCGAGGCTCGATCCCCCCGAGCCCCGCCGGACCGGCGTTTCCCCGTGTCCCCGTTTTCCTCCGTGCCGGAGAACCCGTTCACCCCCGATTTTCCCCCGTGGTCACTGGGTTCTCCGTCGTACTCCCCCGTTCCGTCCGGGGAGCCTCGCCGTTCCGCCGCCCCGTGTCGGCGGTGCCGGCGCTGCGCCCCTTCCGTGGTCTCCACTCTTCCTTCTGCGCAGGTAGAACCCCATCCGCGCGCGTACTCATCTCCCCCACTAGGTACGGGTACTCAGTCATCCGTGCTCATCCCCACCCGCGCGGGTCGGCGTCTGGTTACGATCGCGTCCGTGTCCGTACTCCCTCTCGTCTTCACCAGCGGCTGGGCCAGCGGGATCAACGCCTACGCGGTGGTCCTGTTGTTCGGCGTCTTCGGCGCGACCGGGCTCACCGACGAGGTACCCGCATCTCTGCAGCGCACCGATGTCCTGATCATTGCCGGCGTGCTGTTCCTCTGTGAGGCGGTGGCGGACAAAATCCCGTACGTCGACTCCATATGGGACACCGTGCACACCGTGCTCCGGCCGGTGGCGGGCGCGGTCGTGGCCGCACTGCTGGCCGGGGAGAGCGGCTCGCTGCCGGAACTCGCCGCGGCCGCCATCGGCGGCTCGACCGCGCTGATGAGCCATCTGGTCAAGGCCGGCACCCGGATGGCGGTCAACACCTCGCCCGAGCCGTTCAGCAATATCGCGGTGAGCATGGCGGAGGATCTGGGCGTCGCCGGGATCATCACCTTCGCGCTCTTCCATCCGCTGGCGGCTGCGCTCATCGCCGGGACACTGCTCCTGCTGGGCATCGTGGTACTGGCCTTTCTCGCCACGAAGATCCGCCGTTTCCTGCGGCGCAGAGCACAGCGCCGCCAGGAGAAACGGCCGGCGGGCGCGGAAGCGTCCAGAGCGCCCTGGTGACCGGACCGCCCGGACGGGCCGCCGGGACGGGCCGCCGGGACGGACTGTCAGTGGTGGCCGATAAAGTCGCGGACATGGCACGGATTGCGGTGATCGGCGCCGGGATGGGCGCCATGGCGGCTGCCGCCCGGCTGGCCGTGGCAGGCCACCGGGTGACGGTGTACGAGCGCTCGGCGACCTACGGCGGCGCGGTGGGCCGGTTCGAGCGCGCGGGCTTCGTCTTCGACACCGGGCCCGGTCTGCTGCATCTGCCTGCCGTCTGGCGGGACTTGTTCGTCAAGACCGGCAAGGAACCGCTGGAGCAGTGCGTCGGGCTCGTCCAGGTGGACCCGGCGAGCCGGCATCTCTTCGCCGACGGCACCGAGGTGTCCCTGCCGAACGCCTCGCGGGCCGGAGTCGTCTCCGCGCTCGAAGCCGCGCTGGGCGCGGGAGCGGGCGAGCGGTGGGGCACCTTCCTGGGCCGGGCCCGGGACGCCTGGGACCGTTCCCGGCGGCCGCTGCTCGAAGAGCCCCTGTGGACCGACTGGCAGGTGCTCGGCCGCGATCCGTATCCGGCGCCGCGGCAGCGCAAATTGCTGCGCAGCCGACAGGCGTCCACGGTCTCCGAGGTCGGCGCCTGGGAGCTGGCCGACCCGCGGCTGGCCGCGCTGCTCGAGGGATACGCCCTCTCGTACGGCCTGGATCCCCGGCATGCCCCGGCGGGTGCCGCCCTGCTGCCGTACATGGAACAGACCTTCGGCAGTTGGTATGTCGAGGGCGGGATGCGGGAGCTGGCCCGCGCGGTCTACGAGCGGTGTCTGGCCCGGAAGGTGGAGTTCGCCTTCGGGACCGAGGTGGCCCGCATCGTCGAGAAGGACGGGCGGGCGGCGGGAGTCGAGCTCGTCGGCGGCACGGTCGCCGGGGCCGACCATGTGGTGGCGGGCATCGAGGCCGCTGATCTGGTGACGCATGAGCTCTGGCAGGACGGAGACGTACGGCCCCAAGGGGGCGCCGGCGGTTCACAGTTGCCGGGCAGGTTCACCGTGCTGCTGGCGCTGCGCGGGGCGCGGCCCGCGTCGGCCGTCCACCGGAGTGTGGTCCACGCGCCCGACACCGGCGCGGAGGCTGCGGCCGTCTTCGGTGGCCGGACGGCCGAGCGGCCCACCGTCACCGTGCTGCGCCCGGACGATCCGCGTACCCGCCCGGACGAGGAGCACGAGGCGGTGACTCTCGCCGCGACCGTCGCGGCGCAGGGCGGCCCGGTCGACTGGACGGACGCGGCGCTGCGCGAACGGTACGCCGAGGTGCTCATCGACGCCGCGGGCGCGGCCGTGCCGGAGATACGCGAGCGCCTGCTGTGGCACGAGATCCGTACGCCCGCGGAGGCGGGTGCGCTGTCCGCGCCCGCGCTCGCCGGGGACGGCGGGCGGTATCTGCACCCGGCGAACAGCACCCGGCTGCCCGGTCTGTATCTGGCGGGCGGCCGGGCGCACCCGGGCGGCGGACTGGCGCATGCCGGGATGTCGGGGGCGCTGGTGGCCGGCCTGATCGTGGAGGGGGCGGACTTCCGCGGCTCTCAGTGAGCCGCCGCCGGCGCGTCAGTAGCGGTACTGCTGCTCGTTGTACCCGGGGTCGTAGCCGTACGGAGAGGGCTGCTCCTGCGGCATCGGCGGCGCCTGCTGCTCGCCCTCCCGCTGCTGCGGGACCCACACCCCGCCGGCCGGCGTCTCGCTGTACGGCTGCTGGGCGTACGGGTCGGCGTACTGCTGCTGGCCGCCGTAACTGTCGTAGCTCTCGTACGCGTTGTACTGCTGGCCGCCGACATAGGGGTCGGAGTACGCGGCGTACGCCTGCTGCCCCGTCCCGTAGTCGTACTGCCCGGCGTATATGTCCTGGCCCGTCGGCTGCTGATCGTAACCGGAGCCGGTCGGCTGCTGACCGTAGCCGGAGTAGGTGTCGTAACCCGTGCCGTACGTGGTGTAGTTCTGGTCCTGCTGCTCCGCCGCATAGGCGGCCTCGCTGTACACGCCGTACTGGCCGGTGTCGTCCGGCAGCGGCTGCGGCTCGTAGACCGCCTCGGGCTCAGGTTCCGCGGGAACAGGCTCATAGGCGAGGTCGGAGACCTCCAGCGTCGGCTCGCGCGAGGCGGCCGTGTCCTGATTGCCGCCGGACCTGCGCCGACGGCTCGCTCCCGGGCTGCCGCCGAGCGCCCAGCCGGTGGAGAAGCCCTTGCGGAAGGAGAGCGTGACATACGTCTGGCCGACGGCGAAGGCGATCGCGCCGAGCGCGATCACCACGACGGAGGGCATCAGTACGCCGAGGACCACGCACAGGAAGCCGGCGAAGGCGAGCAGCCGCCAGCGCAGCCGCGCCTTGTACTGCAGCAGCACCTCACCGAGCAGCCACAGCGCGACGATGCCGAACGCGATATAGAGGACCGTCCAGCCCATGCCCGCCCCTCTCCTGCGGCCGCCGCTCCGGGTCGGAGTGGGTACGACCGATCACGACTGCTCGTGCAGTCCGAGATTCTCGTAGATCTCGAGCGTCGCCGTGGAGTTGTTGAGTGTAATGAAGTGCAGACCGGGGACACCCTCGGAGAGCAACCCGGCGCAGAACTCCGTCGCGAACTCGATGCCAATGGAGCGTACAGCGGCAGGATCGTCCTTGACGGAGAGGACCCTCTCTTTGAGCTCGGGCGGGAACGCGGCGTTGCTGAGCTGCGCGAACCGTTCGAGCTGCTTGACGCTGGTGACCGGCATGATCTCCGGGATGATCGGGGTCGCGCAGCCCGCGGCCTCGACCCGGTCACGCAGCCGCAGATAGTCCTCGGGCTGGAAGAACATCTGCGTGATCGCGTAGTCGGCGCCGGCCCGGCACTTGTCGACGAAGTGCTGGATGTCGGTGTCCCAGTCCTCCGAGCGCGGGTGCATCTCGGGGAAGGCCGCGACGCCGACGCAGAAGTCCCCGGACTCCTTGATCAGCTGTACGAGCTCGGCGGCGTACCGCACACCGTCGGGGTGCTTGACCCACTCGCCCATCGGGTCGCCGGGCGGGTCGCCACGGACGGCGAGGATGTTGCGGATCCCGGCATCGGCGTACTGCCCGATCATGTTGCGCAGCTCGGCCACGGAGTGGTTCACCGCGGTGAGGTGCGCGACCGGGGTGAGCGTGGTGTCGGCGGCGATCTGCTGGGTGGCCTTGACCGTGCCGGCGCGCGTGGAGCCGCCGGCGCCGTAGGTCACCGAGACGAAGTTGGGGGCCACCGCTTCGACCCTGCGCAGCGCGTTCCAGAGGTTCCGCTCGCCCTTCTCGGTCTTGGGCGCCCAGAACTCGAAGGAGTACGAAGTTTTGCCGGTTGCAAGCAGCTCACGCACGGTTCGTGCGTGATCCGTCCTGGTCGAAGCTGTACCGAGGGCCATACCCGCAGGTTAACCACGCCTCGCCGGTCACCCAACCGAATGAGGGAAATATGCCGGATTTGTCGGCCTACTGTCCACCCCTCGGACAGTTACCCGATCCGCTCCCCCGCGCGCGCTACCCCACACGCTCCCGCACGCGCTTCGCCAGCGCCGCTGTCGCCGCGGCCGGGTCGTCGGCCTCGGTGATGGCCCGTACGACGACGATCCTGCGCGCGCCCGCGTCCAGCACCTCGTCCAGATTGCCGGCGTCGATCCCGCCGATCGCGAACCAGGGCCGGTCGGTCTCCAGCGCGGCTGTGTACCGCACCAGGCCCAGTCCCGGGGCATAGCGTCCGGGCTTGGTCGGGGTGGGCCAGCAGGGGCCCGTGCAGAAGTAGTCCACGCCGGGCTCGGCGGTGGCCGTGTCCACCTCGGACTCGGCGTGCGTCGAGCGGCCTGTGAGCACCTCGTCACCGAGGATCGCGCGGGCGGCCGGGACCGGCAGATCGCCCTGTCCCAGATGCAGCACGTCGGCGCCGATGGCGTGCGCCACATCCGCCCGGTCGTTCACGGCGAGCAGTCTGCCGTGTCTGCGGCAGGCGTCGGCGAAGAGCTGGAGGTGATCCAGTTCCTCACCGGCCTCCATGCCCTTGTCCCGCAGCTGCACGATGTCGACCCCGGAGGCGAGCACGGCGTCGAGGAACTCCGCGAGGTCGCCCTGCTTCTTCCGGGCGTCCGTGCACAGATACAGCCGGGCGTCGGACAGCAGCGCACGAGCCGTGGACATGGTGGTTCCCCCCGGTGGGTCGGCGGTGCACGGGCAGGGCGGCACAGCCCCCGGCCCGCACACCGCGTGTTGTTGTTGTCAGGACGTCAGACGGCGAGCGCCTGGGCCCGGCGCTTCACCTCCGTGCCGCGATTCTCGCTGAGCGCCTGCGCGGGCGTGCCCGGCAGGCTCGGGTCGGCGGTGAAGAGCCATTCCAGCATCTCTTCGTCGGTGAAGCCGTCGTCCCTCAGGAGCGTCAGGGTCCCTGCGAGCCCCTTGACCACCTTGTCGCCGTCGATGAAGGCGGCAGGCACCTGAAGCGCCCGGTTCTCACCACGGCGTACGGCGATCAGCTGGCCTTCCTTGACCAGCTGCCGTACGCGTGTCACCTCGACATCGAGCATTTCCGCGATGTCAGGAAGGTGGAGCCAGGCAGGGACGAGAGCATCGATCTTTGCGTCAATCTCGGTCACAGGACAAGCGTGCCATCCCGGACTGACAGTCGGTAGCCGGACCCTAGTCGGCCGCCGCCTTCAGAGGGACGGAGGGGTCGGCGGCGCGCGCCGGATCCAGCCGGTTTCCGGACAGGATGAGCTTGCGTCCTTGCGCCAGATCACGGGCTCTGCCGACGGCGAGAAGCGCGACCAGAGAGCCGTCCCGCAGCCAGAGCACCGACCAGGTCGCGCCTGCCGGATCGCCGCGCCACACCATCGTGTCGGCGGCCTCATGATGGCCCGCGTACTGCACAAAGCGCCCGAACTGCTCGGACCAGAAGTACGGCACCGGGTCATAGACCTCCGGTGGCTCCTGTCCCGGCGCGCCGCCGATGACGTTGGCGGCGACCGTACGCGGCCCCTGCAGAGCGTTGTCCCAGTGGTGCACGAGCAGCCGCTCGCCGTAACGGCCGGACGGGAAGGAGGCGCAGTCCCCGACGGCGTACACATCGGGCAGCGAGGTGCGCAGATACGCGTCCGCGGTGATTGCGCCGTCCGGGCCCAGCTCGATACCGGAGCCGGCGAGCCAGGCGGTGGCGGGCCGGGCGCCGATGCCGACGACCACGGCGCCCGCCGGAAGCTGCCGGCCGTCGGCCAGGATCACCGCGCCGGGCTCGATGTCCGCCACGCGCGCGTGGGTGAGCAGTTCGACGCCGTACTCCGCGTACCAATCGGCCATCGGGCCGGCGACCTCGGCGGGCAGGGCTCCGGCCAGCGGGCGCCCGGCGGCCTCGACGACAGTGACCGTGCAGCCCGCCTCACGGGCGGCCGTCGCGAACTCCGCGCCGATCCAGCCCGCGCCGACGACCACTATGTCGTGCTGCTGCGTGAGAACGGGGCGCAGCCGCGCGGCGTCGTCGAGGGTACGCAGCAGATGGACGCCGGGTACGCCCACGGCGCCGGGCAGGGTGATCGGTTCCGCACCGCTGGCGATGACCAGGACGTCGTAGGGGACCGGACCTGCCGCGGTGTCCAGCTCATGGGCCCCGGCGCGCACTCCGGTCACCTCGCAGCCCAGCCGCAGCTCGATGCCGAGTGCCTCGAAGTCGACGTCGAAGGCCGAGCCCTCCGCCTTGCCGAGCAGGATCGCCTTGGAGAGCGGGGGTCTGTCGTACGGCTGATGGGGCTCGGCGCCGATCAGGGTGATCGGGCCGGTGAAACCCTGCTCGCGCAGTGCCACCGCGGTCTGCACTCCGGCCATTCCCGCGCCGACGACGACCACGCGCCGCTGCGTCTGTGCTGTCTGCTGCTGCTCGCTCACCCGACAACCTTACGCATCTGACGGACCGTCAGGAAGGTAGCTGTTCGACGACGCTCGTCCCGCTGCCCTCCTGGGACTCCCATTCCCAGCTCTCCTCCAGCCGCAGCCGCCCGTCCTCGAGCTCGACGACGGTGGAGAGACAGTGCCCCGAGGACGTCCCGCCGTCGGCCTTCAGCTGTACATAACGGAAGTCGAGCCGGTCGCCCTCCCTGGTGCCCACAAGGTGGCCGCGGAGCACATCGCCGCCCTCGTACTCGGCCCAGATCCTGCCTTCCTGCTCGTGGTACGTGAACCGGGTCCGGGTCCCCACCTGGCCCGGAGCCTGGTCTGCGACCGGGGAGAGCACGAGTCCGTCGAGCGACCTTGCCACAGTGGCTGCTCCCTTACTGCGAGTTGGGGCCTGGGGTTAGGGTGGCCACCGTAAGGCACTCGCGGGAGCCCGGACGCACCGGGCTGAGAGGGAGGCTGGACGGCCTCCGACCGTACGAACCTGATCCGGGTCATGCCGGCGAAGGGAGGGGCTGGACGCCCATGTCGCGTACCTCAGACGTCCTCGTTGTCGGGGGCGGAATCATCGGCCTGGTCACGGCCTGGCGTGCGGCGCAGCGAGGGCTGCGGGTCGCCGTCGCCGATCCGGCGCCCGGCGGCGGCGCTGCGCAGGTCGCGGCGGGCATGCTCGCCGCCGTCACCGAACTGCACTACGGCGAGCAGACGCTGCTCGGCCTCAATCTGGAATCCGCGCGGCGCTATCCCGCCTTCGTCGCCGAGCTGGAGGAGGCGAGCGGACAGTCCGTCGGCTATCGCGCCTGTGGCACGCTCGCGGTCGCGCTCGACGCCGACGACCGCGCGCACCTGCGTGAACTGCACGCCCTGCAGCGTCAGTCCGGCCTGGAGTCGGAGTGGCTGGCGGGGCGCGAATGCCGCCGCCTGGAGCCGATGCTCGCGCCCGGCGTGCGCGGTGGCCTTCGGGTGGACGGCGACCACCAGGTCGATCCGCGGCGGCTGGCAGCGGCGCTGGTGGCGGCCTGCGAGCGGGCCGGGGTGGTCTTCCACCGCGGCTGGGCGGAGCGGCTGTCGGTGGTACGGGACCGGGCGGCCGGAGCCGTACTGACGGACGGCCGTGAGCTCTCCGCGGACCAGGTGGTGCTGGCGTGCGGCAGTCTGAGCGGCAGGCTCGGCGGCGTACCGGAGGATGTACTGCCGCCGGTACGGCCGGTGAAGGGCCAGGTTCTGCGGCTGACCGTGCCGCGTGCGTACGCGCCGTTCCTCTCCCGGACCGTTAGGGCCGTGGTGCGCGGCAGTGACGTCTATCTGGTGCCGCGCGAGAACGGCGAGCTGGTCATCGGGGCGACCAGCGAGGAGCTCGGCTGGGACACCACGGTGACGGCGGGCGGGGTGTACGAGCTGCTGCGCGACGCGCACGAGCTGGTGCCCGGCATCACCGAGCTGCCGCTCACCGAGACCCGCGCCGGGCTGCGCCCCGGCTCTCCCGACAATGCGCCGCTGCTGGGCCCGACCGCTCTGCCGGGCCTGCATCTGGCCACCGGCCACCACCGCAACGGGGTGCTGCTCACACCCGTCACCGGCGATGTGATGGCCACGGTGCTGATCACCGGCGCACTGCCGGACGAGGCCCGCCCCTTCACTCCTCGCCGCTTCTCCCCCGTACCTCAGGAGCAGCCCGCATGAACGTCCCCGTGTCCGTCACCATCACCGTCTCCGTCAACGGCGAGGCGCGCGAGCTCGCCACAGGCACCACGCTGGACGCCCTGGTCACGTCCCTCACCGCCGCCCCGTCCGGAGTCGCCGCCGCAGTCAACGAGACGGTCGTCCCGCGCAGCCGATGGGCCGGCACGCGGCTCGGCGACGGCGACCGTGTCGAAGTCCTCACCGCAGTGCAGGGAGGCTGATCAGCCATGGCCGACGACCGTCTCACCATCGGCGGCACCGCCTTCAACTCCCGGCTGATCATGGGTACGGGCGGGGCACCCAGCCTCGACGTACTCGAACGGTCCCTCGTCGCGAGCGGCACGGAGCTGACCACCGTCGCGATGCGCCGCCTCGACCCGACCGTCCAGGGCTCCGTGCTGTCCGTGCTGGAGAAGCTGAACATCCGTGTGCTGCCCAATACGGCGGGCTGCTTCACGGCGGGCGAGGCCGTCCTGACCGCGCGGCTCGCCCGGGAGGCGCTCGGCACGGAGTGGATCAAGCTCGAGGTCGTCGCGGACGAACGCACACTGCTGCCCGACCCGATCGAGCTGCTGGACGCGGCCGAGATCCTGGTCGACGACGGCTTCACGGTGCTGCCGTACACCAACGACGACCCGGTGCTGGCCCGGAAGCTGGAGGATGTCGGCTGCGCGGCGATCATGCCGCTGGGCTCGCCGATCGGCTCCGGCCTCGGTATCCGGAATCCGCACAACTTCCAGCTGATCGTCGAGCACGCGCGCGTGCCGGTGATTCTGGACGCGGGCGCGGGCACGGCCTCCGACGCGGCGCTGGCGATGGAGCTGGGCTGCGCGGCGGTGATGCTGGCCTCGGCGGTGACCCGGGCGCAGGAGCCGGTGCTCATGGCGGAGGCGATGCGCCATGCGGTCGAGGGGGGCCGCCTCGCGCACCGGGCGGGCCGCATCCCGCGCCGCCACTTCGCGGAGGCGTCGTCCCCTCACGAGGGCCGCGCGGCCCTCGACCCGGAGCGACCCGCGTTCTGACCGCTGCGCGGGGCCGTTTCCCCACCCCGCCCCTTCCCGTAACCGGGGCTCCGCCGGACCCCGCTCCTCAAACGCCTGAGGGGCCGGAATCCGGTGATTGAGGACACGCCCGAAGGGCGTACCGGGGTCCGGCGGAGGCCCGGGAAGCCCGCGCTGTCACAGCTCGGCTGCAGTACGGCCCCGGTCCCGCCCCGGGGCGTCGGGGCTGTCCGTGGTGACTCGTAGACTCTCCCGCGTGGATACGACCCTCAAGGACCCCCTCGTCGGGCATGTGCTCGACGGCCGCTACCGCGTCGACGCGCGCATCGCCGTCGGCGGGATGGCCACGGTCTACCGGGCCGTCGACACCCGGCTCGACCGGGTGCTCGCGCTCAAGGTGATGCACCCCGCCCTCGCCGCCGACGCCTCTTTCGTGGAGCGCTTCATCCGCGAGGCCAAGTCCGTGGCGCACCTCGCCCACCCCAATGTGGTGGGGGTCTTCGACCAGGGCGCCGAGGGTGCGTATGTCTATCTCGCGATGGAGTACGTCGCGGGCTGCACGCTGCGCGACGTCCTGCGCGAGCGCGGGGCGCTCCAGCCGCGGGCCGCGCTCGACATCCTGGAGCCCGTGCTGGCCGCGCTCGGTGCCGCGCACCGGGCCGGTTTCGTGCACCGGGACATGAAGCCGGAGAACGTGCTGATAGGGGACGACGGCCGGGTCAAGGTCGCCGACTTCGGTCTGGTACGGGCCGTGGGCTCCGTCACCAGCACCACCGGCACGGTGCTCGGCACGGTCTCCTATCTCGCTCCCGAGCAGATCGAGTACGGCACCGCCGACACCCGCGCCGATGTGTACGCCTGCGGGGTCGTCCTCTACGAGATGCTCACCGGCGCCAAGCCGCACTCCGGTGACACCCCCGCCCAGGTCCTCTTCCAGCATCTGAACGACGACGTTCCGGCGCCCTCCGCCCTCGTCCCCGGGCTCGCTGTCGAGCTCGACGAGCTGGTGGCTGGCGCCACCGCCCGTAACCCCGAGGTCCGCCCGCACGACGCGGTGGCGCTGCTCGCGCAGGTCCGCGAGGCCCGTGCGCCGCTCGGTGACGAGCAGCTGGACCTGGTGCCGCCGCAGGCGCACACCGAGGCGCAGGACCAGTCCGGGGAGCAGCGCTCGGACGGGGTCCCCGCCTCCGAGGACCGTACGAGCGTGATCCCGCGTGTGCTCCCCCGCGAGGAGCCGGAGGAGCCGGAGGTCAACCGCACCACCCGGCTGGCGATGCCGCCCTCGGCGCCCCCGCAGCAGTCCCGTCGGCGCGCCGTCCCCAACCGCGGCGTCCTCGCGCTGGTGGTCGCGCTGTTCCTGATCCTCGGCGTGGGAACCGGCGTCTGGTACATCAACTCCGGGCAGTTCACCCGTGTCCCCGCCCTGATCGGCAAGACCGAGAAGGACGCCAGGCAGGAGCTGAAGAACGCCGGACTGGATGTGAAGAAGGTCCGCTTCGACTTCAGCGAGACGGTCAAGCGCGGCACGGTCATCAACAGCGACCCCGCGACCAACGAGCGCATCCGTGGCAACGGCTCGGTGACGATCGTCGTCTCGCGCGGCCCGGAGATCGTCAAGGTCCCCCAGCTCAAGGGCAAGCCGCTCGCCAAGGCCGAGCGCGAGCTGAAGAAGCTCGGTCTCGCGCCGGGAGTGGTGACCAAGGAGTTCAGCGAGGAGATCGCGCAGGGCTCGGTGATCAGCACGGCCCCGGAGGCCGGGGCCGGGCGCAGCCCCGATTCCGCGGTCGCCCTCACCGTCAGCAAGGGCGCTCCGATCGAGGTCCCCGGGGTGACCGGCGATTCCCTGGATGCCGCCACCAGCGAGCTCGAAGGCGCCGGGTTCAAGGTCAAGGTCGCCTCCGCACAGATCAACTCCCCGGAGGATGCGGGCTCCGTCGCCAAGCAGTCCGCGGCCGAGGGCACTCAGCTGGCCCGCGGTGACACGATCACTCTGACGGTCTCCAAGGGCCCGCGGATGATCGACGTGCCCGATGTGGTCGGCAAGAAGGCCGACGAGGCCACGAGCAGGCTGAAGGCGGCGGGCTTCGAGGTCAAGGTCGAGAAGAGCTTCCCGTTCCTCGGCGACACGGTCGAGAGCCAGTCCGTCGCGGGCGGCGGCCAGGCCCCCGAAGGCAGCACGATCACTATCAAGACCAAGGGACTGTAGTTCTGATGCGCAACCCCGTCGGCGGCCATGTCCCCGTGGCGGGCGGCCTCGCCACGATCGGTCTCGGTTACGCCCGTGAGCTGGAGGCGGAGACCGTCCAGGTCTTTGTCGCCAATCCGCGCGGCTGGGCGACACCCACCGGAAACCCGGCGCAGGACGAGCAGTTCCGCGCCGAGTGCGCGGCCGAGGGGATCTCGGCGTACGTCCATGCGCCGTATCTGATCAACTTCGGCTCGCACACCGAGGCGACCGTCGAGAAGTCCGTGGAATCCCTGCGGCACTCGCTGCGCCGGGGCCGGGAGATCGGCGCGCTGGGTGTGGTGGTGCACACCGGCTCGGCGACCGGCGGCCGCTCCCGCGAGGTGGCGCTGGCGCAGGTACGGGAGCGGATGCTGCCGCTGCTCGATGAGCTGACACACGACGACGACCCGTTCCTGCTGCTGGAATCAACGGCAGGACAGGGTTCCTCGCTCTGCTCGAGAACCTGGGACTTCGGCCCGTACTTCGAGGCGCTGGACTCTCATCCCAAGCTGGGCGTCTGCCTGGACACCTGCCACATCTTCGCGGCGGGACACGATCTGACCGGCCCGCACGGGATGGCGCAGACTCTGGATCTGCTGGTGGACACCGTCGGCGAGGGGCGACTGAAGCTGATCCACGCCAATGACTCCAAGGATGTGGCCGGCGCCCACAAGGACCGCCACGAGAACATTGGCTCCGGCCATATCGGCGAGGAGCCGTTCCGGGAGCTGATGCTGCACCCGTCGACCGAGGGCATACCGCTGATCATCGAGACGCCCGGGGGCAAGGAGGGGCACGCGGCGGACGTGGTGCGGCTGAAGAGACTGCGCTGAGAAACTCCGCTGGGAGATCTCCCTCCAGGAATACCCCCTAGGGGTATGCGGTTGTCGCAGTCGACAGGAACCGCTATCTGGCTTTGGGGGCTTCTCATGCAGCACGACACCCACACCGGACACGCTCACCCCACCGGACACGCCCTCCACACCGAGCACGCTCACCACACCCATGAAGAGCGCGCCCACGGCATCGGCACGGTCAGCTGGTCCATGGCAGCTCAGGCGACTCTCCACTGCCTCACCGGCTGCGCCATCGGCGAGGTCCTGGGCATGGTGCTGGGCACCGCGTTCGGCTGGGGCAATGTGCCGACGATGATCCTGGCGATCGTGCTGGCGTTCTTCTTCGGCTACTCACTCACGCTGCGCGGCGTCCTCAAGGCCGGCGTCAGCTTCAGCACCGCGGTCCGGGTCGCACTGGCCGCCGACACCCTGTCCATCGCCGTGATGGAGCTGATCGACAACGGCGTGATCGCGCTCTGGCCGGACGCCATGGACGCGCAGCTCTCGGACACGCTGTTCTGGGGCGCCCTCGCCGCCTCGCTCGTCCTCGCCTTCGTGGTCACCACACCCGTCAACAAGTGGATGATCGGCCGCGGCAAGGGCCACGCGGTGGTCCACCAGTACCACCACTGACCAGCACCAGGACTCAGAGCTCGGGGCCGTGCCCGGGCTCTTCCTGGTACGAGTAGCGCTGCTCGCGCCACGGGTCGCCGAGATTGTGATAGCCGCGCTCCTCCCAGAAACCACGGCGATCGGCGGTCATGTACTCCACGCCCCGGACCCACTTGGGCCCTTTCCAGGCATAGAGATGCGGGACGACCAGCCGCAGCGGAAAGCCGTGCTCGGCGGTGAGCAGCTCACCGTCCTTGTGGGTCGCGAAGATCGCGCGCTCCGAGACAAAGTCGGAGAGCCGCAGATTGGCGCTGTATCCGTACTCGGCCCAGACCATGACATGGGTGGCGTTCGGCGCCGGCGGCGCGAAGTCCATGAGCGTACGGGCGGACACCCCGCCCCATTCGGCCCCCAGCATGCTGAACTTTGTCACGCAGTGCAGATCGGCGACGACGGTGGAGAAGGGCAGTGCCGAGAACTCCTCGTGGTTCCAGCAGTGTTTGTCGCCGTCCGCCGTGGCACCGAAGACCCTGAACTCCCAGCGGTCCGGCTTGAACTTGGGTACGGGGCCATAGTGAGTGACCGGCCAGCCACGCTGCAGTCGCTGCCCCGGCGGAAGCTCGGACTCCTCTGATGCGCGGTATTCCCGGCTCTCCGGCTGACCCATGCCTTCAATGGTGACAGACCGGGAAGGGTGGTCATGACCAGGTCCGGACCGATTCGGGCAACTCACACTAAGCATGTACTTACTGGACGCTCCTCGACCGCGGTGCGAAGATTCGCGCACCTGCCCCAGTAGTCATTACGCGCGGAAGGAGCCTCTGCGATGCAGGGCGACCACGAGGTCATCGAGTTCCTCAATGAGCAGCTGACCGCCGAATTGACCGCAATCAATCAGTACTTCCTGCATGCGAAGATGCAGGAGAACTTTGGCTGGACGAAGCTCGCCAAGTACACCCGGTCAGAGTCGTTCGACGAGATGCGGCACGCGGAAGTACTGACCGACCGGATCCTCTTCCTCGACGGCCTGCCGAACTACCAGCGCCTCTTCCATGTGCGCGTCGGCCAGACGGTCACCGAGATGTTCCAGGCCGACCGGCAGGTCGAGGTGGAGGCGATCGACCGCCTCAAACGCGGCATCGAGGTCATGCGCGGCAAGGGTGACATCACGTCGGCGAACATCTTCGAGTCGATCCTGGCGGACGAGGAGCATCACATCGACTATCTCGACACCCAGCTGGAGCTGGTCGAGAAGCTCGGTGAAGCGCTCTACATCGCCCAGCTGATCGAGCAGCCGGAGAGCTGAGTCGCCCCGTAGGGCTAGGCAGCCTCGCTGAGCTCTGGGTCCACAGCCAGTACGGCGGCGGAGTCGCCCTGTTCGAGCAGCTCGCGACGGGGGCATGCGCCCCGGCCGAGAATCCCCTGGATCCGGCGTACGCACGATCCGCAGTCGGTGCCGGCCTTGGAGACCGACGCAATCTGGCGTGGGGTGCAGGCACCGCCTTCCGCGTGCTCCTTGACCTGCTTCTCGGTGATGCCGAAGCATGAGCAGACGTACACGCGGTTCACCTCCCCGGTCGGGATCACTGGCGCCTTTCCCGATGATCGGTGAGGCTAACCTAACCTTACCCGCTGGGCCTGCTGCGCAAAAGTCCCGAGTACGAGTGTGGGGGGGGGGGGACCAGAAAACCGCCCCCCCCCCCCGAGAAACGGCAACAGGGGGCGGGGGCAAGGGGGGGGCCGGGGAGGCCCGGGGACGGGGGGGGGGGGGGGGCGCGGGACGGGGGGGGGCCCCCGAGCCCCGGGCGCCCCACCCCCCA
>NZ_JBHWWF010000067.1:0-22536 GCF_042736455.1 Streptomyces sp. NPDC060064
GAGCCTGCGCATGGGCCACGGTGAAGGGGACACCGCACCATGTCCGAAGTCAACAGCCCACCGCCGGTCGGGGGATGGACCCGGTTCGTGACCGCGCGGCCGCGGCTCTCGCTGCTGGCCGCGCTGGTGCTCACTGCACTCGCGGTGTTCGCCGGAAGCGGGGTCGCCGAGCGCATGGGGAGCGGCGGCTGGCAGGACCCGGCTGCCGAGTCGACGTATGCGACAGAGGCGCTGGAGCGGGAGTTCCCGGCCTCCCAGCCGAATCTGCTGCTGCTCGTGGACAGCGGACGGGCGAGTGTGGACGACCCGGCGGTTGCCGCCGAGGGACGGCGGCTCGGGGAGCGGCTCGCCGAGGAGAAGGACGTCACGGGTGTCGGCTCGTACTGGGGGACCCGCTCACCCGCGCTGCGCGCCGGCGACGGGCATCAGGCGCTGATCGCGGCCCGGATCGAGGGCGACGAGAAAGCCACCTCCGAGGTGCTGGAGCGGATAGCACCGGACTTCCGGGGGGCGCACGGCCCGGTGCAGGTCTCGATCGGCGGCCCCGTCGCCCTGCAGCACGAGATGACCACGACCATCCAGGAGGACCTGCTGCGGGCAGAGCTGATCGCTCTGCCGGTGACGCTGGTGCTGCTGGTCATGGTCTTCGGCAGCGCGATCGCGGCACTGCTCCCGCTGGGCGTCGGCATCGTCGCCATCCTGGGGACGAACGCCGTCCTGCGCGGCATCACCGAGTTCGCCGATGTCTCGGTCTTCGCGCAGAACCTCACCACGGCCCTGGGGCTCGGACTCGCCATCGACTACGCCCTGTTCATCGTGCGCCGATTCCGCGAGGAGTTGGCCGATGGGGCCGAGGTGCGGGAGGCGATCGGCATCACTCTGCGCACCGCGGGCCGCACCGTTCTGTTCTCCGCCCTGACCGTGGCCGTGTCGCTGGCCGCGATGCTGGTTTTCCCGCAGTACTTCCTGCGGTCCTTCGCCTACGCCGGGATCGCCGTGGTCCTTCTGGCGGCAGGGGCCGCGCTGGTGCTGCTCCCCGCCGCCTTGATGCTGCTTGGACACCGGGTCAATGCGCTGGATCTGCGCCGCCTTCTCAAGCGTGGCCGGCGTGACGGCGCATCGTCCGATGAGGCTGGGGCTGACAAGGCGTCGGCCGCGGACCAGAAAGCGCCCGCGGACCAGAAAGCGCCCGCGGACCAGAAAGCGCCCGCGGACCAGAAAGCGGCCGCGGACCAGGAGGCGGCCGGAGCCGGGTGGGCATGGGTCGCCGGGCTGGTGATGCGCCGGGCCCCTCTGTTCGCGTTCGCCACCGTGGCCGGTCTTGTGCTGCTCGGACTGCCCTTCCTGGGTGTGAAGTTCGGTACCCCCGACGACCGCCAGCTGCCGTCGACCGCCGAGGTCCATGTCGTTCAGCAGCAGATACGGGACGGCTTCCCCGGCAGCCCCGCCGGCGGTCTCGAAGTCTTCGCCGAGGACAGCGGTTCCGGGTCCGCGACGACCCCCGCCGAGTACGCCGAGTACCGCGACAAGATCGCCGCCCTCCCGGGTGTGCTGCGGGTGGACGGGCCCGTCACCTCGGGCGGATCCGCCTACCTCACAGTGCAGCCCAGGGGGGAGGCGGTGGGCGAGGAGGCTCAGCGGCTCGTGCATGAACTGCGGGATGTATCGGCCCCGTTCGCGACCTCGGTGACCGGCAGGGCCGCGGTGCTGGAGGACTCCAAGGCCGCTATCGCCGACCGGCTGCCGCTGGCGCTGGCGATCATCGCCATAGTGACGCTGCTGCTGGTCTTCCTGCTCACCGGCAGTGTGCTCATCCCCATCCAGGCGGTCGTGCTCAACGCCCTCAGCCTGACGGCGATGTTCGGCGCGGTGGTCTGGGTCTTCCAGGACGGGCACCTCTCCGGGCTGCTCTCCTTCACTTCCACCGGAGACATCGAGACGACGCTCCCCGTGCTGATGTTCTGCATCGCCTTCGGGCTGTCCATGGACTACGGCGTCTTTCTGCTCTCCCGGATCAAGGAGGAGTACGACCACACGGGTGACCATGAGCACGCGGTGAGATTCGGACTTCAGCGCACCGGCGGGCTGATCACCGCGGCGGCCGTGATCCTCGCGGTGGTGATGGTGGGCATCGGCACCTCACGGGTGACCAACACCAAGATGCTCGGCCTCGGAATCGCGCTGGCCGTGCTGATGGACGCCATGGTGGTGCGCAGTCTGCTGGTTCCCTCGGTCATGAAACTGATGGGCGCCTCGACCTGGTGGGCCCCCGGGCCGCTGCGCCGCTTCCATGAACGGTTCGGGCTGACCGAGGGAGAGATATCGCAGCCCGTGCCGCAGCCCGTACCGCGGCCGGATTCGGAGCCGGATCCGGCACCGGCACCGGAACCGGAATCGGGTTCGGATCCCGACGCGGCACGGGACAGGGTCAAGGCCTGACGCCGCGGTGGACCGCCCACTCCCGGGCCAGGATCGACATAGAGGTGGCGTGGATCCACTGGCCCTCGTGGAGCAGTGCCTCGCGCTCGGTCCCCTCCGCCACAAAGCCGGCCTTCTCATAGGCCCGGATTGCGCGCGGGTTGAAGTTGAAGACGCCCAACGCGATCCGGTTCAGGCCCAGTTGATCGAAGCCGTGCCCGACAACCAGCCGGGTGGCCTCGGTGCCCAGGCCCCGGTTGCGTCCCTTCGGGCCGATCAGGGTGCGAAAGCGGCAGCTGCGGTTGTGTGCGTCCCACTCATGGAGGACGACTTCACCGACGACCTCGCCGCCGGCCCGGTCCACCACGGCGAGGTCGAGCCGGTCGGTCCGGTCATTGCGCGTCCCGTACCAGGCGCGCAGCTGCTCCAGGTCCAGTTCGCCCTCGTGGGCGGACCCGGTGAAGACGCTCACTTCGGGATCGCCCAGAATCGCGGCCATAGCGGTCGCATCCGCCCCGGTGAATGGACGCAGAATCACCTTCTCGCCAATGAGGGTGGGCTTGACGGAGAAGTCCGCAGTCGGCTGCTGAGTCACCGGGGGATTGTCGGGCCAGGCCCCTGAAGTGAGCAACTGATTAAGGCTGACCGAGAGGAAGGAAGCCGTCCCCGCATCCAGGCATGCAGGCGGCGCGGGCCCGGCGGCTCCAGATCTGCGGTTCTCAGCCTCTTTGGCTCTCAGTCCCTGCGGCCCCTGTTCCCGGGGCGATTGGCCACCCAGACGCGGATCGTGTCCGCGTGCCAGTAGGGCTTGCCGGCCTCGACATGGTCGGGCGGTGGGAGAAGACCGTGCTTGCGGTACGAACGGACCGTGTCCGGCTGCACCTGGATGTGCGCGGCGATCTCCTTGTAGGACCAGAGTCTTCTGTCCGCCATGGTTGTGCCACCTCCCTGCGTCGCGACAGCGGCGGCGCGGGGGCCGTCGGGTGAGCTGCGCGCGGACGCTGGTGATCACTGAGCCTGTGCCCGTTGCAACGATGCCGAGCGAGAGGAGGAATGGGGCTGTTGATTGCCTGTGACGGAAGCCCCGCGTAATCGAGACATGCGTGACGAGGAGGCGGCAACCGTGACAGAAGCGGTGCGTGAGCCTCAGGCGCCGCAAGTGCGCAGGAAACCGCGCGTCCGCTCGGCGATCGGGAAGGGTTTGTCCGGCGGGCACGGATACATGTCCTGCTCGACGATGGCGAAGAGCTCGACGTCGAGTGCCTGGGCCGCGGCCAGTACGGGCTCCAGCGCGGGCACACCGGCCGGCGGCTCGCACATCACGCCCCGGCCCACGGCCGGTCCGAACGGCACCTCGTCCGCGACCACTTCGGCCAGGATCTCCGGGTCCACCTGCTTGAGGTGGAGGTAGCCGATCCGCTCCCCGTACGTCTCGATCAGCTTGACGCTGTCGCCGCCGCAGTAGGCGTAGTGCCCGGTGTCCAGGCAGAGCGAGACCAGGCCGGGGTCGGTGGCGTCGAGGAAGCGGCTGACGTTCTCCTCGCTGTCGATATGGGTGTCCGCGTGCGGGTGGACAACGATCTTCAGTCCGTAGCGCTCGCGCACCTCGCGACCCAACCGTTCGGTCTGGGTGGTGAGATCGCGCCACTGTGCCGGGGTGAGGGTGCGGTCCTCCAGTACTTGGCCCGTCTTGTCGTCGCGCCAGAAGGAGGGGATGACGACCAGATGTTCCGCGCCCATGGCCCGGGTGAGTGCAGCGATGTCCGAGACATGCGCCCAGGTCTTCTCCCAGACCGCGGGTCCGTGGTGCAGCCCGGTGAAGACCGTGCCGGCCGAGACCTTCAGCCCGCGACGGGCGGTCTCCGCGGTGAGGCGGGCGGGATCGCTCGGGAGATAGCCGTACGGACCGAGCTCGATCCACTCGTATCCGGCGTCAGCGACTTCATCCAGGAAGCGCTGCCAGGGGACCTGCTGAGGATCGTCCGGGAACCACACCCCCCAGGAGTCGGGGGCCGAGCCGACCCGGATGCGGTTCAGGACGGGGGCGGAGGAGGTCATGCGGGTCAGCTTTCCGGCCGCCGAAGAAAGGTGTCAAGACTTCGTCCGAATGTAAGGACAAAATGTTGACAGGGCTCAGTGAGGAGCACTAGACCTGGGGACAGCCGGCTCGAACCGAAGGGACGCGTATGCCTCAGCCGTACGACGTGATCACGATGGGCCGGATCGGCGTGGACCTCTATCCGCTGCGGACCGGGGTTCCGTTGGCGCAGGTCGACACGTTCGGGAAGTTCCTCGGCGGCTCGGCCACGAATGTCGCGGTGGGTGCAGCCCGGCTGGGCCGGCGGACGGCGGTGATCACCCGCACCGGGCAGGACGCCTTCGGCGACTATCTCCACCAGGCGCTGGGGGAGTTCGGGGTCGACGACCGCTGGGTGACTCCGGTGGCCGCGTACCCGACCCCGGTCACCTTCTGCGAGATCTTCCCTCCGGACAACTTCCCGCTCTACTTCTACCGGCAGCCGAAAGCACCCGATCTCGAGATCCACCAGCACGAGCTGGATATGGCGGCGATCCGCGAGGCGAGAGTCTTCTGGATGACCGGCACGGGCCTGTGCGCGGAACCGAGCCGCACCGCGACGCTGGCCGCGCTCGCCCACCGCGCCAAGTCCGGCACCACCGCCTTCGACCTGGACTGGCGGCCCATGTTCTGGGGAGATCCGGACGAGGCGCGGCCGTACTACACACAGGCCCTCGCGCAGGCCACCGTCGCCGTCGGCAATCTCGAGGAGTGCGAGATCGCCACCGGTGAGCGCGAGCCGTACGCCGCCGCGCGTGCGCTCCTTGCCGCCGGCGTCGAGCTCGCCGTCGTCAAGCAGGGGCCCAAGGGCGTCCTCGCCGTTCACCGCGACGGCACACAGGCCGAGGTCCCGCCGGTCCCCGTCGAGGTGGTCAACGGTCTGGGCGCGGGCGACGCCTTCGGCGGGGCGCTCTGCCACGGGCTGCTGTCGGGCTGGGAGTTGGAGCGCATCATGCGGTACGCCAACGCGGCCGGAGCCATCGTCGCCGCCCGCCTCGCCTGCTCCACCGCGATGCCGTACGCCGCCGAGGTCGACCAGGTCCTCGAGGGCGCCCCCGTCCCTCCCGGACCCTCAATACCGCCCGGAGCCGCCTCGTGAGTCGCGTCGACATCGGCGAGCTCGTCGGGATCCGCACCCGCCACCCCGAGGCCGTCGCCGAAGCCGCCACCCGGCGGCGCAGGCGGCCCCGGCTCATGGGCGAGAGCGGCCGACTGATGATCATCGCCGCCGACCACCCCGCCCGTGGCGCCCTCGCCGTCGGCGACCGTCACCTCGCCATGGCCAACCGCCTCGACCTGCTGGAGCGGCTCTGCCTCGCCCTCTCGCGCCCCGGCGTCGACGGTGTCCTCGCCACCGCCGACATCCTCGACGACCTGCTCCTCCTCGGTGCCCTCGAGGACAAGGTCGTGATGGGTTCGATGAACCGCGGAGGCCTCGCGGGCGCGGCCTTCGAGCTCGACGACCGGTTCACCGGCCACCGCGCCAAGGACCTGGACCGGCTCGGTTTCGACGCGGGCAAACTGCTGCTCCGCATCGACTACGAGGATCCGGGCTCGCTCGACACACTGCACGCCACCGCACGCGCCGTCGACGAGATGGCCGAGCGTCAGCTTCCCGTCTTCATCGAGCCGTTCATCTGTCACCGCGTCGACGGCCGCCTCCGCAACGATCTCAGCGCCGAAGCCGTCACCCGGTCCATCGCCATCGCCTCCGGTCTGGCCGGCACCTCCGCGTACACCTGGCTGAAGGTCCCCGTGACCGACGACCCCGAAGACATGGCGGCCGTGATGGAGACCTCGACCCTCCCCGCGGTCCTCCTCGGCGGCGAGATCGGGGACGACCAGCACGGTGCGTACGAGAAATGGCGTGGAGCGCTGCAACTGCCCACCGTCCAGGGACTGGTGGTGGGACGCTCGCTGCTCTATCCGGTCGACGGGGACGTCGCCGGGGCGGTCGATACGGCCGTCGGACTGCTGTAGGGGGTACGGAGAAGGCATGAGCGACGAAAAGCTGCAGGAGCTGTACGTACCGGCGGGAGCCGCGGCGCGTGGTCCCTACGCCCTGCGCATCGACCCCGAACAGGCCGGCTGGGGGTACTCCAGCCTGCGTGTACTGGAGCTGGAGCCCGGCGCCTCACACTCCCTCGCCGCCGGGGACAGTGAGTGGATCGTGCTGCCGCTCACCGGCGGTTGCACAGTGCGCACACAAGGCGAGACCTTTGAACTGCTGGGCAGGGAAAGCGTGTTCGGCGGAGTGACGGACTTCGCCTATGTGCCGCGCGATGCCCATGCACAGATCGCCTCCGGTGCGGGAGGCCGCTTCGCCCTGGCAGGAGCGAAGTGCGAGCGCCGACTCCCCGCTCGCTACGGCCCCGCGCCGGAGGTACCGGTCGAGCTGCGCGGCTCGGGCAGCTGCTCGCGGCAGGTGAACAACTTCGCCGCGGCAGACACCTTCGTCTGCGACAAGCTCATCGCGGTCGAGGTGCTCACGCCCGGCGGCAACTGGTCCTCGTACCCGCCGCACAAGCACGACGAGCACCGCCCCGGCGTCGAGTCCGAGCTCGAGGAGATCTACTACTTCGAGATCGACCGCGGCGGCATGGGCTACCACCGGGTCTCTCCGTCGAGGCCCGGCGGTACGGACATCCTCGCCGAGGTCCGTACGGGTGACGCCGTCCTCATCCCCGACGGCTGGCACGGCCCGTCCATCGCCGCGCCCGGCCGGGACATGTACTACCTCAATGTGATGGCGGGCCCGGGCGACACCAGGGAGTGGCTGATCTGCGACCACCCCGACCACGGCTGGATCCGCGACACCTGGCCGGAGCAGCCCGTCGACCCCCGGCTGCCGCTGTACGAGGCCGAGGAGGGCCAGCAATGAGTTCGGGAACGAATACGCGCCGACTCACCGTCGCCCAGGCGCTCGTCGCCTTCCTCGCTCGCCAGTACACCGAGCGCGACGGTCGCCGTCACCGCCTGATCAACGCCACGTGGGGCATCTTCGGCCACGGCAATGTGGCCGGCCTCGGCCAGGCGCTGCTGGAGTCCGGTGCCACTGCGCTGTCCGGGGAGACGCCCCCCGGCCCCACCATGCCGTACTTCCAGGGCCGCAACGAACAGGCCATGGTGCACGCCGCCGTCGGCTACGCCCGCCAGTCCCGGCGCCTCTCCGCCCACGCCGTCACCACCTCCATCGGCCCGGGCGCGACCAACCTCGTCACCGGCGCCGCGCTCGCCACCGTCAACCGGCTGCCCGTCCTCCTGCTGCCCGGCGACGTGTTCGCGACCCGGCCCGCCGACCCGGTTCTCCAGCAGCTCGAAGTCCCGTACGCGGGCGATGTGTCGGTCAATGACGCCCTGCGCCCCGTCTCCCGCTACTTCGACCGTGTCACCCGTCCCGAGGCGCTGATTCCGGCGGCGCTCCAGGCGATGCGTGTGCTCGCCGACCCGGCCGAGACCGGTGCGGTCACGCTCGCGCTGCCGCAGGATGTGCAGGCCGAGGCGTACGACTGGCCGGAGGACTTCTTCGCCGAGCGCGTCTGGCAGGTGTGCCGCCCGCGGCCCGACCTGGACACGCTGGACGCGGCGCGCCGTGCGGTGAGTGCCGCCCGCCGCCCCTTGATCGTTGCGGGCGGCGGTGTCCACCACAGCGAGGCCGAAGAGGCGCTGCGGGCCTTCGCCGAGCTGACCGGCATCCCGGTCGCCTCCACCCAGGCCGGCAAGGGCTCGCTTCCGTACGACCACCCCTGCGAGGTCGGCGGCATCGGCCACACCGGCACCGCGACCGCCGACGAGCTGGCCCGTACCGCGGATCTGGTGATCGGTGTCGGCACCCGCTGGTCCGACTTCTCGACTGCTTCCGCGACCCTCTTCCAGCATCCGTCCGTCCGCTTCCTGAACCTCAACATCACCTCCTTCGACGCCCACAAGATGGCGGGTCTCTCCCTGGTCGCGGACGCCCGGACCGCGCTGGACGAGCTCGCCGCAGCGCTGGGCACGCGTATGCACGTCGAGCCCGCGTACGAGACGGAGTACGCCGACGACAAGGAGCGCTGGGAGTACCGCGTCGACGCCGCGTACGAGGCCGACGACCCGGATGTCCACCCCACTCAGCCGCAGGTGCTCGGCGCACTCGACGCTCTGGTCACCGGGGACGACATCGTGATCAACGCCGCGGGCTCGCTCCCCGGCGACCTCCACAAGCTGTGGCGCGCCCGTTCGGCCGACCAGTACCACGTCGAGTACGGCTTCTCCTGCATGGGCTACGAGATCCCCGCGGCCATCGGCGTCGCGATGGCCGCGCCGGGCCGACCCGTCTGGGCTCTCGTCGGCGACGGTACGTATCTGATGAATCCCACCGAAATCGTGACAGCCGTGCAGGAGAACATCCCTATCAAGGTCGTCATCCTGCAGAACCACGGATACGCCTCGATCGGCGGCCTGTCCGAGTCGGTCGGCGCGGAGCGCTTCGGCACCGCCTACCGCTACCGGGCCTTGGACGGTACGTACACCGGGGCTCCGCTCCCCGTCGACCTGGCCGCCAACGCAGCCTCGCTCGGAATGCGTGTGATCCGGGCCAAGACGCTGCGTGACCTGCACGAAGCGCTCTCTGTGGCGCGTGAGGCAGACGTTCCCACATGTGTCTACGTCGAGACCGAAACGGCAGACACTGTGTCGGGCGCGCCTCCGGCGCAGGCGTGGTGGGATGTTCCGGTGGCTGAGACCGCGACCCGCCCGTCGGCGGTCAAGGCCCGGAAGGAGTACGACCGGCAAGTCGCAGCCCGACGCCGCCATCTCTGAAGGAGCACGAAATGAAGACCGTCAACCACTGGATCGGTGGCAAGACCGTCGAAGGTGCGTCAGGCAACTGGGGCCCGGTCACCGACCCTGCGACCGGCGCCGTCACCACCCAGGTCGCCCTGGCCTCGGTGGAGGAGGTCGACGCGGCCGTCACGGCGGCGCGGTCGGCGTACGAGACCTGGGGCACGTCCTCGCTCGCGCAGCGGACCGGGATCCTCTTCCGCTACCGCGCACTCCTCGACGCACACCGCGACGATATCGCCGCGCTGATCACCGCCGAGCACGGCAAGGTCCACTCCGACGCGCTCGGCGAGGTCGCCCGCGGCCTGGAGATCGTGGAACTCGCCTGCGGTATCACCACCCAGCTCAAGGGCGAGCTGTCCACCCAGGTCGCAAGCCGGGTCGACGTCTCCTCGATCCGTCAGCCGCTCGGTGTTGTCGCCGGCATCACGCCGTTCAACTTCCCGGCGATGGTGCCGATGTGGATGTTCCCGCTGGCCATCGCCTGCGGAAACACCTTCGTACTGAAGCCGAGCGAGAAGGACCCGTCGGCCGCCAACCTCCTTGCCGAGCTGGCTTCGGAGGCCGGGCTGCCCGACGGCGTGCTCAATGTCGTCCACGGCGACAAGGTCGCGGTCGACGCGCTGCTGGCGCACCCGGACGTCAGCGCGGTCTCCTTCGTCGGCTCCACCCCGATCGCCCGCTACATCCACACCACCGCCTCCGCCAACCACAAGCGCGTCCAGGCGCTCGGCGGCGCGAAGAACCACATGCTGGTGCTCCCGGACGCGGACCTGGACGCGGCCGCGGACGCCGCGGTCTCGGCGGCGTACGGCTCGGCCGGCGAGCGCTGCATGGCCATCTCCGCGGTCGTCGCGGTCAGTTCCATCGCCGATGAGCTGGTGGAGAAGATCCGCGAACGCGCCGAGAAGATCAAGATCGGCCCCGGCGACGACCCGACGTCGGAGATGGGCCCGCTGATCACCAAGGCTCACCGCGACAAGGTCGCCTCGTACGTCACGGGCGCGGCGGCGCAGGGTGCGAAGGTCGTTCTGGACGGCACGGGCCACTCGGTCGACGGCTTCGAGGACGGCCACTGGATCGGCCTGTCGCTCCTCGACCACGTCTCCACCGACTCCGACGCCTACCGCGACGAGATCTTCGGCCCAGTGCTGTGCGTGCTGCGTGCGGAGACGTACGAGGAGGGCGTGGCGCTGATCAACGCCTCCCCCTTCGGCAACGGCACCGCGATCTTCACCCGTGACGGTGGCGCTGCCCGCCGCTTCCAACTGGAGATCGAGGCGGGCATGGTCGGCGTGAACGTCCCGATCCCGGTGCCGGTGGGCTACCACTCCTTCGGCGGCTGGAAGGACTCGCTCTTCGGCGACCACCACATCTACGGCAACGACGGCGTGCACTTCTACACTCGCGGTAAGGTCGTCACCACCCGCTGGCCGGACCCGTCGGATGCGCCGACCGGCGTGGACCTGGGCTTCCCGCGCAACCACTGACAGCAACAGTCGACAGGCACCGGGCCCGTACGGAACTCTGCATCCGTACGGGCCGCGCCTTCTCCGTACGGCGCGGCCGACTCGCCCACAGCGGCGCGCCCGCACTTCATGTGCGACGGCACTTCGGGGTCGCCGACATGCCGTGGACTGTATATTTCACCCATTTCCTATTTATTGGTTCATTCGTGTGGCCGATAGCGATGGGGGCGCGTTCGTCGTTGAGAGGGCTGTGACCACGCCAACTTCACAGCCCAAGTCGCTCAACCCACGTGCCGAGGGATTGTCTCTGTGGCCCATGTGCACCAGTAGGGAAGGTGCCGTCGCCCTGGTCCGCCCGCGGGAGTGCACCGCGGAACTGGCGGACTTCATGGCGGCCATGGACCTGATCCAGGCCGATTACACCCGCCGCTCCCCCGCGTGACCTCCCCGCATGGGGTCGCACACTTCCGCCGCGGCCCCCTGCCGGAGCCGCAATTGCCACCACCACTGGACATCGTCCACGGTAGGAATCACATGTATGACAGGCATGACCACTTCGGGGCGTACGGCACTCCTGCTGAGCAGTACGACGACGCGTACGCAGCCATCTCCGGCCAGTGGGACGGTTACAGTTCCGCCGACCAGTGGAACGGCTACGATTCCGCGTTCGGGCAGGAACCATTCTCTGCTCCGGACCTCGACGTTCTGCAGGGGCGCTGGGAACCGGACGTCGAACTGACGCAGCTGCTGCAGGAAACGCCCGACCCCGTGGAACTGCCGCAGCCCGCAATGGATCTGCGGCGGCCCCCAACGATCGGCCCGTCCTGCCACCGTCGGCGCCCGATGCACAAGGTGAAGCCGAGAGCGTGGAAGCTCGTCCGCAACCAGTCCCTGAACTACGCCATCGCAACGGTGAGTGTGGTCATCATTGCCGTCGTGAGCGTCCTCGGGTGCCTGCTCACTCACGAAATCCTGCGGCATGCCGCTGCCCCCGGTGCCGCGTACAGCCTTTCGCCCTGGTGGCCGGCGCTGGTGTACGGCCCCTGGACGGTCGCATCGCTCTCGATCCTGCGAGCCACGCTGCACCGCCGCCGCGCTCCCCACGCCTGGGCCATCGCCCTGTTCTTCTGTGTGCTCGCCGCGCTTACGTGCATCGCCGCGGCGCCCAGGACCCTCAGTGGAGCGGGCGTCGCCGCTCTCCCCGCCATCGCGACCATGGCCTGCTTCCATCAGCTCGTACGCCACATCACGCTCACCCGGCCGGCCCGCCGCGAGGTGGGTTTCTGGTGCAAGTCCGCACGCCCCTGCTCAAGTCCTGACCATACGGAGTCGCTGTAGGCACGGGACAAGCCGACAGAAAACGTCGCGAGCAGGCTACTGCCCGAGGAGCGCCCTGCCCGGATGGGCAGGAGCTCCTCGGGCAGCAGCAGCTCAGCTGGAACAGAGCGGCTGGAACGGATCGGCTAGAACAGCGAATGCAGCAGCTTGTTCGGCGAACCCGTCCGCGGGTCCTGGACCTTGCCGCTCGTCGCGCCGTTCACCAGCGCGTCCCGGACCTGAACCGGGGTCGCCGTGGCGTGGGTCGCCAGATACAGCGCCGCGACGCCCGTTGTGTGCGGGGTGGCCATCGAGGTGCCGGAGATCGTGTTCGTCGCCGTGTCGCTGTCCTTCCACGATGAGGTGATGTTCACGCCCGGCGCGAACAGATCCAGGCAGGTGCCGTAGTTGGAGAACGACGCCCGCCGGTCCGTGTTGTCCGTCGCGCCGACCGTGATCGCCTCGGGGACGCGGGCCGGCGAGTAATTGCACGCGTTCATCGGCAGGCCGAGGAAGTTGCCATTGCCCGCGGCGATCGAGTAGCTCACGCCCGATGCGATGGACTTCTTCACCGCGTTGTCCAGCGCCGCGTCCGCGCCACCGCCCAGGCTCATGTTCGCCACGGCCGGCTTCTTCGCGTTCGCGGTCACCCAGTCGATGCCCGCGATGACCCCGGCCGTCGTGCCGGAGCCCTGGCAGTCCAGGACGCGTACGGCCACGAGCTTGACGCCCTTGGCGACGCCGTACGTCTTGCCACCGACCGTGCCGGCGACATGCGTGCCGTGGCCGTTGCAGTCCTGGCCGTTCTGGCCGCCGCCCACCGTGTCGGTGCCGACGCTCGCGCGGCCGCCGAACTCGCTGTGGGAGGTGCGGATCCCGGTGTCGATGATGTACGCGGTCACATTCGACGCATTGGTGTTGTAGGTGTATGTCTTCGACAGCGGCAGATTCCGCTGGTCGATACGGTCGATGCCCCACGTGGCATTGGTCTGGGTCTCGTTGATGCGGACCGTGGCGTTCTGCTGGACGTACGCCACGCGCGGATCGGCGGAGAGTTTTGCGGCCTTTGCGTCGGACATCGACGCGGAGAAGCCCTGGAGAGCGTTGCGGTAGGTGTGGTTCGGCGTGACGCCCAGATCGGCGGCGCGCGTGGTGCCGTCCTTCAGGACGACAATCCAGCTGTTCTGTACGGCAGTTGCAGTGGGAGCGAGACGAAGATCGCCGATGGGCGCGCTGTGCGCGGTGGGGGAGGCGGCGAACTGGAGACCGGCCGCAAGGGCGATTGCGGGTATTAGCGCCCCGAAGCGCCGGGCAGTGGCTTTCATCTCGTGCACCTACCTTTCGTTGACCGTTAACGGACAAGTACGGGAGTGCATGGTGCCAGGAGCTGCATATGCGCTGACCAGGGTCTCGTGACGTGACGTGCGAAACAAGACAGCATCGCCACTTGCTGCATGACGGACCCACACATTGTGAACACCCGTCCGGCCGGGAGGTTGCTCGCAAACCGCCCATGGGACAGCCAGGGCAACGGACGTGTCCGCTAGTGGGCGGGGAACTCCCAGGTGAGCATCGCGAACACCCCGTCGTCCTTCGCGCCCGTCGAGCGGTACGTCGCCAGCGCCGGATCGTTGTCCGTGTCCACGCCCACCCACAGGTCGTAGCAGCCGCGCTCGCGCGCCACCTCGCGGAGTGCCTCGACCAGGGCGCCTCCGATGCCGCGTCTGCGGTACGCCGCGTCCACCGACACCTCGTACAGGCACATCTCCGAGCCCTTGTCGGGGTGGAGCATCTCGATGCCGGAGACCATCCCGGCCGGCGCGCCGTCGACGTACGCGATCAGCATCAGATGCCCGGTGGCGGCAAGGAAACGCTCGGCCCACTCCGCCCGGGCGGGTCCGTCGTAGAGATGCTCGGCCGCGATGAGCTCGGACACGGTCGTCGCGCGCCGGATGTCCATATGGAGGTCCATGCGGGTCCCTTCCCCCCCAGGGGCGCATACCGCGTCTGGTGTACGGCGACCGTACTCCGTACTACTTGCGGAGGCTCGTGAGTTCCCCCTGGCGGCAGCCGAGACGGCACAGGGGATCCGCTTAGGGTTTCAAGCATGCAGATCCGACTTCCCCGGCCGCGCGGCCGATGGCTCGCAGGCGTCGCCGCCTTCGCCGTCCTCGCCGGCGCGGGCACCTGGACCGCGGTCGCTGATGACAGCGCACCGCCTGTGCACCGTGAGGACCGGGTGCAGGAGATGCCCGGGGCGAGGATCGACACCGCCTACTTCACGACGGGCGGCAAGGACCGCAGGCCCGCCGTCCTCCTCGGGCACGGCTTCGGCGGCAGCAAGGACGATGTACGCGCCCAGGCCGAGCAGTTGGCCCGCGACGGATACGCCGTGCTGACCTGGTCCGCCCGCGGCTTCGGCGATTCCACCGGGAAGATCGGGCTCAACGACCCGGACTTCGAGGTCAAGGACGTCTCGCGGCTGATCGACTGGCTGGCGGAGCGTCCCGAGGTACAGCTGGACGCGGACGGCGATCCGCGCGTGGGTGTCACCGGCGCCTCGTACGGCGGGGCGATCTCGCTCCTCGCGGCCGGCTACGACAAGCGGGTCGACGCGATCGCACCCCAGATCACCTACTGGAACCTGGCCGACGCACTCTTCCCGAACGGCGTCTTCAAGAAGCTCTGGGCCGGGATCTTCTTCTCGACCGGCTCGACGGGCTCGGCGGGTTCGGTGGCGGGTACGGGCTCGAAACCCCCGGCCGATGAGCCCGCACCGGACGCACCGGCGGGTCGGGCGGCGGCGCCCGGCGACGCGGCCAAGGCGGATGCGGCCAAGGCGGCCGGTGATGCGGCCAAGGCGGCCGGTGCCGCGGTCCCCGCCGACCCGAGCGGCTGCGGGCGCTTCGAGCCTGCGCTCTGCGCCATGTACGAGCGCGTCGCCGTCGCAGGAAAGCCCGACGCCGCCGCCCGTACGCTCCTCGAAGCCCGCAGCCCCTCCGCCGTCGGCGACCGCATCAAGGTGCCCGCGCTCATCGTGCAGGGCCAGGCCGACTCGCTCTTCCCGCTCACGCACGCCGACGCCATGGCGAAGAAGATCAGCGCGAACGGCGCGCCCGTCTCCGTCGACTGGATCGCGGGCGGCCACGACGGTGGCGACCGGGAGACCGGCCGCGTCGAGGGCCGTATCAGCCACTGGTTCGACCGGTACCTCAAGCAGGACAAGGGCATGGACACCGGGCCCGCCTTCCGCGTCAGCCGGACCGGAGGCGTCGACTCCACCGACGGTCAGGCCCTGCTGCGCGGCGCGACCGGCAACGTCTATCCGGGGCTCGGCAGCGGCGCGCGACCGGTCACGCTCAACGGCCGCGCGCAGACCTTCGCCAATCCGGCCGGCGCCAACCCGCCCGCCATCTCGGCCGTCCCCGGCCTCAGCGGCGGCCTCACCCAGCTCTCCTCTCTCGGCCTCGGACTCTCCCTGGACTTCCCCGGACAGTTCGCGCGCTTCGACTCCGCGCCGCTGGCCGAGTCGCTGCGGATCACCGGCTCGCCGACCGTCAAGGTCAAGGTGACCTCGAACAGCGGCGACGCGGTCCTATTCGGGAAGGTGTACGACGTCGGGCCCAACGGCCGTGAGCAGGTGCTGCCGTCCCAGCTCGTCGCGCCGGTCCGGGTCGAGGGTGCCGAGCACGGCAAGGACGTCGAGCTGACCCTGCCGGCCGTTGACCACGAGGTGGACGCCGGGCACCGGCTGCGCCTGGTCCTGTCCGCGACCGACCTCGGCTATGCGTCTCCGGCCGCCCCCGCCGCGTACACCGTCGAACTGCTCGGCAGCGGCGCACTGGCCGTGCCCACGGCGCCCGCCGTGAAGACGCAGGCCGCGGGACTGCCCTGGTGGACCTGGGTCCTCCCCGCCACGGGCGCCCTGCTGGCGGCGGCCCTGCTGATCACCGCCCGCCGCCGTGCGGTCGCTCCGGCACCCGACCCCGAGCTCGCCGAAGTACCCCTGCAGATCACCGGGTTGACCAAGCGGTACTCCAGGTCCGCCGACCGGTACGCCGTACGGGAGCTCTCCTTCCGCGTCGAGAAGGGCCAGGTACTCGGCCTCCTCGGCCCCAACGGCGCGGGCAAGACCACCACCCTGCGCATGCTGATGGGCCTCATCCGGCCGGACGACGGCGAGATCCGTGTCTTCGGCCACGCCATCAGGCCCGGCGCACCGGTCCTCTCCCGGGTCGGCGCGTTCGTCGAGGGTGCGGGCTTCCTGCCGCATCTTTCGGGACGCGACAACCTGGAGCTGTACTGGCGGGCCACCGGCCGCCCCGCGAGCGACGCGCATATCGAGGAGGCCCTGGAGATCGCCGGCCTCGGCGATGCCCTCGCCCGCGCCGTACGCACCTACTCGCAGGGCATGCGCCAGCGCCTCGCCATCGCTCAGGCCATGCTCGGCATGCCGGATCTGCTCATCCTCGACGAGCCGACGAACGGCCTCGACCCGCCGCAGATCCGCGAGATGCGGGACGTGATGATCCGGTACGCGGCCGCAGGCCGGACCGTCATCGTCTCCAGCCACCTTCTGTCGGAGGTCGAGCAGTCCTGCACACATCTGGTGGTCATGGACCGCGGGCGGCTGGTGCAGGCAGGACCGGTCGCGGAGATCACCGGCGAGAGCGACACCCTGCTGGTCACCACGGCGGAGGAGGTGCCGGAGCCGTTGATCGAGAAGATCGCCGCGCTGCCGGGTATCGGTTCCGCGTCCCGTACGGACGAAGGACTGCTCGTACGCCTCGACGGAGCCACCGCCACCGGCATGATCGCCGAACTCGTCCGGCTGGACGTGCCGTTGACGGGTGTCGGTCCGCATCGCCGCCTGGAGGACGCCTTCCTCACCCTGATCGGAGGTTCCGCATGAGCACGCTGGTCGAGTCGGCCCCGGGCTACCGGGCACGGCACACGCTGCCGCTGCGTGTCGAGGCCGTACGGCAGCTGAAGCGCAGGCGGACGCTGGTGATGGCGGGGATCCTTGCCGCGCTGCCCCTCATCCTGATCGCCGCCTTCGCGATCGGCGGCACGCCGGACGGTGGGGACAGCAGCCGGGTGACCCTGATGGACACGGCCACCGCGTCCGGCGCGAACTTCGCCGCCACCTGTCTGTTCGTCTCGGCGGGCTTCCTGTTGGTGGTGCCGGTGGCGCTGTTCCACGGGGACACCGTGGCCTCGGAGGCGAGCTGGTCCTCTCTGCGCTATCTGCTGGCCGCACCCGTCCCGCGCTCCCGACTGCTGTGGTCCAAGCTGGCGGTGGCGCTCGGCTTCAGCGCGGCGGCGATGATGCTGCTGCCGCTGGTTGGTCTGGCGGCGGGGACCATGGCGTACGGCTGGGGCCCGCTGAAGCTGCCCACGGGTGGCGGCTCCCTGGCCGCCGGCGACACCGTGGCGCGTCTTGCGCTGGTCGTGGCGTTCATCTTTGTCTCCCAACTGGTCACGGCGGGGCTTGCGTTCTGGCTTTCCACCAAGACCGACGCCCCGCTCGGAGCGGTCGGCGGAGCGGTCGGTCTGACGATCATCGGCAATGTGCTGGACGCGGTCACCGCCCTCGGCTCGTGGCGTGATGTGCTGCCCGCGCACTGGCAGTTCGCCTGGATCGACGCGCTGCAGCCACAGCTGGAGTGGAACGGCATGGTGAAGGGCGCGGCGGTCTCGGTGACTTACGCCCTGGTGCTGTTCGCGCTTGCCTTCCGGAACTTCTCCCGCAAGGACATCGTGTCGTAGGAGATGGCGTAGGACATGCCGTACGAGGCGTCGCAGGAGATGGTGCAGGACGTGCCGCAGGAAGCCGGGCTCCTGCTAGACCCAGCCCCGACGAGCCGCTTCCGCTCCCGCCCGGAAGCGGCTCGTCGTGCCGAGGGCGGTGAGCAGTTGACCGACGCGGCGGCTGTATGTACGCCCTGACATGCCGAGCCGGGTCGCGGCCGTCTCGTCCGTGAGCCCGGCCAGCAGGGCCTGCAGGACCGGCTGCAGATGGACGGGTAAGGCGCCGGGTATGGCCTGCCCGGTCAGATCGTCGCCGGTGTCCCACCAGGAGCGGTGCGCACGGACCAGGGCCTGGACGACAACGGGATCGCGGATCAGCAGCAGGCCGTTGTAGTGCAGTTCGAGGTCGAGGGGGACGGCCGCGACCGTACGATCCGCGACGAGCATCTTGAACGGGATTGAGTCGGTCACCCGGGCCGCGCCGGGACTGAGCCAGGGTGCCGTGAGATGAGTCAGCCCGTGCCGGGGTGCGATCCGCCGTACCGTCGCGGTCTGTGCGGCGGCCGTGCGCACGCATGCGCCGGCGAACTCCAGGAAGGGCTCCGGGATGCCGTGGCCCAGTGCGCCGGCCGGATTGTCGAAGCTGAGGAGCTCATGGCGAGCGGAGCGGACCAGGCTGGTCAGGGCCGCTTTCACCTGTGCCACTCCGTGAACCGGCTGCCCCGGCACCTCCCGCAGGACGGCCCGCGAAACCTCCCTTGAAACGTCCCGCGAAACCTCCCGTGGGACTTGCCGCGAAATCTCCCGGCCGAGCACGGAGCCCGGAACCATCCCCACGGCCATGGCCGATCACCCCCGTCAATCCGCCTGTCAGGCCGCGTGTCAAACCGCCTGACGATCCGCGCGGTCCGTCCCCTCGGAGCCGTGCGCCACTCCATGAACGCATATGGCTGCGCATGGTGACAAGCGGCTGCTCAGGGACTGGCGAGTCCTTGCCAGTCCCTTCGGTTCCGACCCCGGGGCGGGGCACGCTTGAGGCACGAGAGTCGCAGAGTGAGCTGGGAAGAGAGCTGAGCGAGCCCTTGGGCCACTGAGGGGGTTGCCCTCCCGGCCGGGGGCAACTTCCGCCCGCCGTTGCCGCATTGAGATCCATCCGCAACTCGTTCGTCTGCTCCTTCGGGCCTCCTCGAACGTCACATTCACAAGTGCTGACGATCCAGGGGAGCCCAGATGAAGCTCTGCGCAAGGACGTACAGGGGAGCGCTGGCCGCGGTTCTGGCCGGCGGCATGCTGCTCACCACCGGCTGCAGTGGAAGCGGCCAGGACAACCGGGCCTCCCGAAGCGGAGCCGAACAGCGGGCGCACGACGGCGCGAAGCCGGCACCCGCGCCGAGAGCGCCGGACGGCGGCGGAGGAGGAGCGCCCGCAGCCGGGACGGACGGAGCGAAGGAGGCGGAGCGGCGCGGCGATGAGTTCCAGGAGTCCAAACCGGCAGCCGACTATCTGTCGACCTTCGCGCTCGACGTGGACACCGCCTCGTACGGCTACGCCCGCCGCACGCTTGCCGACGGACAACGGCCGAAGCGGGCCGACATCCGGCCCGAGGAATTCATCAACAGCTTCCGCCAGGACTACCCGCGGCCGAAGAGCAACGGCTTCTCGGTGACGGTCGACGGTGCGCGTCCCCGGAGCGCCGAGGGCGAGGCCGGCGGCGAGGACTGGTCGCTCGTACGCGTCGGACTCTCCACCCGCCCCACCGACCGCAAGGGCGAACGGCCGCCCGCCGCCCTCACCTTCGTGATCGACATCTCCGGCTCCATGGCCGAGCCCGGCCGGCTCGACCTGGTCAAGGAGTCACTGGGCATTCTCACCGACGCGCTGCGCGACGACGACTCGATCGCCATCGTCACCTTCAGCGACGAGGCCGAGACACGGCTGTCGATGACCCGGATCGACGACAACCGCGACCGTATCCACACGGTGATCGACGGCCTGGAGCCGACCGACTCCACCAATGTGGAGGCGGGCGTACGGGCCGGTTACGACGAGGCCGTCGAGGGGCGCAGGCGCGGAGCCACCAACCGCGTCGTCCTGCTCTCCGACGCACTCGCCAACACCGGCGAGACCGACGCCGACGCGATCCTCGGCCGGATCGACGATGCCCGACGCGAGTACGGCATCACGCTCTTCGGCGTCGGTGTCGGCAGCGAGTACGGCGATGCGCTGATGGAGCGGCTTGCGGACAAGGGCGACGGGCACACCACGTATGTCTCCACGAGAGAGCAGGCCAGGAAGGTCTTCGTCGACCAGCTGCCCACCCATGTCGAACTGCGCGCCCGGGACGCCAAGGCGCAGGTGGCCTTCGACCCGAAAACCGTCAAGCAGTTCCGGCTCATCGGGTACGAGAACCGCGCGGTCGCGGACGAGGACTTCCGTAACGACCGTGTGGACGGCGGCGAGATCGGCCCCGGTCACACGGTGACGGCGCTCTATGCCGTACGGCTCCGGGAAGGTGCGAGTGGCCATCTCGCGACGGCTACGGTGCGCTGGCTCGACCCCAATACGCGGGCGCCGCACGAGCAGACGGGCTCGGTCGAGACGGACGCGGTCGACGGCGCGCTGTGGGACGGCGCCTCCAAGAGGTTCCAGGTCACCGCGGTCGCGGCGTACTTCGCCGAGTCGCTGCGGGGCGGTTCGATGCCGGGCGCGCCGGGGCTCGGTGAACTCGCCGAACGGGCCAGGAAACTGGCGGGCTCGACGGAGGACAGCTCGGTGCGCCAGCTGGCGGACGCGATCGGGCAGGCGCGGCGGCTGAGGGACTGAGCGTGGGGGCCACGGGCGCACCCCGCACTCCGCACTCCCCACTCCGATGTCCGATGTCCGATGTCCGATGTCCGGAGTCAGGAGTCCGGGGACGGGGCTGTGGCGTCCCGCCTGCGGCGGGGGCGGAGGCTTCCCCTCACGGATCCGGCAGTGTCCGCACCGCAAGGTTGCTGCATCGCCCGCCCCACCCCGCCATGATGTGCGCCATGGCCACTCTTCTGCTCGCCCTAGCCATCATCTCCACAGGCCTGTACGCGGGCATGATGCTGATCTTCCGGACCGGGATCATGCCCGCGCTCGCCCGGCTTTCGGACGACCAGTTCGTGCCGGCCATGAACCGCATCAACGAGACCGTGCCGCGCGCCGTGTTCGTTCTGGTCTTCCTCGCGATCATGGTGTTCCCGGCCGCGGCCCTCGCCGTCCCGGTCGACGGCCGCACGGACACCCAGCGATGGCTGATCATCGCGGGCCTGGTCTGCGCGGTCCTCAACAACCTCATCACCATCGGCGGCAACATCCCGCTGAACAACGCCCTCGCCTCGGCCGAGTCGGCCTCCCCGGCTGTCCCCACCGGTCAGGCGCGCGCCGCCTTCGAGTCCCGCTGGAACCTCTTCCATCTGATCCGGACCCTGTTCACGCTCGCATCGTTCGTGCTGCTGGTCACTGCCGCGCTGTAGCCTCGTACGCCGACATCCGGCCCCCCACTTGCTTCTGCTGCAGCGAATATCTGTCGCAGCAGGTTCAGAAATTTGCGCGGTGTGTGCCGAGCGTTCATGGGGGTGACGGCCGAAAAAGTAGTACCTGCCCTGCTCGGATGCTCGCGCCGTGCTACCGTTGATCCCAGTTGCAGTTGTGGTTCCCATAGACTTCAAGTGCCTTTGATGGCTTTATGCCATCGGGCACTTTTGTATTTTCGGTGATGTTTTCCGGACGGGGTAATCATCGCGGCGACGCCAGGGTTCGCACCGTGCGAACCCCGGGCACTGCCCCGAAGGAGATATGACATGGCTACTGGCACCGTCAAGTGGTTCAACGCGGAAAAGGGTTTCGGCTTCATCGAGCAGGACGGCGGCGGCCCCGACGTCTTCGCCCACTACTCGAACATCGCCACCCAGGGCTTCCGTGAGCTTCAGGAAGGCCAGAAGGTGAACTTCGACGTCACGCAGGGCCAGAAGGGCCCGCAGGCGGAGAACATCGTTCCCGCCTGACGCTGACACGCACGACGCAGCTGGGGCGCGCACCTTGGGGTGCGGGCCCCAGCTCGTTGCTGTTTGCAGGGATTGCGCGACGCACCGTAATGGTCTGCCCGCGCCCCCACGATCCGGCCCCAGCCGCCTCATCCTGTGGATCCTGGCGGCCTGATGCCAGGCGTCGCTATTTTCTGCGCCGGTGCGGCCGGTTTCGTTTCAGTCTTTTATTCGGCTCGTTCTTGCAATTCATTCGGCTCATTCCTGCCGAGAATTCCTCGATACGTGCCATATCGAGGAAGGTTCTCCATGAACCGCTCAGCACGCACGAATGACCGTTTCTCCAACCCCCGCAAGGGTGGCTCCGCCGGTTCCGACCGGGGCGCCCGCTTCCGCCCGCAGGGCCAGGGTCGCCCCGGCAGCCGTTCCAGCGGCTACGGGCGCCGTCCCGCCGCGCGGCAGGGCGAGTTCGCACTGCCGGTCACCATCACACCGGCCCTCCCCGCGGCCGCGACCTTCGGCGAACTCGACATGCCCGTCGAACTGCTGAAGACGCTCACCGGCCTCGGCATGAACGAGCCGTTCCCGATCCAGGCGGCGACGCTGCCGAACTCCCTGGCCGGCCGGGACGTGCTGGGCCGCGGGCGTACCGGTTCGGGCAAGACGCTCGCCT
>NZ_JBHWWF010000068.1:0-12891 GCF_042736455.1 Streptomyces sp. NPDC060064
CTCCCTCGGGAGCGGCCGGGGGCGCGGTCACGCCGTCTTCGGGGCGGGACCGCAGGGCGAGGAATCGGCCATGTCCTGGCGGACTGCCTCCCGGGTGCTGACGTGGCATCACAGATGTGGCTAACATCACGTCAACGCGGCAATGTTGCCGGAGCATTACGGAGGTGCGACGTGCAGCCAGCCCGAGGACCAATCGGCCGAAAAATGCTGGTCTGCGGCGTTCATACCTCTTGGAACACTGTCGGCGACGGAGAGTTCTTCTGCTCCGACTGCGGAGGCGACCGCAACTACCGCCGCCGCACCGGTCGCCGGCGCTTCACCTTCCTCGGTGTGCCGCTGCTGCCGCGCGGCGCGGCCGGTCCGGTCGTCGAATGCGCGGCCTGCCACAGCCACTTCGGCATGGACGCCCTCGACCACCCCACCACCAGCCGTTTCTCCGCGATGCTGCGGGATGCCGTGCACACCGTCGCGCTCGCCGTCCTCGCCTCCGGCGGCACCTCCTCCCGTCCGGTCCGGGAGACCGCGGTCGCCACGGTCCGCGCGGCCGGCCTCGACGACTGCACGGAAGACCAGCTGACGGCCCTGATCGAGGCGCTCGCCGCGGACACCGGCCGTTTCGTCACCGACAGCGGGCCGTACGGAGCCGCGCTCGCCATCGAGCTGCATGAGGCGCTGGAGCCGCTCGCGCCGCATCTGGCTCCGGCGGGCCGGGAGTCGATCCTGCTGCAGGGCGCGAGAATCGCCCTCGCGGACGGTCCGTACAGCCCGGCGGAGCGCGAGGTGCTGACGACGGTCGGCGCGGCGCTGCAACTGCGCTCGGACGACACGGCTCGGCTGCTGGCGGCGGCGCGGACGCCTTTCTAGTTCGCCTGATTCGTGGGCCCGGCCCCTGCGCCCGGCTGATACTTCCGGCCCGTACTCCTGGCCCGTACTCCTGGCCCGTACTCCCGCAGGAGTAAAGCCGGGCCGAGGCCACCCTGCGCAGTAGCCCCCATCTCGCCCGCCCGCGCGAGGATTCGCGCACTTCCCGGCGGGAGTCTGGTCACGGAGTCCGACACCGGACGCCAGTGACGAAGGGGAGACATCCATGGGGCCCGTGAACAGACGTCGTCGTGCCGTGCCGTGGGCGGTGCTGGCGTTCTGGATCGCCGTCATCGCGCTCGCCGGCCCGTTCGCGGGCAAGCTCGGCGACGTACAGCGCGACAACGTCGTGGACTATCTGCCGGCGGACGCGGACTCCACCCAGGTCGCGAAGATCCAGCAGAAGCTGCCCGGCGGCGAATCCACCGAGCTCGTCCTCGTGTACCACCGGGACGGCGGGCTGACGGCCGCCGACCGTGCCACGGCGGACCGGCAGGTCGCCGAGATCGCCTCCACCCATCAACTCACCGGCGGGCAGCGGCCCGTCGGCGTCCCGTCCAAGGACGGCACGACGCTGATGTTCCCGGTGTCGACCACCGGGCCCGGTGACGACGAGGAGGCGCGTACCGCCTTCGTCGAAGACGTACGGGAGGCCGTGGGCGGCGCCGACGGGCTGAGCGTGGACGTCGGCGGGCCCAGTGCCCTGCAGACCGACATGGCCAAGGTCTTCGACTCCATCGACGGCACGCTGATGATCGCGACCGTGCTCGTCGTCGCGGTCCTGCTGATCCTCACCTACCGCAGCCCGTTCCTGTGGCTGGTCCCGCTGCTCGTCGTCGGCGTCGCCGCGCTCACCACCAGGGCCGTGATCTACGGCCTCGTCCAGGGCTTCGACCTCACGGTCACCAGCCAGAGCGCCGGGATCATGACCGTCCTCGTCTTCGGCGCGGGCACCGACTACGCGCTGCTGCTCGTCGCCCGGTACCGCGAGGAACTGCGCCGCGCCCCGCAGCCGTACGACGCGATGCGCGCCGCTCTGCGCGGCTGCGGGCCCGCCGTCCTCGCCTCGTCCGGGACCGTCGCCGCCGGGCTGCTGTGCCTGCTGGCCGCCGACCTCAACAGCGCGCGCGGGCTCGGTCCGGTCGGCGCGGTGGGCGTGGTGTGTGCGCTGGCGGCGATGCTGACCCTGCTTCCGGCGGTACTTGTGCTGCTCGGCCGCCGGGTGTTCTGGCCGCTGGTGCCGGTGTACGGGAGCGAGCCGAAGCAGGGCCGCTCGCTCTTCGCCGCGATGGGCAGCTCGGCGGGGCGCAGGCCGGTCGCCGTGCTTGCCTCGGGGGCGGTGCTGCTCGGGGCGCTGGCACTCGGCGCGTTCGGTCTGCCGGGCACGCTCAAGCAGGAGGACAGCTTCACCGACCGACCCGAGTCGGTGTCCGCGATGCGGACGCTGGCGGACGCGTATCCGGACCGCAGCAGCCAGCCGATCAGCGTGATCGCACCCACGTCCGGCGCGGACGAGGCGCTGGCGAAGGCCCGTACGACGGAGGGCGTGGCCGCCGTGACACGGGGGCGCGGCGCGGACGGCTGGACCGAGCTCGCCGTCTTCGCGACGGACGCACCGGAGACGGCCGGCGAGACCGCGACGATCAAGGCGCTGCGCGCGGGCCTGGACGGTTCGTACGTCGGCGGTCCGAGCGCCCAGCAACTCGACCTGGACGACACCAACGCGCGGGACCGGCTGATCGTCATTCCTCTGGTCCTCGCCGCGGTCCTGCTGATCCTCATCGCCCTGCTGCGCAGCATCGTCGCGCCGCTGATCCTCGTGGTCGCGGTGGTCGCGGTGTGGGGCGCGGCCACGGGCCTGGGCGGGCTGGTCTTCGGACCGGTCTTCGGCTTCTCGGGCGTCGACCCCGGGCTGCCACTGCTGTCCTTCGTGTTCCTGGTGGCGCTCGGTGTCGACTACGGCATCTTTCTGATGCACCGGATGCGTGAGGAGTCCCTCTCCGGCGCGGAACCGGCGGCCGCGGCACTGACGGCGCTGCGTACGACGGGCGGCGTCATCGCCTCGGCGGGCATCGTGCTGGCGGCGACGTTCTCGGTGCTGATGAACCTGCCGCTGGTGGCGATGGTCGAGATGGGCTTCGTGGTCGCGGTCGGCGTCCTGCTGGACACGTTCCTGGTCCGCACGTACTTGGTGACGTCGGCGAGCCTGCTACTGGGCCGGGCGGTCTGGTGGCCGGGCCGGCTGTCGCGCCGACGCCTCGCCCTTGCGACGCCGGACGCCTCACGCCCCCGAGAACCGGCGGCCCGGGCCTGAGCGGTGAGTGCGGCCGAGGCGCGGTCGCCCGCGGTGGGGGCTCCGCCCCGGACCCCGCACGCGACCTTCGGCCGCGTGTCCTCAATCGCCGGACGGGCTTGAATGTTCTGCCCGTCCGGCGGAAATTCCAGCCCCGCCGGCGATTGAGGCGCGGGGGCCGGGGCGGAGCCCCATCACGTCTACCGGAGGATGGGCCCGTGCAGCAGCCACAGACAGCCGTCCGCCCCCGGCTCGGGGAGCGCGTCCTCACCGCCGTGAGCCGGGATCCCCTCACCTCGCCGCACCGCGCGCGCAACGACGCCGTCCTCGCAGCCGCCGTGGGCGTGCTCGCGCTCGTGCTCGCGCTCACCGTCCAGTCAGGGCGCCGGCCCGACGTTCTCGGGTGGGTGCTCCTGGCCGGCAGCGTTGTGGCCCTCGCCCGGCGGCGCAGCCGGCCCATGGCCGTCCTGCTCGCCGTACTCGTGTGCATCATTCCGTACCACGCCGCCGACAACGCCCACATCGCGCCCGTCCCCGGCTCGCTGCTCGCCCTCTACACCGTCGCCGCCACCGCCCGCCCCCTGCACACCCTCCTCATCGGCATCGGCGTCATCGGCGCCGCGGTGACCGTGATGTTCCAAGTCGACTCCCACCAGGGCCTGGAGACACTGCGCACCTCCGGCTGGATCCTCGCCGTGCTCATCTTCGGAGTGGACGTGCGCACCTACCGCCGCTACATCGCCTCCGTCGTCGGCCGCGCCGAACGCGCCGAGCGCACGCGCGAGGAGGAGGCCGCCCGCCGCGTCGCCGAGGAACGCCTGCGCATCGCCCGCGATCTGCACGATCTCCTCGCCCACTCCATCACGCTCATCGGCGTGCAGACGTCCGTCGCCTCCCATGTCCTGACCGTCGATCCCGACCGGCTCGACCGCGCCGCCATCGCCAAGGCCCTCGACGACATCACCGACACCTGCCGCACGGCGCGCGGTGAACTCCGCACCACCCTGGAGGTGTTGAGGGCGGACGGCTCGGACGGCCCGGACGCCGCCGGCCCTCTGCCCGATCTGTCCGCGCTGCCCGGTCTCGTACGGGCGGCAAGGGCGGACCTGGAGGTGCGTACGGGCCGGACGCGCATCGCGCCCGCCGTCGAGGCCGCCGCGTACCGCATCGTGCAGGAGTCGCTGACCAATGCCGTACGCCACGGCGGCCCCGGCGTCCGCATCCGCGTCGCGGTCGCGGCCGCCGACGGCCACCTCCGTGTCACCGTCACCGACGACGGCACCGCCCCCGGCGCCACCGAAGGCTCCGGCTACGGCATCGTCGGGATGCGTGAGCGCGCCCGCAGCGTCGGGGGGACACTGGCAGCCGGCCCGCGCGACGGCGGCGGGTTCGAGGTCGCGGCGGCCCTGCCGCTCCAGCAATCGGAGGCCCTGGCATGAGCGTCATTCGGGTACTGCTCGCCGACGACCAGAGGCTCGTACGCGCGGCCTTCGCGATGCTCGTCGAGTCCGCCCGCGACATGGAGGTCGTCGGCCAGGCGGGCACCGGCGCCGAGGCCGTCGAACTCGCCCGCACCGAACGCGCCGACCTCGTCGTCATGGACATCCGCATGCCCGAACTCGACGGCATCGAAGCGACCCGCCTGATCGCCGCCGACGACGACCTCGCCGGGGTCAAGGTCCTGGTGCTCACCACGTACGACACCGACGAGCACATCGTCGAGGCGCTGCGCGCCGGCGCGTCCGGCTTCCTGGTGAAGGACACCAAACCGGCCGATCTCCTCGCCGCGATCAGGACGGTGGCGGCGGGGGAGTCCCTGCTCTCCCCGGGCCCCACGTCCAGGCTGATCGCCCGCGTGCTGCGCGCCCCGTCCGATCCGCCCACCACCGGCGGCCCGGACGGCCTCTCCGAGCGCGAACGCCAGGTCCTCGCGCTGGTGGCCCGGGGCCTGAACAACACCGAGATCGCCGAGAGGCTCGGCCTGAGCCCGCTCACCGCGAAGACCCATGTCAGCCGGATCATGGGCAAGTTGGGGGCCCGGGACCGCGCCCAACTGGTGATCGTGGCGTACGAGTCGGGGCTGGTGGTCCCGGGCGACGCGTAGTCGGTGACCGGGGGCCCCGTACGCCCTTCGGGCGTTGTCCTCAATCGCCGGACGGGCTTGAAGGTTCTGCCCGTCCGGCGGAAAATCCAGCCCCGCCGGCGATTGAGGTGCGGGGCTCGGGGCCGACCCGACAACGGGCCGGAAAATCCAGCCCCGCCGGCGATTGAGGCGCGGGGTCCGGGGCGGAGCCCCAGTGGCCTACGCCTCGCTCGCCCGCAGCATGCCCTCGCGGTCGACGATCTTCACACGCTCGCGGCCTTCCGCCGCACCCAGCGCGCGCTCCGCCTCGTCCAGGCGGTGCCAGCCCTCCCACGTCGTGTAGCGAACGCCCCTGCCCTCAAGGAAGTTGACGACCGCGTCCTCGCCGGGCGCGACGGGCGTGTGCAGGCGGCCATTGCCGTGGTCGTCCAGCAGGTTGGCGACCGTCTCGTTGGCGTCGCCCTTGGTGTGGCCGATCAGGCCGACCGGGCCGCGCTTGATCCAGCCCGTGACGTATGTCGACTGCATGTGCTCGCCGCCCTCGATGACCCGGCCGCCCTCGTGCGGGACCGTGCCGGTGAGGAAATCGAAGGGGAGCTTGGGCAGTTCGTCGGAGAGATAGCCCACCGCCCGGTAGACCGACTGCACGTCCCAGGTGTGCATCTCGCCCGTGCCGGTGACATTGCCGGTGCCGTCCAGCTGGGTGCGCTCCGTACGCAGCCCGACCACGCGGCCGTCCTCGCCGACGACTTCGGTCGGGGACTCGAAGAAGTGCAGGAACAGCTTGTGGGGCCGGTCGCCGGCATCCCGGATCGCCCAGTTCTCCAGCGTCTTCGCGACCATGTCCGCCTGCTTGTTGGCCCGGCGGGTGGCGATGCTGCCCTCGTCGTAGTCGATGTCCTCGGGGTTGACGATGACCTCGATGTTCGGGGAGTGGTCGAGCTCGCGCAGCTCCATCGGGCTGAACTTGGCCTGCGCGGGGCCGCGCCGCCCGAACACATGCACCTCGAGGGCCTTGTTGGCGGCCAGGCCTTCGTACACATTCGGCGGGATCTCGGTCGGCAGCAGCTCGTCCGCGGTCTTCGCGAGGATACGGGCCACATCCAGGGCGACATTGCCGACGCCGAGCACGGCCACCTTCTCCGCGTCCAGCGGCCAGGTGCGCGGCACGTCCGGGTGGCCGTCGTACCAGGACACGAAGTCGGCGGCTCCGTACGAACCGTCCAGTTCGATGCCGGGGATGTCCAGGGCCCGGTCCGCGTCCGCGCCGGTGGAGAAGATCACCGCGTCGTAGAACTCGCGCAGATCGTCCAGGCCGATGTCGCTCGGGTAGTCGACATTTCCGAAGAGACGTATCTGCGGCTTGTCCAGGACCTGGTGCAGGGCGGTGACGATGCCCTTGATCCGCGGGTGGTCGGGCGCGACGCCGTACCGGATCAGGCCGAACGGCGCGGGCATCCGCTCGAAGAGGTCGATGGAGACGCCGGGCTCGATGGCGGCCTCGGACTTCAGCAGTGCGTCGGCGGCGTAAATCCCGGCGGGGCCGGCACCGACGATCGCGATCCGCAGAGGGCGGGGCATGAATGTTCCCTTCGAACGAGGTCCACTGGGCGTGACCCGGTGAGTGAGACGGCCCGGCGCGTGCGGAGCGAGCCGACTCTCCTACGCCACCCTGGCAACGGCGCTCCCACCGCGGTACCCGCCCTGTACCTATGAACCCATAAGCCTGATCTATGACCCGGCACCCGGGAGGGGCGGGGTAAGGAAACCCTAACCTCCCGCTCGCGGGCCGCCCGCAGGGCCCCCTGTAGCGCGGCGGGGGATCTGGCTGCACGCTGTTAACCAGGAGGATCTGCCCGGGCGAAGGGGCCCCCGCAATGAAAGCTGTCGCAGGCACGGCACCCGGCGGCCGTCTCGCCGCCGCGCTCGAGAGCCCGATCGTCGGGATGTCCCCGTGGATCATCTTCTCGGTCCTGGTCGGACCGGGCCGCTTCGAACTGGCGGTGGGCCTCGCCCTCGCGGTGTCGGTGGCGCTCCTCATCGCGGCGCGGATGCTCTGCCGCGGCACCTCGCTCAAGATCCTCGAGGTGTCGGACGTCGTCTTCTTCGCCGTACTGGCCGCCGTCGGAGCCGCCTCCTCGCCGGGAACCCACGCATGGCTGGAGACGTATGCGGGCGAGATCTCCAACCTCGCGCTGGTGGTCATCGCGTTCGGCTCCATGGCCGTACGGGTGCCCTTCACGGTGCAGTACGGACGGGAACGGGTCAGCCCGGAGTACTGGAAGTCGCGGGAGTTCCTCCGTATCAACTATGTGATCACCGGCGTCTGGGGCGCGGCCTTCCTCGTGGCGGCGGTCGCGGGCGGCTTCGGCGACCTTGTCCTGCACAACGCGGACAACCTCTGGACCGCGTGGATCATCCAGATCGCGGCGATCGTCACCGCGCTGAGCTTCACCGAGTGGTACCCACAGGTCGTCCGCAGCCGGAAGGGCACCGGTGAGCCCCCGCCGCCGGTGCGCAACCTGCTGATCCCGCTGGCGGGCCTGATCATCCCGGTGGGCGTCGTCTCCCTGATCTTCGACGCCGCGGCGTCCTGGTTCGGCGTCGGGCTGATCTTCATCGGGATCATCCTGGCCCGGGCCATCAACAAGGACGCGGAGATGACGCCACCCAGCGCCGGACACCCTCGGCGAGGGCGGTCCAACCGGCGGCTCTGATGACGAGGACGGGGCCGCGGGGGGTCCTGTGCCCCGCTTCTGCTCACTTGGCGGGGGGCGTGGGCCGCGAGGTGTGGGTGTACGCGGTGAGGAGCAGCGCGATGTCGTCCATCCGGTACGCGGACTGGCGGGCGTCCCGCAGGAGTGTGTCGGCCAGTTCTTCCAGGGAACCCACACCGGCATGGGCCAGCGAGGTCCGCAGCCTGTCCAGACCCACACCGATGTCGGACTCGCGTGACTCGATCAGTCCGTCCGTATAGAGGGCCAGAACCGAGCCGGGCAGGAGACTCAGCTCCGATTCCGGGTAGTCGGCGGCGCGCTCCACTCCGAGTAGCGGACCGCCCGGCAGATCCAGGATCTCGGTGTGTCCGTCGGGCCCGCGCAGCAGGGGCGGGCAGTGGCCCGCGCGGACCACGCGCGCGACTCCCGCACCCGGGTCGAGGAGGACGTAGCAGCAGCTGGCGAGGAGCCCGGGGTCGAGGTCGAGGAGCAACCGGTTGGTACTGGCGATCACATCGCTCGGTCGGTGGCCTGCGGAGGCGAAGGCCCGTACCGCGCTTCGCAGCTGGCCCATGGTGGCTGCGGCGGCGACGTTGTGGCCCTCGACGTCTCCGACGACCAGCACGACGCCCCGCTCGGTGGGGATCGCGTCGTACCAGTCGCCGCCGATGTCCATCCCGCGGGTACCGGGCAGATACCGGCCGGCGACGCGGATGCCCGGCAGGGTGGGCAGCCGGTGCGGAAGCAGCGCGTTCTGCAGGCCCCGGGCGAGGGTGAATTCGGCGTCGTAGAGCCTGGCACGTTCCAGTGCCTGGGCGATCAGCCCGCTCAGCGCGGTGAGGAGGCTTCGTTCCTCGGTGGAGAACCGATGGGCCTCGTCGAAGCCGAGCATGCAGGCACCCACGGGGCGGCTGGAGGCGATCAGGGGCAGGAACACAATGGAGCTGGACTCGGCCTGGAGCCCGGGATAGGCCCGCAGGAACTCTTCCCGCGATTCGATGAACAGCGGGGCCCCGGAGGTCAGCGCCACGGTCAGGGGTCCGTGGCCGTGATGCAGCGACCTGCCCTCGAACCGCTCGAGAAAGCTCTCGCGGTAGCCACGCTGCGACAGCAGACTCAAATGCCGCTCGTGCACCACGTATATCGCCAGTCGATGACCGCCGACGGCGGGCAGGAGCTGGTCGGCGACGACATCGCACACTTCACGCGCGGTGACCGCCTCGGTCAGGGCGCTGCTCATCTGAAGGACGCGATAGATGGCGCCCAGGCGCGTCGGGGCGGGCCGCGACGAGGACGGGGCGGCCCCTCCTGGCTCCGCGGGGGGTGCTCCGGGCTCGGCCCCGGCCGGGACCGGCTGTCCGGCCGGCGCTGCCCAGCCGGTCATGCCCTGCGCATCCGGGCGGAGCGAGAACACAAGCCACTGGTCGGGGGATTGGGCCAGGAAGGAGACGGGCTGCTGGGAGACCCTGGCGGCCCGGAAACGGTCTTCGTAGGCGGGATCGGCCAGCCACGGCAGGACGTCCCAGGGGCGTCGGCCCACCAGATCCTGCCTGCGTACGCGCAGCAACCGCATCAGAGTGTGGTTGGCGTAGGTCACCCGACCCTCTCGGTCGAGCGAGAAGAAGCCGTCCGTGAGACGTTCGATCGCCGCGACGGCGGCCATACCGGCCCCGAGGTCAAGGACCCCGCCCACCAGATGGGGCCGCGCCTCCCGGCCGGCGGCGGTCTCGGGTACCCGGCCCCACAGCCCGATGGTGCGGTGACCGCCGCCCTTCTCCGGCACGCGCATGTCCTGGGCGAGGACGCGGCCCTCCTCGACCGCAGTACGGGCGGCAGCCCGGAAACCGGGACGGTCCGCGAGGTGCACCTGGGCCGCCAGCGTGGCCGCTCGTCCGTCGTACTCGTCCGGGGCGAGGCCGAAGATCGCACACAACGTGGCATCGGCTTCGAGGGCTCCGGTGTCGAGGTTCCAGTCGAACAGGCCTACCCGTACCGCCGAGGCGGAAGGTACCGGGACCTCCACCGGAACGGTCTCCATGTCGCACCCGACGTCGGCGCCGCGCGCGGTCAGCTCGGCGAGCGATACGCCGAGGCGGCCGGCCGCGGTGCGCAACTGCCGTCGCTGCGACTTGGACAGCCCTTTCCCGTCGGCCCTGGCTGCCCACACCACAGCCATGGACCCAAAGGTCTCCTGCCCCGCCGTGACCGGTACGGAGGCGGAGCCGAAAGGGTAGGGCAATGCCACTGCGAGCTGAGGAAATCGCCGCATGGTCTCATCGGCGTCGACCAGATGGACCGTCCGCCTGGAGCGGAACGCCTCCGCCACGGGGATGGGACTGTTCACAGGAATACGCCGCCAGCCGCCGAGCAGGGAAGGCGGCATCCCGGCCGTTGCGGCGAGTACCAGCGTGTGACGGTTGCGCGAGATCAGGAACACACTCCCCGCATGGGCCCCGGTCACCTCGACGGCTTTGAGGACGGCAGCAGTCAGTACGTCGTCACGCTCCGCCGCACCTTCAGCGCTCGTAATGCCGAAGGGGTGCGTACTCGACCTGGTATCGCTGGACGACACGCTGGCCCCGATCGCTGCAATGGTGGCGTGGCCTGCACGTCAGAGGTGTCCGTCCAATTCTTCTATGGAATGGTTCATCGCGAAACCCGACCGGACCTGCTCCGCCAGGCATCCGGAGGGGTGCGATGAGTCCGGCCGCCTCGCGCCGTCATATCTGCATGGACAAACAATTCAGCGCAACGCTGCAGAAGAGCCCTGCGAAGGGCGGCTGGACCTATCTGGTGTGGCCCGAGTCGGTCGAGTACTTCGGCACCCGGGGCCTGGTCAAGGTCCGGGGCACGATTGACGGTCACCCGTTCCGGAGCTCCTTCATGGCTCTGGGCGACGGCACGCACAAGCTGCCGGTCAAGGCCGACGTACGCAAGGCGATCGGCAAGGAGGCCGGAGACTCGGTGACCGTACGCCTTGAGGAGCGTGTGGAGGATTGACCATCCGATGGCGGTGGGCGGCGCTCCGTACGGGACAATGACCGCATGAGCCTGTTCCGTGACGACGGCGTCGTCCTCCGCACCCAGAAACTGGGCGAGGCCGACCGCATCATCACGCTGCTCACCCGCAGTCACGGCCGCGTCCGTGCCGTCGCCCGTGGCGTCCGGCGCACCAAGTCCAAGTTCGGTGCCCGGCTCGAGCCCTTCTCGCACGTCGATGTGCAGTTCTTCGCGCGCGGCAGCGAACTCGTCGGCCGCGGGCTCCCGCTCTGCACCCAGAGCGAGACCATCGCTCCGTACGGCGGCGCCATCGTCACCGACTACGCCCGCTACACCGCCGGCACCGCCATGCTGGAGACCGCCGAACGGTTCACCGACCACGAGGGCGAGCCCGCCGTCCAGCAGTACCTCCTCCTCGTCGGCGCCCTGCGCACCCTCGCCCGCGGCGAGCACGCCCCGAATCTCGTCCTCGACGCGTTCCTGCTGCGCTCCCTCGCCGTCAACGGCTACGCACCCAGCTTCGACGACTGCGCGAAATGCGGCCTGCACGGGCCGAACCGGTTCTTCTCCGTCGCCGCCGGCGGCGTCATATGCGGCGACTGCCGGGTGCCCGGCAGCGTCGTACCCTCTGCGGAGGCCATCGGGCTGCTCAGCGCGCTGCTGACCGGTGACTGGCCGACGGCGGACGCGTGCGAGGCGCGCCACGTCCGGGAGGGCAGCGGGCTCGTGTCCGCCTATCTGCACTGGCACCTGGAGCGCGGCCTGCGCTCGCTGAGGTACGTCGAAGTAGAGAAATAGGAGATGTGAACCGCATGGCACGACGCGGAATCCTGGGCCGGTCCCGCCGCGAGTACAAGGTCCCCGAGCCGCACCCCTCCGGCGCGCGCCCGCCGAAGATCCCGGGCGAGCTGGTGCCGAACCATGTGGCGTGCGTCATGGACGGCAACGGCCGCTGGGCCAAGGAGCGCGGGCTGCCGCGGACCGAAGGGCACAAGGTCGGCGAGGGCGTCGTCCTCGACGTACTCAAGGGCTGCATCGAGATGGGCGTCAAGAACCTCTCCCTGTACGCCTTCTCCACCGAGAACTGGAAGCGCTCGCCCGACGAGGTGCGCTTCCTGATGAACTTCAACCGGGACGTCATCCGGCGCCGCCGCGACGAGATGGACGAACTCGGCATCCGTATCCGCTGGGTCGGCCGGATGCCGAAGATGTGGAAGTCGGTCGTCCAGGAGCTCCAGGTCGCCCAGGAGCAGACCAAGGACAACGACAAGATGACGCTGTACTTCTGCGTCAACTACGGCGGCCGCGCGGAGGTTGCGGACGCGGCGCAGGCCATCGCGCGCGATGTGGCGGCGGGCAGGCTGGACCCGTCCAAGGTCAACGAGAAGACCTTCGCCAAGTACCTGTACTACCCGGACATGCCGGACGTGGACCTGTTCCTGCGCCCGAGCGGCGAGCAGCGCACCTCCAATTACCTGATCTGGCAGAGCAGTTACGCCGAGATGGTGTTCCAGGACGTGCTGTGGCCGGACTTCGACCGCCGCGATCTGTGGCGTGCCTGCCTGGAGTACGCGCAGCGCGACCGCCGCTTCGGCGGCGCGATCCCGAACGAGGAGCTCGAGGCGATGCGGGGGCGGCCCGAGGGCACGTCTGCGTGAGCGGGGGATTTCCCCCACCCCGCCCCTTCCCGAAACTGGGGGCGGCGCCCCCAGGCCCCCTGTTGAGGGAGCTGACGCCCCCCCACCCCGGAGCGGCAGCTTCGCGCCGCAGAGCGCAGGCGCGGCTTGCCTGCAGGGGACGGGCGTTGGGGGCTGGAGCCCCCACACCCGCTTGCGGCAGCTTCGTGCCGCGGCCGCAGGCAGAGGGTCCCTCCGAGCGGGAGGACGTTGGGGGCTGACGCCTCGACACCCCCGGTGCGGCGGCTTCGCGCCGCGAAC
>NZ_JBHWWF010000068.1:12991-21478 GCF_042736455.1 Streptomyces sp. NPDC060064
CCGGGGGCGCTGAACGCCGACGGGAACCCGAGGAGCCCTGGTCCGTCGCTGGCAGGGGACGCGCAGGGGTCGTGTTCTGGACGTAAAGCGTCGCAGACCACAAGCGGCGGAGCCGTGCCCCCGGGAGCGGCGGCTTCGCGTCGCGAACCCGGGGGCGCTGAACGCCGACGGGAACCCGAGGAGCCCTGGTCCGTCGCTGGCAGGGGACGCGCAGGGGTCGTGTTCTGGACGTAAAGCGTCGCAACTCGCGCGAAGCGCGGTGAGGAAAGCAGTCCAGGACACGAGCCCCGGAGCGGCCCCAACGGTGCGCGCTCGGCTCGGTGCGCGCTCGGCTCGGGGCGCGCCCGGGCGCCACGAGCCCGCACCCGGGGACGGGGCACTCAGGGGAGACGGCACCCGAGCGCCCGCGCCCCGGGGACGGGGCACTCAGAGGACACGGCACCCGAGCGCCCGCGCCCCGGGGGACGCGCCAAACCCCGCGCCCGCGCCCCAGGGACCGGGCAAGCCGGAGACGGGCACCCGGGACGGGCATCCCATCGCATTGCGGGGGCGCCGCCCCAGGGCGCCCGGAGCTCAACCCCGGTCCGCCCTCCGCCGAGGAGCCGTCAGCCCTCCGCCGAGGAGCCCGCGCACTCCGCGCACGTACCGAAGATCTCCACCGTGTGCGCCACATTCACGTACCCGTGCTGCGACGCGATCGTCTCCGCCCACTGCTCCACCGCAGGCCCCTCGACCTCGACGGCCTTTCCGCAGACCCGGCACACCAGATGGTGATGGTGGTCGTCGGTCGAGCAGCGCCGGTACACCGACTCGCCGTCGGACGTGCGCAGCACATCCACCTCGCCCGCGTCCGCGAGCGACTGCAGCGTGCGGTAGACCGTCGTCAGGCCCACCGAGTCGCCGCGGTGCTTGAGCATGTCATGCAGCTCCTGCGCGCTGCGGAACTCGTCCACCTCGTCGAGCGCCGCCGCAACCGCGGTCCGCTGCCGGGTCGACCGGCCCCGCACTGGGGCTGCATTTCCGCCGGTTGGCGCCGTCGCCACAGGTGCCTCCTCGTTCGCCCGCACATATGTCGGGCCATTCTGCCAGGCCTGAGCTCAGACCTTGACGTCGTCGCCGGGCGGTCGCGTGCCGGGCATGTCCACGGTGCACTCCGCCCCGCTCGCCTCCAGTGTGCGCGCACGCCGCCTCGCCAGGGGTGTGGCGAGTGCGGTCAGCACCACGAAGATGCCGATGGCGAGCAGCACTATCGTCGCGCCCGGCGGCACATCCTGGTAGTAGGAGGTGGTCGTTCCGGCCAGTGCGACCGTCACACCGATCCCCACCGCCAGCGCGAACGTGGCCTTGAAGGACCGCGAAATCTGCTGCGCCGCGGCCACCGGCACCACCATCAGCGCGCTGACCAGCAGCAGCCCGACCACCCGCATCGCCACACTGACGGTGACCGCCGCGGTCACCGCGATCAGGAGATTCAGCGCACGCACCGGCAGACCGGTGACCCGCGCGAACTCCTCGTCCTGGCTGACCGCGAACAACTGCCTGCGCAGCCCCAGCGAGACCAGCACCACAAAGGCGGCCAGCAGCAGAATCGCGGTGAGGTCCGCGTCGGAGACGGTGGAGAGCGAGCCGAACAGGAACGAGCTGAGATTGGCCGTGGAGCCGGTGTCCGAGAGGTTGATCAGCAGCACACCGCCGGCCATACCGCCGTAGAAGAGCATCGCCAGCGCGATATCGCCGCGAGTGCGTCCGTACATCCGGATCAGTTCCATGGTGACCGCGCCCACGATCGAGACGAGCGTCGCCATCCAGATCGGGTTGGTCGACAGCAGGAAGCCGAGGCCGACGCCGGTCATCGCGACATGGCCGATGCCGTCGCCCATCAGCGCCTGGCGGCGCTGCACCAGATGGATGCCGATGGCGGGTGCCGTGATGCCGACCAGCACGGCCGCGATGAGCGCCCGCTGCATGAAAGCAGTGTCGAGGATTTCCATGATCAGGTCAGCAGTCCCGTGCGGAGCGGCTCGTCGGCCGCATGCGGATGTACGTGGTCGTGGCCGGGCAGCGCATGCTGACCCACGGCCTTCGGTGGCGGCCCGTCATGGACCACACAGCCGTCGCGCAGCACCACCGCGCGGTCGATCAGGGGCTCCAGCGGTCCGAGCTCGTGCAGGACCAGCAGGACTGTCGTCCCGGCCGCGACCTGCTCGCGCAGTGTTCCGGCGAGGATCTCCTGGCTGCCCAGGTCGACGCCCGCCATCGGCTCGTCCATGATCAGCAGTTCGGGCTCGGAGGCGAGCGCGCGGGCTATGAGGACCCGCTGGTGCTGGCCGCCGGAGAGCGCGTTCACGGAGTCCTTGGCGCGGTCGGTGAGCCCGACGAGCTCGATGGCGCGCTCGACGGCGGCCCGGTCCGCGCGGGACTGCCGGCCCAGCCTCGTACGCGACAGCCGGCCCGAGGAGACGACTTCGCGCACCGTCGCGGGCACACCGCTCGCGGCGGTCGTGCGCTGCGGTACGTAACCGATGCGCGCCCACTCGCGGAATCGGCGCAGTTCCGTGCCGAACAGGGCGATCTCGCCGCCGGTGAGCGGCACTTGACCGATCACGGAACGCACGGCCGTCGACTTCCCCGAGCCGTTGGCACCGAGCAGGGCGACGACCTCACCGCGCTGGACGGTGAGGTCGATGCCGCGCAGTACCGGGCGCGAGCCGAGCGTGGCCTGGGCCCCGCGGACGGATATGACGGGCTCCATGTCTCGGGCCTCCGGTGTGTGCGTACCGATCGATGTCACTTCGCGCCGAGAGCTTTCTGCAGCGCGGCGAGGTTGGACTGCATCACCTCGATGTAGTCGGCGCCCTTGGACTTGTCCGTAATTCCTTCGAGCGGGTCGAGGACGTCCGTCTTCAGTCCGGCGTCCTTGGCGAGGGTCTTGGCGGTCTTGTCGCTGGCGAGCGTCTCGAAGAAGACGGTGGTGACCTTGTCCTTCTTCGCGATGGCCTGGAGGTCCTTGATACGGGCCGGGCTGGGCTCGGACTCGGGGTCGAGGCCCGCGATGCCCTCCTGGTCCAGGCCGTAGCGCTCGGCGAGGTAGCCGAAGGCGGAGTGGGTGGTGAAAAAGGTCTTGGTGGCCGTGTTCTTCAGGCCCTGTTGGTATGTGCGGTTCAGCCCGTCGAGCTTCGTGACCAGCGCGTCGGTGTTCTTCCGGTAGTCCGCGGCGTGGTCCGGGTCGGCCTTCTCGAGGGACTTTCCGACGCCCTTGGCGACCTCGGCGTACTTCACCGGGTCGAGCCAGATGTGCGGGTCGGCGCCCGCCTCGCCCTCGCCCGCATGCCCGTGCTCGTCGTGGCCGGCTTCTTCGCCCTCGTGGCTGTGGCCGCCCTCGGTGCCGTGGTGCTCGAGCTTGGTGAGACCGGCGGCGTCGACCTTGTTCTTCGCCTCGGACTGGGCGATGGCCTTGTCGACGGCGGGCTGGATGCCCTTGAGGTAGAGGATGTAGCCCGCCTCGTTCAGCTCGGCGGTCTGGCGGGGCTCGAGCTCAAGCTCATGCGGCTCGACGCCCGGCTTGGTGAGGGTCGAGACGGAGACGTGGTCGCCGCCGATCTCCTCGGCGAGGTACTGCATCGGATAGAACGACGCCACCACCTTCAGCTTGCCGCCGCTGCCGTCGTCGGCGGCATTGGAGCTGGAGCAGGCGGAGACGGTCATGAGGCCGAGGGCGACGGCTCCGGCGGCGGCACTGGTGGGTATGAGGCGGCGTACGTTCATGACAGTCATTTTCAACAAAACTGGAAACGATTGTCAACAAAGCTGCTGAGCTCCCCGTACCCGGAACCGATTTGATCCAGGGGGTGCGGCCGCCGGTAACCTGAAGCATTCGCCGTTCGTCGTCGTCGTAATGAAGAGAGCACCGTGGCCGCCGACAAGATCGACACCATCGTCAACCTGAGCAAGCGCCGTGGCTTCGTCTACCCGTGCAGCGAGATCTACGGTGGTCAGCGCGCCGCCTGGGACTACGGGCCGCTGGGTGTCGAGCTGAAGGAGAACATCAAGCGCCAGTGGTGGCGCTACATGGTCACCTCGCGCGAGGACGTCGTCGGTATCGACTCGTCGGTGATCCTGGCCAGCGAGGTCTGGGAGGCCTCCGGTCACGTCGCCACCTTCACCGACCCGCTCACCGAGTGCACCTCCTGTCACAAGCGCTTCCGCGCGGACCATCTGGAAGAGGCGTACGAGGAGAAGCACGGCAAGGCCCCCGAGCACGGCCTCGCCGACCTCAACTGCCCCAACTGCGGCAACAAGGGCACCTTCACCGAGCCCAAGAGCTTCTCCGGCCTGCTCTCCACGCACCTCGGCCCGACGCAGGACTCCGGCTCGGTCGCCTACCTGCGCCCCGAGACCGCGCAGGGCATCTTCACCAACTTCGGCCAGGTGCAGCAGACCTCGCGCAAGAAGCCGCCGTTCGGCATCGCGCAGATGGGCAAGTCCTTCCGGAACGAGATCACTCCCGGCAACTTCATCTTCCGCACCCGCGAGTTCGAGCAGATGGAGATGGAGTTCTTCGTCAAGCCCGGTGAGGACGAGCAGTGGCAGGAATACTGGATGGAGCAGCGCTGGAACTGGTACCGCGACCTTGGTCTCCGTGAGGAGAACATGCGCTGGTACGAGCACCCGGCCGAGAAGCTCTCCCACTACTCCAAGCGCACCGCCGACATCGAGTACCGCTTCAGCTTCGGCGGCAGCGAGTGGGGCGAGCTCGAGGGCGTCGCCAACCGCACCGACTACGACCTCTCCGCGCACTCCAAGGCCTCCGGCCACGACCTGTCGTACTTCGACCAGGAAGCCGGCGAGCGCTGGACCCCGTACGTCATCGAGCCCGCCGCCGGTGTCGGCCGCGCCATGCTCGCCTTCCTCCTCGACGCGTACAACGAGGACGAGGCGCCCAACGCCAAGGGCGTCATGGAGAAGCGCGCCGTGATGCGCCTCGACCCGCGCCTCGCGCCGGTCAAGGTCGCCGTGCTGCCGCTCTCCCGCAACCCGCAGCTGTCGCCGAAGGCCAAGGGCCTCGCCACCGACCTGCGCAAGAACTGGAACATCGAGTTCGACGACGCCGGCGCCATCGGCCGCCGCTACCGCCGCCAGGACGAGATCGGCACGCCGTACTGCGTCACCGTCGACTTCGACACCCTCGACGACAACGCGGTCACCGTGCGCGAGCGCGACACCATGAAGCAGGAGCGCGTCTCCCTGGACCAGATCCAGGGCTACCTGGGCAGCCGCCTGCTCGGCTGCTGACCGCTCGCTGACGTTCGAGGGCCGGCCGGGCCAGGAGCCCGGCCGGCCCTCGCATGTGTCCGTACGGCAAGGTCCATGCACAGGGCCGCCAGCGGCAGCTCCGCACACACCGCCATCGCCACCGCCTGCGCCAGCTCGGCGCCCGGCGCCGACGTCAGCAGGTCCGCACAGGCATCGGCCACCAGCAGCAGCGCGGCACCGGCCGCCGCCGCCCGATGGCCGCCCCCGCCCCGTACGAGCCGACTGCCCGCCGTCAGCAGACAGGCCGCCTCCAGAGCGTCCAGCGCCACCCATGCCGCCGCTTCGCCCGGCGGAAGCGTCGCCGCCAGAAACCCCATCCAGGGCAGCAGAGTCAGGCCCGCACCGGTCAGCAACCGGCCCTGCCACCTGGGCAACCGGGCAGTGGCGACAGGGGAGTTGAAGGCAATGAGAGCCATGGAGCGCGCCTCTTTCGGCAGTCACGAACCCGGCCTTCGGGCTCGTGATCAACACTCCTGTTCCGTGTCGTCACAGTCAGTAACACTGCTTGCCGACTTGGGGTGGCACCAGTTGCACCCCGGAACCGGCAACAGGCTTCATGGCGGCCGGACATGCCCACCACATACGGTTTGATCATGACCATCCCGCCCCGGCTCCGCCGCTCCCTCACCCGGCTGCGGCGCGACATGTCCTTCATCGCCACCGGGATGCTCCTGCACCTCGTCACAGCACCGTTGTTCCTCTGGGCCGCGAGACTGGCCGTCGCAACCTTCAGCGGCACCTCCTCCGACGCCCCGGTGATCCTTCCCGTCCCCGTTGCCCTGATCGCCATCGCCGGATTCGGCCTTACCGAGGCCCACCGATGGCGCTATCGCGAACTGTGCGGTGTGGACCTGCCCCGGCTCCGATTCGCCGTGGCGAGACGGCAGTTCGCGTACAACTGCCTCGTCGGGCCCTGCCTCGGGATACTCGAACTGCTCGTCCTCGCGCTCCTTGTGGCCGGCGCGGCCGCCACCACCATCTACGCCTGGATCATGCTGCTGCCGGCGTCCTGGCGGTTCGACCACCCCGGCTACACCACCCAGGCCGCCTACGTCATGGCCGCCGGCGCGGTCGCACTGGCCGCCGTGCCGAGCCTCGCCGGAGCCCTGGTACGGCTGGAGAACCGCATCGCCCCCACCCTCCTGAGGGACACCCGGGCCGAGGAACTCGAGCAGCGCGTCGAAGACCTCACCGAAAGCCGGGCCGGAGCCGTCGACGCCGCCCACGCCGAACGCCGCCGCATCGAACGCGATCTCCACGACGGCGCCCAGCAACGGCTCGTATCCCTGGCACTGAACCTCGGGATCGCCAAAGTGACACTCAAGGACCTGCCGCCCGAGGTACGGCAAGTGATCGACGACGCACACCGCGAAGCCAAGGAGTCGATCGAGGAACTCAGCCATCTCGTGCGCGGCCTCCACCCGTCCGTACTCGACGAACTCGGCCTCGACGCAGCCCTCTCCGGCCTGGCCGCCCGCGCTCCACTGCCCGTACGGCTACGGGTCGACCTGCCGCAGCGAGCCGCCCCCGCCGTCGAAGCAGTCGCCTACTTCGTCGTCTCCGAGGCCCTCACCAACATCGCCAAGCACGCGCACGCGACCCGTGCCGATGTGACCGTGTCCCGACTGGGCGAGATACTGCGGGTGGTCGTCGCCGACGACGGCGCGGGCGGCGCCGATCCGGCCGGCGGTACCGGTCTCAAAGGACTCGCCCAACGCGTGGGGTCCGTCGACGGGACCTTCCGCATGAGCAGCCCCACCGGGGGCCCGACCGTCATGACTGTGGAGCTGCCGTGCGCGCTGTGATCGCCGAGGATTCCGTCCTGCTCAGGGTCGGCGTGGTCAAGATCCTCGAGATGGCCGGATTCGAGGTCGTCGCGGAAACCGGCGACGCCGAAGGGCTGTTGGCCGCGGTCGGGGAACACCGCCCCGACATAGCCGTCGTCGATGTCCGGATGCCGCCCGGCTTCACCGACGAAGGCGTACGGGCCGCACTCCGGCTCAGACAGCAGTGGCCGGACACCGCCGTCCTGATGCTGTCGCAGTACGTGGAGGAGCGGTACGCCGCCGAGCTCATCGCAGCCAACACCAGCGGCATCGGCTACCTCCTCAAACAACGCGTAGCGGACGTCGAGGAGTTCATCGAAGTGCTGCGACGGGTCGCCGATGGCGGAACCGCCCTCGACCCGCAGGTCGTCGCACAGCTCCTGGTGCGGCGGCAGAGCGATCCGCTGGAGCGGCTGACCGAGCGCGAACGGGACGTGCTCGCGCTGATGGCGGAGGGCCGCTCCAACGCCGGAATCGCCGACCGGCTGGTGATCAGCGAAAGCGCCGTCGCGAAACACATCAACAGCATCCTCGCCAAGCTCGACCTGCCGCGCGTCGGCGCAGATCACCGCAGGGTGCTGGCGGTACTCCGCTTCCTGGAAGGTGGCGCCTGAGCACCCGGCGGGCGACGACTGGAGCAACAGCTCGACAAGGTGGTGCCGTTGATGTTGAACGTGCTGCACACTGGGCGCACTCGTCACCAGGAGGAACGATGCCGTCCATGACCACAAGCAAGGTCAGCAGATGGGATCAGCACGGCCGTGAGCATGTCGTGCATGTACAGAAATCAGGCTTGCAGCGGACACTGACCTGCGACACCTGTGGCTGGCGCAAGGGGGCGCAGTTTCTGCCCTGGCTCAAAGCCGAGGAACACCTCGTCGAGGCACACCAGGCAACGGTGGACCCGAGCGCCTGATGATCTTCCGCAGCTGCTCGACCAGTTCGCCCGCGCCGCCCGCGCGAACAAACCAGGTGTCCCCACTGTCCCCGGCGGGGTACCGTGGCCCGCATGTATGCGTATCTCCCGATCTACGAGTGAGAGGGCGGCGGTCGACTCCCGCCCCCGTCTGACGATTCCCCAGTCACTTCTCACCACAAATGGGAGAACCCCATGGCCAAGAGCCGGAACAACCTTCTCGGCGTGGGCGGACAGCGCAAGAAGCTGTCGCGCGCCGACCAGCAGGGCAACGGTCCCGCGCGCAACGCCGATCGCAAGGCGGCCGCCGACCAGAAGCAGGAGCTGGTGCGCAAGATGCGCGAGCGTGCCGAGGGCGTCAGCGCGCCCGAGGAGCTGCAGGAGAACCAGGCCTGATCACAGCCGTGGGCCCGGACCGCGAGGTGCGGTCCC
>NZ_JBHWWF010000069.1:0-21183 GCF_042736455.1 Streptomyces sp. NPDC060064
GGCGGGCCCGAATCCCGGGCCGGCCGGCGGAGTCCTCACAGCAGTCCGTGCCGCATCGCGCTCGTCACCGCGGCCGTGCGGTCGTCGACGTCCAGCTTCCCGAAGATCCGCAGCATGTGCGTCTTCACCGTCGACTCGCCGATGTACAGGCGGCGGCCGATCTCCGCATTCGTGCACCCTTCCGCGACCAGCCGCAGCACCGCCGTCTCCCGCTCCGACAGCCGCGGCCGGGTCGGCGCCCTGCGCAGCTGGTCGACGAGGCGCGCGGCCACCGAAGGGGCGAGCACGGTCTCGCCGCGGGCTGCCGCCCGTACCGCGTCGGCCAGTTCGCCCCGGGCCAGGTCCTTGAGCAGATAGCCCGCCGCGCCCGCCTCCACGGCACGCAGGATGTCGGTGTCCGTCTCGTACGTCGTCAGCACGATCACCCGGCACGCCAGGCCCGCCGCCCGCATCCGGTCGATCGACTCCACACCGCCGCCGCCCGGCATCCGCAGGTCCATCAGGACGATGTCCGGCCGCAGTTCGGCGCTGAGCGCCTCCGCCTGCGGCCCGCTCGACGCCTCGCCGACGACCGTCAGATCGGGTTCGGCGCCGAGCATCCCGCGCAGGCCCTCCCGTACGACGGGATGGTCGTCGGCGAGCAGAATGCGGATCACGTGCGGCTCCTGTCGGGCTCGGGCAAAGGGTCTGGCGCGTGCTTGGGCAGGCGGCCGGGAAACGGCTCGTCCGCGGGCACGGACGGGCACGGGGCGGGCGTCGAGGACTCCGGCGGGCGCGCGGCCGTCGGCGCGGGCAGCGGAAGGCGTACGGCGACGGTCGTGCCCCGACCCCGAGTGCTGCGCACCTGCGCGTGCCCGCCCACTTCCGCTGCCCGGGCCCGCAGCCCATTGAGCCCGTACCCCCGCAGCGGCACCGATTCGTCGAAGCCGCAGCCGTCGTCCCGTACGGACACGGAGAGCTCGCCCTCGGTGTACGCGAGCGAGACGGTCACCGTCGCGTCCGGCCCGGCGTGCTTCGTGGCATTGGCGAGGGCCTCCTGGCAGGTGCGCAGTGCAACCACCTCCAGTGCGGGCGCCAGCGGTCGCGCGGTGCCCGTCACCTCCACGGACGCGGTGTCGCCATGGCGCGCGGCCAGCCTGCGGAGCGCGTCCGGCAGGGAGTTGCCGTCCAGATCCGCCGGTGCCCCGCCCGCGACCAGGGCGCGCGCCTCGGCGAGGTTCTGGCGCGCGGTGTCGGCCATCAGATCCAGATGGCGGCGTGCCTGCGGCAGATCGCGCTCCAGCTCCGAGTCGACCGCCTGAAGGAGCATCAGCAGACTGGTGAAGCCCTGCGCGAGCGTGTCATGGATCTCGCGGGACATCCGCTCCCGCTCGGCCAGAGCGCCGCGGTCGGCCGAGAGCCGGGCGATCTCCTCCCGGCTGGCTTCGAGTTCGGCGATCAGCGCGGCCCGGTCCATGCTCTGCCCGATGATCCGGATGATCCAGCTGCCCTGGACCGTCGAGAAGACCAGGGCAACCAGGGCGAACAGGGACTGGAAGAAGACGGTTCGGCCGTCGGGTTGCCACAGGGCGGCCCATCCCAGCACCGGAGCGATGTTGATCACCGCCACGAAAACAAGGGCGAGCCGCAGCCGCAGCACTATGAAGCACTGCGGAACGAGTGCGAACGTCGCGATGCGCGTCTCGCCCACCAGGATCGCCGGAGCGAGGAAGAGCAGCACCGCCCCGCCGATGTAGCGCAGTGCTCTCTGCTCGTCCACGCCCTGCCTCAGCAGCTCGGCCCGCCCGACCCAGACGTACCAGGGAGCGGGCAGGACGAACAGAGCGGCGGCGATCATCCGCACGGGCTCGCTGGAACTCGGCGCGCCGAGGGTGAAGACCAGCGTGGCCACCCACACCACGGCGAAGTACACGTCCCAGGGCAGGAAGCTGCCTTCCCACGCGTCCGAGTCGCGCGCCCCGGCCGGCTCGCTCAGCCGTCGCGACGGCTCTTCCAGCGGAAGGTCAGCAGACACAGCACCAATCCTCCGATGCACCAGGCGCCCAGCACCAGGGCGATGCGGCCGTACTCCCAACTGCCCGCCTGCTCCAGCACGGAGGCCGACTCGGGCAGGAACACCCCGCGCAGACCCTGGCACATCCACTTCAGCGGGAGCACCGCGCTGACGTTCAGCATCCAGTCCGGGATGGTGTTGATCGAGATGTATACCCCGGAGATGAACTGCAGGACCAGGAAGGGGAGGACGACCACGGAGGTCGCGCTCGCCCCGGACTTCGGTACGCTGCTGATCGCGATGCCGAGGAGCGCGCAGCCGGTGATTCCCAGGGCGAAGATCCAGCCGAAGGTGAGCCATTCGCCGACGGTGCCGGGAAGATCGACGTCGTAGAATACCGTCCCGACGACCAGCAGCGCCACCGTCTCCAGCAGCCCGGTGACCAGTACGAGCCAGACCTTGCCGAGGAAGTACGCGGCGGGCGGCATCGGTGTCCCGCGCAGCCGCCGCAGCTGCTTCTCGTCCCGCTCGATCGCGATGGAGATGCCGAGGGACTGGAAGCTCGTCGACATGATGCCCGCCGCGATCATCGCGGGCACATACAGCTGTGAGGCGTTGATGCCCGCGCCCTTCACGTCGTCGTTGAAGATCGACGCGAAGAGGAAGAGAAAGACGATCGGGAACGCGAAGGTGAAGATGGCCTGGTCGCGCTGGCGGAAGAAGCCGCGTATCTCCAGCCCCCCGCGCAGCAGCCCCAGTTGCCAGGCGCCGGGGAGGCGGGCCGAAGCGGTGCGTCGGTCGCTCGTGAGATCCGTGACCGTGGTCATCGTTCCGTCTCCTGTCCGGTGAGCCGCAGATAGACGTCTTCCAGGGTCGGCCGGGTGATCAGCAGGCCGGGGATCTCGCCGTCGAACTTGCGGGTGAGCTCGGCGACGGTACGGGTCGGGGTCGGCGTCCGCTCGGTGCGGGGCGTGCCGTCCGTGTCTGTCCAGCCGACGGTGGCCTGCGTGCCGTACTCCTGACGCAGGGCGGCCGGAGTTCCCTCGGCCACCACCTTTCCCGCGGCGATGACCGCGAGCCGGTCGGAGAGGGCCTCGGCCTCCTCCAGGTAGTGCGTGGTCAGCACGATGGTGGTGCCGTCGTCCGCCAGGCGCTTGATCAGGTCCCAGAACTGGCGGCGGGCGCCCGGGTCGAAGCCGGTGGTCGGCTCGTCGAGCAGCAGCAGTTCGGGATCGCCGATGACACCGAGCGCCACATCGAGCCGGCGCCGCTGCCCGCCGGAGAGCGCCTTGATCCGGCTGGTCGCCTTCTGCTCCAGACCCACCAGGGCGATGATCTCCTCGGGGTCGCGCGGCTTCGGGTAGTAGCGGGCGAAATGGGACACCGTCTCGCGGACCGTCAACTCGGCGGGTGCGGATTCGTCCTGCCAGACGATGCCGATCCTGGAGCGCCACCGGCGGTTTCCGGTCGCGGGATCCGAACCGAGGACGCTCACCTCGCCCGCGTCCCGGCTCCGGTGACCCTGGAGTATCTCCACCGTGGTGCTCTTGCCCGCGCCGTTGGGGCCGAGGATGCCGAAGACCTCACCACGGGCAATGCCCAGGTCGAGGTCGTCCACCGCTGTCACATCGCCGTACCGCTTGCGCAGTCCGCGTACGTTCACTGCGAGTTCTGTCATGCCCTCAGACTGCTCGCCCCGATGAGTCACTGGGGACGACCGTCCGTACATCCTTATGTCCATCGAACGGTGGACACGGGGGCGGGTGCGGCAGAATGACCGTGCCCCGGACAGCTACTGAGCGATGGAACGGCGATATGACGACTGCAGCGGTTGACGACGCGTCCTCTGAGCGCACGAACGGCTCCAAGGGCACGATCGGTGGCAGTCGTGCCTTCGCCTGGCTGCTGGTGATCACGGGTGCGGCGGGGCTGCTGGCCTCGTGGGTGATCACGATCGACAAGATCAAGCTGGCGGAGGACCCGTCGTTCACGCCGGGCTGCAGTCTGAACCCGGTCGTCTCCTGCGGCAACATCATGAAGAGCGACCAGGCAACGGCGTTCGGGTTCCCGAATCCGATGATGGGTCTGGTGGCGTACTCGATGGTGATCGCCATCGGGGTCGCGCTGCTGGCCGGGGCTCGCTACCGCCGCTGGTACTGGCTCGGTCTCAACGCCGGCTGTCTCTTCGGCGTCGGTTTCTGCACCTGGCTGCAGTACCAGTCGCTGTACAACATCAACTCGCTGTGCCTGTGGTGCTCGCTGGCCTGGGTCGCCACGATTGTGATGTTCTGCTACGTCACTCTGCACAACATCAGGCACTACGTCATCAAGGTCCCGGAGGGGCTGCGAAAGGGACTGCTGGAGTTCCACTGGATGCCGCCGGTGCTGTGGATCGGGATCATCGGGATGCTGATCCTGACCCGCTGGTGGGACTTCTGGACCAGCTGACCCGGCCGGACGGCGGAGTCGGTGGGCCGGCCGGCGCTGTCAGTGGCCTACAGCATCCTCCCGGGGGACACCCCCGGACCCCCCAGTAGGCTTCACAGCGTGGAGCCCGACCTCTTTACCGCCGCAGCCGAAGAACGCCAGGAGAAGGATCCGTCCAGCAGCCCCCTGGCCGTTCGGATGCGTCCGCGCACCCTCGATGAAGTCGTCGGCCAGCAGCATCTGTTGAAGCCGGGATCGCCGCTTCGCCGACTCGTCGGCGAAGGCGGCGGCGGCCCCGCCGGCCCCTCGTCCGTGATCCTCTGGGGCCCGCCCGGCATCGGCAAGACGACCCTCGCGTACGTCGTCTCCAAGGCCACCAACAAGCGCTTTGTGGAGCTCTCCGCGATCACCGCGGGCGTCAAGGAGGTCCGGGCGGTCATCGACGGCGCCCGCCGCGCTGTCGGCGGCTTCGGCAAGGAGACCGTCCTCTTCCTCGACGAGATCCACCGCTTCTCCAAGGCGCAGCAGGACTCTCTGCTGCCTGCCGTGGAGAACCGCTGGGTCACGCTGATCGCCGCCACCACCGAGAACCCGTACTTTTCGATCATCTCCCCACTGCTCTCCCGCTCCCTGCTGCTCACCCTGGAATCGCTCACCGACGAGGATCTGAGCGGACTGCTGCACCGGGCGCTCACCGCGGAGCGCGGACTGGGCGGCGTGGTCGCACTCCCCGAGGACTCCGAGGCGCATCTGCTGCGTATCGCGGGCGGCGACGCCCGCCGGGCGCTGACCGCGCTCGAGGCCGCGGCCGGCGCGGCGATCGACAAGAGCGAGAAGTCGATCAGCCTCCAGACGCTGGAGGAGACCGTCGACCGCGCTGCGGTGAAGTACGACCGCGACGGCGATCAGCACTACGACGTGGCGAGCGCTCTCATCAAGTCCATCCGCGGCTCCGATGTGGACGCGGCACTGCACTATCTGGCGCGCATGATCGAGGCGGGGGAGGACCCGCGGTTCATCGCCCGCCGGCTGATGATCTCGGCGAGCGAGGACATCGGCCTCGCGGACCCGACGGCGCTGCCGACGGCGGTTGCCGCCGCCCAGGCCGTGGCCATGATCGGTTTCCCCGAGGCGGCCCTCACCCTCAGCCACGCCACCATCGCGCTGGCGCTTGCCCCCAAGTCGAACGCCGCCACCACCGCCATCGGCGCCGCGCTCGCGGACGTACGGAACGGACTGGCCGGAGCGGTCCCGCCGCATCTGCGCGACGGCCACTACAAGGGCGCGGCCAAGCTCGGCCATGCCCAGGGCTATGTCTATCCGCACGATGTGCCGGGCGCGATCGCGCCCCAGCAGTACGCCCCGGACGCGGTGCACGGCAAGCGCTACTACGAGCCCACGCGGTACGGCGCGGAGGCGCGCTACGCCGATGTGGTCGAGAAGGTGCGCGAGCGGCTGCGCGCGGAGGGTCGGGCCGAGGGGCGGTGAAGTCTCCCGCGAATCTGCGCCGGACTACGCCAGTCAGCGCGAAGCGGCCTCGAAGAGCGTGCGCATCGCCCGGTGCAGCTCGGTGACATCGCGTACCGGCGTGGGAAAGTCGAAGCGCGCGTCGAAGCACCGCTCGCCCACGAACCGCACCCGCAGCCCGAACCGGTCCAGCGCCAGCGGCACCGCACGCTGCCGGTTCACGCCCTTCCCGTCCGTCCGCTCGCCGAGCAGCCCGCACAGTCGCTGCACCTGCTCGCCGTGTGCGGAGTGCAGATGCTGCAGCAGGACGGCCTCGTGCGTCACGAGAGGATCGACGGACGCCTGCGCGAACTCCTCCGGCTCCACGCTCTCCGCACCCCACAGATCGTCGACGCACGCCTCACCCACCTCCAGGCGCAGCATCATGAAGCCGCGCTCGGCCAGGCCGGGTACGCAGGTGAGCCAGCCGGAGACCCAGGCGCGGCCGCGGATACGATGGGGCACGGAGACCGGCGCGACGTCGGTGATCTCCAGCACAGCGGACAGCTCGTCGTCCTGCGCGTGCGTGGCGGCCCGCACGGCCGGTGAGTCGGCCGGAAACAGCAGGAACACCTCGCCGTCCTGCCCCACGACCCGTGCTCGAGGTGTCAGCTGCTCAGGACGTGTCAGCTGCTCAGGACGTGCTCCGTCCAGCCCCGGGATGAGCACCACCGCGGAGCATGTACTCTGTACGAGAGTTCGTGTGCGCTCGGCTGCTGACGGCATCCGAGTGATTTCAAGCCCGCTGGGACGCGGCTGACCATGAGCTGATCGGACCTCCGTCGCCTCGATGCTCTGTGAAGCGTCGACGTTCTTTGTGCTGTCCGTGATGCGTTTGGTGTTCCCAGGGCGAGACATGCGATCTCCTTGAGTAAGGTGAGCCTAACCTAACCTACAACGGAGGTCTGGAGAACGTGCCTAACCAGTCGCGTCCCAAGGTCAAGAAGTCACGCGCGCTCGGTATCGCGCTGACGCCGAAGGCTGTCAAGTACTTCGAAGCCCGCCCCTACCCGCCGGGCGAGCACGGCCGTGGCCGCAAGCAGAACTCTGACTACAAGGTGCGTCTGCTCGAGAAGCAGCGTCTGCGCGCCCAGTACGACATCAGCGAGCGCCAGATGGCGCGTGCCTACGACCGCGCCAAGAAGGCCGAGGGCAAGACCGGTGACGCGCTCGTCATCGAGCTCGAGCGCCGCCTCGACGCCCTGGTTCTGCGTTCGGGCATCGCCCGCACCATCTACCAGGCCCGTCAGATGGTCGTCCACGGCCACATCGAGGTCAACGGTGGCAAGGTCGACAAGCCGTCGTTCCGCGTCCGTCCCGACGACGTCGTGATGGTTCGCGAGCGCAGCCGTGAGAAGTCGCTCTTCCAGGTCGCGCGTGAGGGTGGCTTCGCCGCCGACGGCGAGACCCCCCGCTACCTGCAGGTCAACCTGAAGGCCCTGGCGTTCCGCCTGGACCGCGACCCGCAGCGCAAGGAAGTTCCGGTCATCTGCGACGAGCAGCTGGTCGTCGAGTACTACGCCCGCTGATCAAGGCGTAGCTCATAGCGCTTCAGCCCGTCGCTTCCCCGCCCTTACCGGTGGGGGACCGGCGGGCTCTCGCGTTTCCCGTGCCGCCGGACCGCCTAGAACACGGAGCGTATCGACATGCATGCACTCCGTACAGTCGGCTTGTGCAACCCCCTTCCCCCGCCCGGAATGCGGTAGGGGGTGTGACCCTGGGCGCGATAGGGTCGGAGGACGATTTTCGAGGACCCATCGACGAGCAGAGAGCGGTGCAGAGTGACCGGTGGAGAGGTTGCCGGGATCCTGGTGGCCGTCTTCTGGGCGATCCTGGTCTCCTTCCTCGCCGTGGTGCTGGTGAGGCTGGCCCAGACGCTCAGGGCGACCACCAAACTCGTGGTGGAAGTGACCGAGCAGGCGGTGCCGCTGCTGGCCGACGCCTCCGCGACGGTGCGCTCCGCGCAGACCCAGCTCGACCGGGTCGACGCCATCGCGACGGACGTCCAGGAAGTCACCTCCAACGCATCGGCGCTCTCGACGACGGTCGCCTCGACGTTCGGCGGCCCGCTGGTCAAGGTCGCCGCCTTCGGCTATGGCGTACGCCGGGCCATGAGCCGCAGGAGCGACGACGGGCCGGCCGAATCGCCGTCCCGTCGTACGGTGATCGTCGGCCGCGCCGTGCCGGCCGCCCGGCGCAAGAAGCGGAAAGGCTGACGTTCGATGTTCCGCCGTACTTTCTGGTTCACCGCGGGTGCCGCAGCCGGCGTCTGGGCCACCACCAAGGTCAACCGCAAGCTCAAGCAGCTGACCCCCGAGAGCCTCGCCGCGCAGGCCGCGAACAAGGCGATCGACGCGGGCCACAAGCTCAAGGACTTCGCACTCGACGTCAGGGCCGGCATGGTCCAGCGCGAGGCCGAACTGGGTGAGGCGCTGGGCCTGGAGGCACCCGCCGAGCCCGAACTCCCCGCGCAGCGACGCTTCGCTGCCATCGACCGACCGAAGCACTCGTACAACTCGTACCCCTCGCACAACCGGAATGAGGACCACTGATGGAGTCGGCTGAAATCCGCCGCCGCTGGCTGAGCTTCTTCGAGGAGCGCGGGCACACCGTCGTGCCTTCGGCGTCGCTCATCGCGGACGACCCGACTCTGCTGCTGGTCAACGCGGGCATGGTTCCCTTCAAGCCGTATTTCCTCGGCGAGGCCAAGCCGCCCGCCCCGCGCGCCACCAGCGTGCAGAAGTGCGTCCGTACGCCGGACATCGAAGAGGTCGGCAAGACCACCCGGCACGGCACCTTCTTCCAGATGTGCGGCAACTTCTCCTTCGGCGATTACTTCAAGGAAGGCGCCATCACCTACGCCTGGGAGCTGCTCACCAGCTCCGTGGCGGACGGCGGCTTCGGGCTTGAGCCCGAGAAGCTCTGGATCACCGTCTACCTCGACGACGACGAGGCCGAGCAGATCTGGCGCGAGAAGATCGGGGTACCGGCCGAGCGTATCCAGCGTCTGGGCAAGAAGGACAACTTCTGGTCCATGGGCGTCCCCGGCCCCTGCGGCCCGTGCTCGGAGATCAATTACGACCGCGGTCCGGAATTCGGTGTCGAGGGCGGCCCGGCCGTCAACGACGAGCGGTACGTGGAGATCTGGAACCTGGTCTTCATGCAGTACGAGCGCGGCGCCGGTGAGGGCAAGGAGGACTTCCCGATCCTCGGCGACCTGCCGTCGAAGAACATCGACACCGGTCTGGGTCTCGAGCGTCTGGCCATGATCCTGCAGGGCGTACAGAACATGTACGAGACCGACACCCTGCGCGTCGTCATGGACAAGGCCACCGAACTGACGGGCGTGCGCTACGGCGACAAGCACGACACCGACGTTTCGATGCGCGTGGTCGCCGACCACATCCGTACGTCCGTGATGCTCATCGGCGACGGCGTCACCCCCGGCAACGAGGGCCGCGGTTACGTCCTGCGCCGCATCATGCGCCGCGCCATTCGCAATATGCGGCTCATGGGCGCCACCGAGCCGGTCGTCCAGGATCTGGTCGACGTAGTGATCAAGACGATGGGCCAGCAGTACCCGGAGCTCATCACCGACCGCAAGCGCATCGAGACGGTGGCCGGCGCCGAGGAGGCCGCCTTCCTCAAGGCCCTCAAGGGCGGCACCAACATCCTCGACACCGCCGTCACCGAGACCAAGGCTTCGGGCGGCAAGGTCCTCTCCGGCGACAAGGCGTTCCTGCTCCACGACACCTGGGGCTTCCCGATCGACCTCACCCTGGAGATGGCTGCCGAACAGGGGCTCTCCGTGGACGAGGACGGCTTCCGCCGTCTGATGAAGGAGCAGCGGGAGCGCGCCAAGGCCGACGCCAAGGCCAAGAAGACCGGTCACGCCGATCTGTCCGCCTACCGCGCGGTCGCCGACAACTCCGGCTCCACCGAGTTCACCGGCTACTCCGCCACCGAGGGCGAGTCGACGATCGTCGGCCTGCTGGTCGACGGTGTTCCGTCGCCCGCCGCCACCGAGGGCGACGAGGTCGAGGTCGTGCTCGACCGCACGCCCTTCTATGCCGAGGGCGGCGGCCAGCTGGCCGACCAGGGCAGGATCAAGCTCGACACCGGCGCCGTCATCGAGATCCGCGATGTGCAGCAGCCGGTCCCGGGTGTCAGCGTGCACAAGGGTTCGGTGCAGGTCGGCGAGGTGACGGTCGGCGCCTCCGCCTACGCCGCCATCGACATCAAGCGCCGCCGTGCCATCGCCCGCGCCCACAGCGCCACGCACCTCACGCACCAGGCGCTGCGCGACGCCCTCGGCCCGACGGCCGCCCAGGCCGGTTCGGAGAACTCGCCGGGCCGCTTCCGCTTCGACTTCGGTTCGCCCGCCGCCGTACCCGGCACGGTCCTCACCGACGTCGAGCAGAAGATCAACGAAGTCCTCGCCCGTGAACTCGACGTCCAGGCCGAGGTCATGAGTATCGACGAGGCCAAGAAGCAGGGCGCCATCGCCGAGTTCGGCGAGAAGTACGGCGAGCGCGTGCGTGTCGTCACCATCGGCGACTTCTCCAAGGAGCTCTGCGGCGGTACGCACGTGCACAACACCGCCCAGCTGGGCCTGGTGAAGCTGCTCGGCGAGTCGTCGATCGGCTCCGGGGTGCGCCGTATCGAGGCTCTTGTCGGCGTCGACGCCTACAACTTCCTCGCCAAGGAGCACACGGTCGTCGCCCAGCTCCAGGAGCTGGTCAAGGGCCGTTCCGAGGAGCTCCCCGAGAAGATCTCCGCCATGCTCGGCAAGCTGAAGGACGCCGAGAAGGAGATCGAGAAGTTCCGCGCGGAGAAGGTTCTGCAGGCCGCCGCCGGTCTCGCCTCGGGTGCCAAGGACGTACGTGGCGTGGCTGTCGTCACCGGCCAGGTGCCGGACGGCACCGGCGCCGACGATCTGCGCAAGCTGGTCCTCGACGTCCGCGGCCGGCTGAATCAGTCGTCGGGGGCCGGCGACCGCCCGGCCGTGGTCGCCCTGTTCACCACGGCCAACGGCCGCCCGCTCACGGTCATCGCCACCAACGAGGCCGCCCGCGAGCGCGGTCTCAAGGCCGGTGACCTGGTCCGTACCGCCGCCAAGACCCTCGGCGGCGGCGGTGGCGGCAAGCCGGACGTCGCCCAGGGCGGCGGCCAGAACCCGGATGCCATCGGCGACGCCGTGGCCGCCGTCGAGCGCCTCGTCGCCGAGACGGCCTGACGCTGATGCGCAGAGGACGCCGTCTCGCGATCGACGTCGGGGACGCCCGGATCGGGGTCGCCTCGTGCGACCCCGACGGAGTCCTCGCCACGCCGGTGGAGACCGTGCCGGGACGCGATGTCCCGGCCGCCCACCGGCGGCTGCGGCAGATCGTCGAGGAGTACGAACCGATCGAGGTCGTCGTGGGCCTGCCCCGCTCGCTCAGCGGCGGTGAGGGCCCGGCCGCGGTCAAGGTCCGCGGCTTCGCGCAGGAGCTCGCACGCGGCATCGCTCCCATTCCGGTCCGACTGGTCGACGAGAGGATGACCACAGTGACGGCCAGTCAGGGACTGCGCGCTTCGGGCGTGAAGTCCAAAAAAGGCCGGTCCGTCATCGACCAGGCTGCCGCTGTGGTGATCCTTCAAAACGCTCTGGAGTCCGAACGGGCGTCCGGTGAGGCACCCGGCGAGGGCGTCGAAGTGGTTGTCTGATCGCGATACGGTAACGTTCCGCGCGATGCGGCGGTGTTCGAACAGCTGCCGCACAGCAAAGAGGCGGGACGGCTCAACGCCCGCCTCGCGGCCCTAGGGGATCGATGACTGAGTATGGCCGGAGCTCCGGCTCCGAACCGTGGCATCCCGAGGACCCCTTGTACGGGGACCAGGGATGGGGAGGACAGCAGGCTGCAGCCGGCCAGCCTCCGTACGGCGGCCAGCCGCAGCAGCAGTACCCGCAGCAGCCGCAGCAGTACGGCAACCAGCAGGACCCGTACCAGCAGCAGTACGACCAGCAACAGCAACAGCAGCAGCAGTACGACCAGCAACAGCAGCAGCAGTACGACCAGCAACAACAGCAGTACGGCCAGCAACAACAGCAGCAGTACAACGGCCAGCAACAACAGCAGCAGTACAACGACCAGCAGCAGTACAACGGCGGCTGGGACACCGGCCAGCACCCCGCCATGCCGTACGGAGCGGACCCCGCCGACACCTACGGCGGCCGGCAGCCCGGCTACGGCAGCCAGCAGGAGGCCGACTACTACGCCACTCCTGAGGCCTACCCGCCGCCGCAGCCCCCCGGCCGACGCCGGGCCGAGCCGGAGCCGCCCACGTCCGACTGGGATGCGGAAGCGCCGCAGGAGGAGACCCACCCCTTCTTCACCGGCGACGACGGCCGGGACGACGACGGTGAGTACGACGACGACCCGCGCGAGCCGCGCCGGGGCGGCGGCCGCGACGGCCGCGGCAAGACCAAGAAGAAGAGCCGCAACGGCGTCGCCTGTCTGGTTGTCTCGCTGATCCTCGTCGGCGGCCTCGGCGGTGTCGGCTACTTCGGTTACCAGTTCTGGCAGGGCCAGTTCGGTGCGCCCGAGGACTACACCGGCGCCGGAAGCGGCTCGGCCCAGATCGACATCCCCAAGGGGGCGGGCCTCGGAGAGATCGGCACCATCCTCAGGGAGGCCGGTGTCGTCAAGAGCTCGGGCGCCTTCGTCTCCGCCGCCGACGGAAAGAGCATCGAGGCCGGCGTCTACACGCTCGCCAAGGGCATGTCCGGCAAGAACGCGGTGGCCGCCATGCTCAACCCGGCCAGCCGCAACAACCTGATCGTCCCCCCGGGCAAGCGCAATTCCTGGGTCTACGAGCAGATCGACAAGCGCCTCGGAGTCAAGGCAGGAACCACCAGGGCCGTGGCGACGGCCAAGGTGAAGACCATGGGCCTGCCCGACTGGGCCGATGACAACCGGGACATCAAGGACCCGCTGGAGGGTTTCCTCTACCCCGATACGTATCCGGTCGCCAAGGGTATGAAGCCGGAAGCTGTTCTTCAGAAGATGGTCGCCCAGGCGAACGAGGCATTCGGCAAGAAGGACCTCAAGGCCGAGGCCGCGAGGCTGGGCCTGAAGTCGCCGCTCGAGGTGCTCACTGTCGCGAGCCTCGTCCAGGCCGAAGGCAAGTACAAGCAGGACTTCGACAAGGTCTCGCGAGTCGTCTACAACCGCCTCAAGCCGAACAACGCCGAGACGGTCGGGCGCCTCGAGTTCGACTCGACGATCAACTTCATCAAGAGCGAGAGCACTCTCGACGTCGGTTCCGTGGACAACCTGCGGAAGATAAAAGATCCGTACAACACGTACGACATCAAGGGTCTGCCGCCGGGCCCGATCAGCAACCCGGGCCTGGACGCCTTCGGCTCGGCGCTCAACCCGACGCCCGGCCCCTGGTACTACTTCGTGTCGATCACCGAGGACGAGACGCTCTTCGCGGTCACCAACGCGGAGCACGAGCGGAACCGTAAGAAGTACGAAGAGCAGCAGGAGAAGAACAGGCAGTGAGCACTCCGAAGCGGGCGGCGGTCCTCGGATCGCCGATCGCCCACTCCCTCTCTCCGGTGCTGCACCGGGCGGCCTACGCGGAACTCGGCCTCGCCCACTGGTCGTACGACCGTTTCGAGGTGGACGAGGCGGGGCTGCCGGAGTTCGTGGAGAGGCTCGACGACTCCTGGGCCGGGCTGTCGCTGACCATGCCGCTCAAGCGCGCGATCATTCCGCTGCTCGACGGCATCAGTGACACCGCGGCCTCGGTGGAAGCCGTCAACACGGTGGTCTTCACCGAGGACGGCCGCCGCCTCGGCGACAACACCGATATCCCCGGCATGATCGCCGCACTGCGCGAGCGGGGCGTCGACAAGGTCGAATCGGCCGCGGTGCTGGGCGCGGGCGCGACCGCGTCGTCCGCAATCGCCGCGCTCTCGCGGGTCTGTACAGGACCGGTCACCGCCTATGTACGCAGTGCCGCCCGGGCGGACGAGATGCGCGGCTGGGGCGAGCGGCTCGGTGTCGAGGTGCGTATCGCCGACTGGGCAGAGGCCACCGCGGCGCTGCGTGCGCCGCTGGTCATCGCCACCACGCCGGCCGGTACCACCGACGAGCTGGCGCACGCCGTACCGGCCCGCCCCGGGACGCTCTTCGACGTGCTGTACGACCCCTGGCCGACCGCACTGGCCGCCGCCTGGTCGCGGCACGACGGGGACGTCGTCGGGGGCCTCGACCTCCTGGTCCACCAGGCGGTGCTCCAGGTCGAGCAGATGACGGGGCGGACCCCCGCGCCGCTCGCGGCCATGCGGGCCGCCGGGGAGAAGGCGCTGACCAGCGGCGGAACCGTGTGAATCTCGCAGGGCGCGTCCCGGAGATCACCGTCAGGTTTCCTTCTGCACATGCTGCCTCTCCAGGTGTACGCCGGACTGGCCGTCGGTATCGCCGTGATCGTGCTGCTGGTGAGGCTGAGGCGGGCTCAGGCGTCCGGTTGATGGACCGGAGACCAGGCCACGGCTCCGGACGTGGGAGGATCGGAGGAGGCGGGCCAGGGCCGCGCACCCGGTCGCGCCGTCGCAGTTCCAGGCGCGAGCAGGAGGAGCACCGTTGAGCAGGTTGCGTTGGCTGACGGCGGGGGAGTCGCACGGACCCGCACTGGTGGCGACGCTGGAGGGTCTTCCCGCCGGTGTGCCCATCACCACCGAGATGGTGGCGGACCACCTTGCCCGGCGGCGCCTCGGCTACGGACGCGGTGCGCGGATGAAGTTCGAGCGTGACGAGGTCACCTTCCTCGGTGGCGTACGGCACGGACTGACCATGGGCTCGCCGGTGGCGGTCATGGTGGGCAACACCGAGTGGCCGAAGTGGGAGCAGGTCATGTCGGCCGACCCGGTCGACCCCGATGAGCTCGCGAAGCTGGCCCGCAACGCGCCGCTGACCCGCCCGCGTCCCGGCCACGCCGACCTGGCCGGCATGCAGAAGTACGCGCTCGAAGAGGCCCGGCCGATCCTGGAGCGGGCCAGCGCCCGCGAGACCGCGGCGCGTGTCGCGCTCGGCGCGGTCGCCCGCTCGTACCTCAAGGAGACGGCGGGCATCGAGATCGTCTCCCACGTCGTCGAGCTGGCCGCCGCCAAGGCTCCGTACGGCGTGGTTCCCGTCCCCGCCGACGAGGCGAAGCTCGACGCGGACCCGGTGCGCTGCCTGGACGCGGACGCGTCGAAGGCGATGGTCGCGGAGATCGACCAGGCCCACAAGGACGGTGACACCCTCGGCGGCGTTGTCGAGGTGCTGGCCTACGGCGTGCCGGTCGGTCTCGGCTCGCATGTGCACTGGGACCGGCGCCTCGACGCCCGTCTCGCGGCCGCCCTGATGGGCATCCAGGCCATCAAGGGTGTCGAGGTCGGAGACGGCTTCGAGCTGGCGCGGGTACCCGGGTCGAAGGCGCACGACGAGATCGTGCCGACCGAGGACGGCATCCGCCGCACATCCGGCCGCTCCGGCGGTACGGAGGGCGGCATGTCCACCGGTGAACTTCTGCGCGTACGGGCCGCGATGAAGCCGATCGCGACCGTGCCGCGTGCGCTGGCCACGGTCGACGTCGCCACCGGCGAGGTCGCGGCCGCCCACCACCAGCGTTCCGACGTCTGTGCCGTACCGGCCGCCGGGATCGTGGCCGAGGCGATGGTGGCGCTCGTCCTCGCGGACGCCGTCGCGGAGAAGTTCGGCGGAGACAGCGTCTCCGAGACCCGCCGCAACGTGCAGTCCTACCTCGACAATCTGCACATCCGGTGAACGCCCCGCTGATCGTCCTGGTCGGGCCCATGGGCTCGGGCAAGTCCACCGTGGGTGAACTGCTCGCCGAGCGGCTCGGCGTGGCCTACCGGGACACCGACGCCGATATCGTCGCGGCCCAGGGCCGGGAGATCTCGGACATCTTCGTCGACGAGGGCGAACCGTACTTCCGTGACCTCGAGCGCAAGGCCGTACGGGCCGCCGTGACCGAGCACCCCGGAGTGCTCGCACTCGGCGGCGGCGCGATCCTCGACGACTCGACCCGTGAACTGCTGGCGGGCCTGCCCGTCGCCTATCTCTCGATGGACGTGGAGGAGGCGGTCCGGCGGGTCGGCCTCAACCAGGCGCGCCCGCTGCTCGCGGTCAATCCGCGCCGGCAGTGGCGGGAGCTGATGGACGCCCGCCGCCATCTCTACACCGAAGTGGCACGCGTCGTCGTGGCCACCGACGACCGCACCCCCGAAGAGGTCGCCCAGGCGGTCCTCGACGCACTGGAGCTGAAGGACGTATGACCGATCAGGCAGTGACCCGTATCCAGGTCGGCGGTACGGAAGGCTCCGATCCGTACGAGGTGCTCGTCGGCCGGCAACTGCTGGGCGAGCTGCCCGGGCTGATCGGCCCGCGCGCCCAGCGGGTGGCGGTACTGCACCCCGAGGCGCTCGCCGGCACCGGAGACACGATCCGCGAGGATCTCGCCTCCCAGGGCTACGAAGCCATCGCCATCCAGCTGCCGAACGCCGAGGAGGCCAAGACCGTCGAGGTCGCGGCGTACTGCTGGAAGGCGCTCGGCCAGACCGGATTCACCCGCAGCGACGTCATCATCGGCGTCGGCGGCGGAGCCACCACCGACGTCGCCGGCTTTGTCGCGGCGACCTGGCTGCGCGGGGTGCGCTGGATCGCGGTCCCGACGACCGTGCTCGGCATGGTCGACGCGGCGGTCGGCGGGAAGACCGGCATCAATACCGCCGAGGGCAAGAATCTCGTCGGTGCCTTCCATCCGCCGGCCGGAGTGCTGTGCGATCTGGCTGCCCTGGACTCGCTGCCGGTCAACGACTACGTCAGCGGCATGGCTGAGATCATCAAGGCCGGCTTCATCGCCGACCCCGCCATCCTCGACCTGGTCGAGGCCGATCCGGAGGGTGCGCGTACGCCGGCGGGGCCGCACACCGCCGAGCTGATCGAGCGCTCCATCCGGGTCAAGGCCGAGGTCGTCTCCAACGACCTCAAGGAATCCGGACTGCGCGAGATCCTCAACTACGGCCACACCCTCGCGCATGCGATCGAGAAGAACGAGCGCTACAAGTGGCGGCACGGCGCGGCCGTGTCGGTCGGTATGGTCTTCGCCGCCGAACTGGGCCGGCTGGCAGGGCGTCTTGACGACGCGACCGCCGACCGGCACCGCTCCGTCCTGGAGTCCGTCGGACTGCCGCTGACCTACCGCGGCGACCAGTGGCCCAAGCTCCTGGAGACCATGAAGGTCGACAAGAAGTCCCGCGGCAACCTGCTGCGCTTCATCGTCCTCGACGGTCTCGCCAAGCCGACCGTGCTGGAAGGCCCGGACCCGGCGGTACTGCTCGCCGCCTACGGAGAGGTGTCCGCGTGACCCGTCGGGTGCTGGTCCTCAACGGCCCCAACCTCGGGCGGCTCGGCTCCCGCGAGCCCGACGTCTACGGCGCGACCTCCTACGCCGGGCTGGTGGAGACCTGCCAGGCGCTCGGCAAGGAGCTCGGCTTCGATGTCGACGTACGCGAGACGAACGACGAGGGCGAGATGATCCGCTGGCTGCACGAGGCCGCGGACGGTTCAATTCCGGTCGTTCTCAACCCCGGTGCCTTCACGCACTATTCGTACGGGATGCGCGACGCGGCCGCTCAGCGGACCGCCCCGCTCATCGAGGTGCACATCTCCAACCCGTATACGCGTGAGGCATTTCGGCACACCTCGGTGGTCGCGGCCGTGGCCAGCGGCACGATCGCCGGCTTCGGCGTCGGCTCGTACCGGCTCGCCCTGCGCGCGCTGGCCGAAGAATTGACCGGCTGACAGGGCACTTTGGGCCTGCCCCGGCCGTTCCCACTGTGGCGGCCGGGGGAGGTACCGTTCGGTAGCAAGGCGGCCCAGCTGCCGCCTGACCAGCGACAGTCGTACGAGACGGAGTGGCACCGGATGCAGCAAGCAGTGGGGGCTCCGCTGCCGCCGCCCCACGGACCGGGGCACGGACCGGCCGGATGGACACACAGCGCCCAGCACCCGGGGCCTGTGCAGGGGGCTCCCGCCGGACCGCCGCCGCCCGTCGGCCCTCCACCGCCGCAGGGTGTGCCGCAGGGCGGCCGTCCCGCGGCTCCCGCCGGACCTCCGCCCGCGACCCCCGCCGGACCTCCGCCGCCACAGGGACGGCCGCACGGCGGGCATCCCGCGGCTCCCGTCGGACCTCCGCAGCCGCAAGGCGGCCATCCCGCCCCCGGCTGGACGAGTCCCGCCCCTCAGCACGACTCCGCGCCGCCGTCCCGCGACACGACGGGGCACATCCAGTTGCCGCCGGGCGGGCCGGTTCCCATACCCGCCCCGCCACCCGCCGAGATCGGCACCGGCGCGACCACCCTCGCCGTCCTGCTGATCGGCCCGGCCGGCGCCGGGAAGACGACCGTGGCGCGCCACTGGGCCGCCGGACGCCGCGTCCCCACCGCGCACATCAGCCTCGACGACGTACGCGAATGGGTCTGCTCCGGCTTCGCGGACCCGCAGTCCGGCTGGAACGACCACTCCGAGGCCCAGTACCGCCTCGCCCGCCGCACCTGCGGCTTCGCCGCCCGCAACTTCCTGGCCAACGGGATCTCCTGCATCCTCGACGACGCGGTCTTCCCCGACCGGCCCGTCGTCGGCCTCGGCGGCTGGAAGCGCCATGTCGGCCCCGGTCTGCTGCCCGTGGTCCTCCTCCCGGGGCTCGAGATCGTCCTGGAACGCAACGCCGAGCGCAGCGGAAACCGCCGCCTCTCGGACGAGGAAGTCGCGAGCATCCACGGCCGGATGGCCGGCTGGTACGGATCGGGGCTGCCGATCATCGACAACTCCAAGTACGACGTGGAGACCACGGCACGGGTCCTCGACGACGTACTCGCCCGTTCCATCGCCAGCCCGCCGAACTGGTAGGCCGCGCACTCGCGTGCCCACCCCCGGTCGGACGCGCTGATCAGGCCGGGCCGGGCCCACGCTCGTAGGCTCGTGGCATGTCAGAGGTCTATGGGATCCGCCGCGGCAGGCTGCGCGACCGGTGCGCGGCGACCGGCAGCGCAGGGGCCCTGGTCTCCCGCCCCGCCAACGTCCGCTATCTCGCGGGCGGAGCGCCGCCCGGCGCCGTACTGCTGGTCGGCCCGGGCGAAGACGTCCTGCTCTGCCCCCGTACGCCCACCGGCGATCCCGCCGACGGCCGTCCCGACGAACAGCTGCGGCTGACCGTCCTGCCGACCTCGGCCGGCGATCCGGCGGTCGCGGCCGCAGAGCTGGCGAGGACGGTGGGGGTGGAGTCGCTCGCCGTCGAGGAACACCATCTGACCGTCGCCAGGCACCGGGCGGTGGGTTCGGTGGCGCCCCGGCTGCGCCTCACTGACCTCGGTCTCGCCGTCGAGCAGCAGCGCCTCGTCAAGGACGAGGAGGAGATCGCCTGCCTGCGGATCGCGGCGGAGATCACCGACCAGGCCCTCGGCGAGCTGCTGGAGTCGATCCTGGTGGGCCGCACCGAGCGGCATCTCGCACTGGAGCTGGAGCGCCGACTCGTTGACCACGGCGCCGACGGCCCCGCCTTCGCGACCTCGGTCGCCACCGGACCCAATTCCGGGCAAGGCGGCCACCGGCCCTCCGACCGCCGGGTCGAGGAGGGTGATTTCCTCTCCGTCTGCGTCGGCGCCAACTACCGCGGCTACCGGTGCGAGATCGGCCGTACGTTTGTGATCGGGGCGACCCCGGCGGACTGGCAGATCGAGCTGTACGACCTTGTCTTCGCCGCTCAGCGGGCCGGCCGGGAGTCTCTCGTACCGGGGGCCGCGTACCGCGACGTGGACCATGCGACCCGGCAGATCCTGGACGCCGCGGGCCATGGAGAGGGCCTCGCGCCGCTCACCGGGCACGGTGTCGGGCTCGAAATCGACGAGGACCCGCAGCTGGCACCTGCGGCCATGGGTAAACTGGACGCTTGTGTGCCGGTCACCGTCGAACCGGGGGTCCACCTCCCGGGCCGGGGCGGTGTCCGGATCGATGACACGCTCGTCGTACGCCAGGAGGCGGACGGCGGACCCGAGCTACTCACCATCACGACCAAGGAGCTGCTCGCGCTCTAGCTTCGCTGCAGCGCGCTTCCTCGGTCGTCCACCAGCGTCAGTCCAGGAGATTCCGCAACCGTGGCTTCCACGAACGACCTCAAGAACGGCATGGTGCTCAAGCTCGACGGAGGCCAGCTCTGGTCCGTCGTCGAGTTCCAGCACGTCAAGCCCGGCAAGGGCCCTGCTTTCGTGCGCACCAAGCTCAAGAACGTGCTCTCCGGCAAGGTCGTCGACAAGACGTTCAACGCCGGCGTGAAGGTCGAGACGGCCACCGTCGACCGCCGCGACATGCAGTTCTCGTACATGGACGGCGAGTACTTCGTCTTCATGGACATGCAGACGTACGACCAGCTGATGGTCGACCGCAAGTCCGTCGGCGACGCCGCCAACTACCTGATCGAGGGCTTCACGGCCAGCGTCGCCACGCACGAGGGCGAGGTGCTCTACGTCGAGCTGCCGGCCGCCGTCGAGCTGGTCATCCAGCACACCGAGCCGGGCGTCCAGGGCGACCGCTCCACCGGTGGCTCCAAGCCGGCCACGCTGGAGACCGGTTTCGAGATCGGCGTCCCGCTCTTCATCACCACCGGTGAGAAGATCAAGGTCGACACCCGCTCCGGTGAGTACCTCGGCCGGGTGAACAGCTAACCGTGGCTGCCCGGAACAAGGCCCGTAAGCGCGCCTTCCAGATCCTCTTCGAGGCCGACCAGCGCGGTACCTCCGTGCAGACGGTCCTCGCGGACTGGGTTCGGCACGCGCGGACCGACGACCGGCAGCCGCCGGTCGGCGAATACACGATGGAGCTGGTCGAGGGGTACGCGGAGTACGCGGACCGGATCGACGACCTCATTGCCACCTACTCGGTCGGCTGGACGCTCGACCGGATGCCGGTCGTCGACCGGAACATCATCCGGCTCGGGGCGTACGAGCTGGTGTGGGTGGACGAGACCCCGGACGCGGTGGTGATCGACGAGGCGGTGCAACTCGCCAAGGAGTTCTCCACCGACGAGTCCCCGTCGTTCGTGAACGGCCTGCTGGGCCGCTTCAAGGACCTCAAGCCGAGCCTGCGCCGGGACTAGGGCGCGACCGGCTACACCGGGCCCGTGGCGGAAGACGAACAGTCTTCCGC
>NZ_JBHWWF010000070.1:0-19901 GCF_042736455.1 Streptomyces sp. NPDC060064
TCGGACACGGACCCGGGATTACCCTGTCGTCGGCGACATCGCCGACCCCCTCTCCAAGAGCATCCACTCAACACACGCGACCTCGTGTCGCACCTGCACGCAGAAAGTGCCTTCCGCCTGGACCGACAGAACCCCTCAGCAAGGTTCATCGCCCCAGGCCGGAAGGCATTTTCGCGTTACCGCGTAAAATTCGGCCCCACACCAAGTGCTAGGTAAATGAGCGCGAACCAAGGCCCGCTGGAGCGGGCAGAGCTTGTGCCTTCAGCTAGCCTCGCGGTGACGATCAGTATCGTCACCTACTCCACCAGGCCTGAAGGCGACCGCTCTGAACGGTTCAGAGGGAACGGCCCTTCGGCAGCTCCACAATCTTATTCTTGTGCATAGTTTCGCACGACAGCTTTTCGGAGGTTGTCATGGGGCGGGTCTTGGTGACAACCGTATTATGCTTGCCGTCAGTCCCGTTCGCCGCGGGCGAGATGACGGCGGCGCCGGTTACTTCCCAGAAGTAGTGGCCCCAGTGTGGGTCATCGTAGTGCGTCTGCCACGTGCCAGTGACTTTCTGCATCACCTGGGCACGGTTAATCCAGCCAACCTCACCCGGCCCCACTGTCAGAGTCGTTGTGCCGGTCTCGGTGTGCTGATTAATCCAGGTGTGACTGTACGACTGCTGCACGCTGATCTCGACGATTTCAAGGAGTTCTACCTTTTCGGTAATCGTCACACCTACCTGGTCCATCGACCCTGTCATGTCCGCCCAAGCCTTCGACTGAGTGGAGTCTCTAGTGGCAGAGCAATTATAAATTGTGTCAGAAACTTGGTGGAAATTACTCAGGTACGCTTCCTTGATCACCGGATCATTGAAGGTGCACTTCCCGACGCCGGAACTACAGTCGTTCAGGAGGTCCTGCGCAGAGGGCTTCGGCTGCCACGGCACGTCGTGGTTCGCGGACGCGGGCATTGCTGTCGCCGTCACCAGCCCGAGAGCCGTCGCTGACAGTGCCAATAGCCAGCCGCCGTACCTCATCTTCGCGATCACGCTTACTCCTTCGCTCTTGAAAGCCTGATGTCCTAGATCCGTAGAGCATCGAAGGCCTAGGCGAGCCAGACGCCTATGTTGGGCCCCAAGGTAGGAGATGGCGCCCGCGGCTGTCTTGAGTAGACCCTACTCAAGCGCCGCCAAGTCGCGGTCCAGGCCGGGGTGGAGCATCAGCCAGCCCAGCATTCGCTCGACGGAGCAGCCGAGTTGGACGCGGCAGGCGCGGACGCGTAGAACAGCGGCAACAGGCCTCCTGACGCTCGGACGGGGTCGCACCCCCGAGCTAAGCGCTCGAATGTCGCGTGTTTTCCGGAATTGTTTATCTGTACCGGATCACGTGAACTTCTGTGTTATGTCCTGGTGTTGACGGGGAGCGTGCTTGGTGTGAGGGAGCACGGGGCGGTCGGCGCCGTCCTGTCCGCTCTTCCGGTTGTGTGGGTCTGGGGAGGGGAGCCGTCGTGTGTCCACGGCGCCGTCGTACAAAAACCACCGCTATCCGGTCGGGATCATCTCGCACTGCGTGTGGCTGTACTTCCGCTTCCCCCTCAGCTATCGCGAGGTCGAGGAGCTGATGCTGGAGCGTGGCGTCGTTGTCTCCTACGAGACCGACCAGCGCTGGTCTCTGAAGACGTACGCCAATGCCCTGCGCCGGCGGCGTCCCAGCCCGGTGGTCGATGTCGATGAGGCCCGGGGATCTGGGAGAGATCCCGGCGGAGACGGTGCGGGTGGCGCGGGCGGCTTTCCCGAAGGGAAGTCTGGCGATCCGGATGAACGCCTCGTCGAGATGCCACTTGTCACCGGGGCTGGGACGCCACCGGCGCAGGGCATTGGCGTACGTCTGGCCGAACTTCAGCGACCAGCGCCGGACGGTCTCGTAGGAGACAACGACGCCACGCTCCAGCATCAGCTCCTCGACCTCGCGATAGCTGAGGGGGAAGCGGAAGTACAGCCACACGCAGTGCGAGATGATCCCGACCGAATAGCGGTGGTTTTTGTACGACGGCGCCGTGGACGACACGACGGCTCCCCTCCCCAGACCCACACAACCCGAAGATCATCCCACCCCCACCGGCAACGCGACAGTGCCCTCTTGTTTGCCGGTGGAGCTGGGTATTCACCATGACTATCTCAATGGCCCCTATGTATTGGTCTTCGATCGCGACTCAGGCGCGGACAAAGACGTCGCAGGGGCCGTGGTGGTCGGCGCGGGTGAAGCCTTTGGACTCCAGGGCCTTGATGATTGGATCGGCGTCGACATACTTGCGGTGAATCTCGATGATCAGCACGCCGACTCGATCCAGCCAGTCCAGATTGCCTGCCATGATGTTCGCCTCGGCACCTTCGATGTCCATCTTCATCACATCAATCTCGTCAATCCCGTGTTCTTTTGAGAGTTCGTCGATGGTGATCGCGCGGATTCGCTGAGACTTCAGCGCGAGCGGTTGCTCCATGCGGCCCGCGTTGCCCTGCCTGGCGCCAGCCACGTCGGGCGTGATCGTGCTGGAGCTCCACCACTCGTTGGGGAACAGCGTGACCTCGCCGGGCACCGCGTCGACTGCGGTCTTGCTCACCTCGATGTCAAATCCATTGAGGTCCCGGTTGATCTTCAGCACCTTGACGTTCTCGTCAACCGGCTCTACACACAGCACACGGGCGCTCGGATGCTGTGCGGCAAGACTGAGCGCGGCGAGACCGATGTTTGCTCCCAAGTCGACGATCGTACGGACCTTGGGGACGTACTTGTGGTACGGAAAGTCGTAGATGCCCTCGAGGAACACCTCGCGGAGGGTATAGATGTCGCTCTGATTGCGGCGGAAGGCGACCTGCATCGACTGGCTGCCAACCGTGATCGGTATGGTCTGCAGTTTGCGCGACACGAGCGGGTGCACGGACATCCCGGCGTGATATACAGCACTCCAGCCGGCAAGGCGCAGTGCAGCCCCGGCACCATAGCGCGACCTTGCCCTGCGGATGTCCATGGCGAGTTCGCCAACCTCGCGGCGCAGAGCGGCGAGCGTGGACATTTTCGGGTCGCCGTCACGGTGTAGGTACTTCGTCGTTATGAAGGGGATCCGCCGACTAATCTGGGGACCATGACTCATGATTCGCTCCGAATCTCGATTGTTGATTCCGTCGATTTCTCCTGCTCGCTGCGGAGCATGCGAACGACGGCGTGCAGGCCGTCGAGCCAGACGTTCGCGAGCTTGCTCGGTTCCGGCTGCCGCCCCGAGTCACGTGCACCGCGAGGCGGCAGCCAGCCGCTCTCGCCGCGGCCATATCGGTGTCGTGATCACTGACCATCCACGCCGTGCCGATATCGACATCGGCGTCATGCGCAGCGCGCAGAAGCAGACCGGGACGTGGTTTGCGGCAGTCAAATCCGTCGTCGGGAAATGCGGGCACACGTAGCAGCGCACCCGGTGCCCGCAGCCTTCGGGCGCCCACGTGTGGATCCTCGCGTTTACCGAGCGGACGAAATCCCACGGGGTGAGACCGCGACCAATCGGGGATTGGTTGGTGACCACGGCCACCGGCACAACGAGTTCGATCGCCAAGCGCACCGCTTGCTGTGCGCCGGGTAAGATGGTGAGGTCCCGGGGAGAAAAAATGTACGGCTCGACATGACGGAACAGCACACCATCGCGGTCTAGGACGAGGACGAGCAACCCTGGCAGGCTCATTCATGTCCTTGCTGGATACCGTGGTGGCCTATGATTGCCGTATGCGTTTCTGCGGTGAGTGCGGGGCGGAGTTGGTTGTGCCTCCGCCGACAACGTGTCCTCATTGCGGTGTGAAGCACTACAAGAATTCCAAGCCGTGTGCGGGTGTCCTGATCGAGGACACCCGCGGGGTTCTGTTGATACGCCGTGCCATCGCCCCGTACCGCGGCTACTGGGATATTCCCGGCGGACAATGCGAAGCCGGTGAGCATCCAGCAGATACTGCGGTCAGGGAGGCCTTGGAAGAGACGGGCTGGGAGATCAAGATCACTGAGCTCTTCGGGGTTTGGAGGGACTCTGAGGGGGAGTAGGACTCGTTGGTTATCTACTACCGGGCGCGGCCGACGGTGCAGGTTCAGGCACCGGAGGCGGATGAAACTGCCGAAGTCGGCTGGTTCGAGGCGGGCTTGCTGCCGGAAGCGCTGGCGTTCTCGGCTCATTCGCGCCACGTCCTGGGAGCGTGCCGTCGACCCGCTAGTAGCGTCCGAATCGGACTGACCCGACTGACTTGGCCAACTGACCCTGTCGGACTGTTCGATTGTGGCTGCCCAAGACTGGACCTCGCGCAGGTGCTCTGGATCTCCGATGTGGAGCGACTTTTTCGGCCACCGCAGAGCGGTCAGTCCGCGCCCGGCTATGAGTGAGTCAAACAGGTCCGACTCGGTGATCGGGCGGTCAGATGGCATTGCTGCGACGCAGGGTGCGTCGAGGGCACACAGGCCGATGTCGACAAACGAGTTGGCAGCTTCGCCCTTGCCGTAGAAGGTCACTATTTCGTCATCACCGAGCTCGATGTTGCTCTCGTCGGTCGCGGTCGTCACCAGTACCGTCGCCTCGCTCGAACTGGTTTCGTGCCGCCGCCGCAGAGCATCTACAGCCGGTGGGACGAGAACGTCGCCGTAGGTCATGAGGAATCGGGGCGGTAGCTTGGGAAGTGCCAAACGAACCGCGCCAATTACGCCGAGCGGTTCAGGCTCGATGGTGTGCGTGACTGTCAGCCCGTCCGGGGTGCCTGCGGGGACCGCCGCCAGGATCTGCTCGGCGCCGTGACCGAGGCACAGGTGCACCCGATCGACGCACAGACCGCGTAGGTGCCTCAACTGCAGGTGCACGAAGGGTTCTCCAACTACCGTGCGAGGCTCTTAGGCCGGGCGCCGGTGACAGAGGCCAGCCGTGTGCCCTTGCCACCGGCCGGGACGACCGCGACCAACTCAGCCATCGGTGGTCCCAGTGGAGAGTCCGCTACGTGTGCACGTACAGACCAGGTGGAAGAGTGACACATGCAGGCTTTCGGTCTCCGGGGCCACCAGGTAGTCCGGCACTTGCGGGACCAGGATGGTGACATCGCAGACCTCATTGAACTGGCCGCCACCGTCGCCGGCGAACCCGATCGTGCGAACACCGCGTTCCCGCGCCAGCTTCAGGCCGTTGACGAGGTTGTCGGACCAGCCACCCGCGCCACCGTAGACAGAGAAGGCCACAACGATCTCGCCCTCCTTGACTGATGGCCCCAGCATGTGCGCGTAGACGCCGGACCAGCCCTCGTCGTTTGTCCACCACAGCACTGGTGGTGGCTTCGGGCTCATCGGTCGGCACCGCCCGCCGCCTTCGCCGGGGCGGTGGAGCGCCGGTCGCACACGGACTGGTAGATGGCCGCCGGCGCCGCCACCGCATGCTCCAGGTTGTGATGGTCCGACACGAACTGGCGGCCAGCGCCGACGAGATGCGCAGCGAGGGCCTCGTCGTCGATGACACGCCCAAGCGCCGCCGCAAGGGAGCGTGCATCCCGAGGTGGTAGCAGTGAGCTCGTGTGCGATTACCTCGCGCAGCCCGGGTACGTCCGTGCCGACGACCGGGACCTGCGAGGCCATTGCTTCGAGCACGCTCAGGCCGAGGCCCTCGGAGTAGCTGGGCTGCACCGCGACATCCGCCGCTCGCCATAGCGTCGGCATCTGCTCCCAGCCCAGGTCGGTGCGCACGGCGACGATTTCGTCGAGGCCGAGCTCACGGAGGCGGTTGCGCAAGGTCTGCTCATAGTCCACGGAGCCCGAGCTCGCCGTGCCGGCAATCACAGCGTGTACCGGGCCGCACCGATCGGCCGCGAGCTCAGCGAATGCGTTGACCAGCTCCAGCAAACCCTTGCGCTGCTTGAAGCGCGACCCGCACACCAGAACTTTTCCGTGTTCGGGAAGACCCAGCTCCCGCCGGGCCGCTCCGCGATCACCCCGGTTGAACCTCACACAGTCGATGCCATGCGGCACCAGTACTTCCCGCCCCGCGGAACCGTGCCGTACAGCCATATCCAGGTAGTACCTGCTGCGGCAGATGATCGTGTCCAGGGCGAGCGTGCCGTAGACGAGCCGACAGCGGCCGGTCCCACCCGGCTCGGACTCCGGGTCTTGCTCATGGGATGTTGCGATTGCGGCTGAACCGGTGTCCGCGGCGAGTATCGAAGCCGTCAGCGCGGTGTCGTGACTGTTGGCGTGGATCACGTCGGCCTCCCGCGCCAGCGGCTCGAGTCCAGGCAGCAGGCCGAACGCCATCTGTTCCCAAAGCAGGGCGTCGTGGCGGTCGGCCCAGCCGTCGGGGCGAGGCAGTCCCACGACCAGCACACCGGCCTCGTCGCGCCGGGCGCCGGCCTGGCCTGGCAGAGCGGCAGTAGCGATGGTGACCCCGTGCCCGGCTCGGACGAGGCCTCGTGCCAGGCTCACGGTGTATGTCTCGGCACCCCCGATCACCGGCTCGTAACCGGGGGTGGGAATCGGGAGCTTCATGCTGGCTGCGGGGAGGTCTCGGCCGCACGGTAGAGCTCGGCCGTCTCCCGGGAGAACCGATGGTCGGCGAGCTTGCTGAGGGTGCCAGCGGAGATCGTGCAGAAGTGGACCCTGGTCGGGACGAGCCTCGCAATCAGGCCCGGCTCACGAACACTGCCGACGATCATCTCCGTGTCCAGACGGGCCTCAGCCAGCACGGTCCTGGTCAGGCCAACGACGTTGACGGACGCCCCACCCTCGTCGTCGATCCGACCGGCCAGCCGGGACACGTAGCGTGCCCCGGCATACGCGGCAAGCAGAGCCTGTCCGACGGTCATGCACGCCGTTGCATTGACCGGAATGCCAAGCCCGGAGACAGCATGAATAACCTCCAAGTTCGGGCTGCCGTCCGGCCCGACGACAGGGATCTTCACCACGGTGTTATCGCCAAGGTTGAACAGCCTCTTGGCCTCGTTCACCATCTCGCTCGCGTCTCGGCTATGTACCTGGACGCTGACCGGGAAGGGGGCGCTAACCCGGATGATTTCTTTCAAGATCGACCTGTCGGCATAGGCTTGCCTGGCAAGCACCGGGTTGGTTGTCACGCCGCGGATGACGCCGCGATCGAACCAAGTTCGAACCTCGTGGAGATTGGCACTGTCGAGAAAAAGGCGCATAAAACAGATTCCTTGGCTCATCGTAATTTCGCTCAGCTGATGTGCTTTCCGGTCCGCTACAAGGCAACGTCGCCGAGCGGAAGGGCCCTGCCGATTAAGCTCGATTCGTACACGGCGTGCACAGCGCTCAGGGCGGTGCGCCCCGCTCTGCGTCAAGCATGGGGTCCTCGGGAACGCGTGTTGCGCCCGTCAGCTCAGTGACGCGACGCGCGAACGCAGTCCACTCGCGGAGCGAGGAAACGTCCGCAGACCGGAACTGGGTGACCTCCGCGGAGAATGGTCCGGTGTCGTCACGGAGCCCGAAGGTGAACTCCTCAACGCCGTACGACCCACCGAGTTCCTGAACACGCAGGTAGCCCAATTCGCCGAACAGTTCGAAGTCGAAACGGTTCACCCACTGGGTTACTGAGCTGTGCACACTCACGACGACGCCGTCCGGCCGCCGGAGCAGAACGAAGCCGCTATCCTCCATGCCCCCCATCGGAACCAACGACTGCTGCATCATCGCGGTGACCTCGAGGAAGTCGCCAATCATCCAGCTGTAGAGGTCCACAAGGTGAATGCCCTGCTCGGCAAGGTGCCCGCCGGCGGCGACTGCGGGATCCGAGCGCCACTCATCTCCCATACCCGGCCTGGCGCCGATCCCATAAACCCCGCGGCCGAACAACGGCCTACCAAGCTCACCTGCGTCGAAGCGGCGCTTGGCCTCCTGGATCGCTGGGTGAAAACGATGGTTCCACCCGCACCACGGTATCCGGTCAGTGCGACGTGCCGTCCTGACCATTTCAGTGGCTCCGACACCGTCCTGGCCAGCGGCTTCTCGCACAGCACGTGCTTTCCTGCCTCGAGCGCGGCAATGGCGAATCTCATGTGCGAGTCGGGGGGCGTGCAGACCAGGATGACCTCAACGCGCGGGTCGGCGATCAACTCCTCCGCGTCGGCGAAGGCGGTCGACTTATGTTCGGCCGCGAGCCCGTTCGCATCGCTGGCCCGCCCGAGCCGCGCCCACCAGATAACCCGTGTCAGTCTGGCCGAGGGCTTGCGCCCTCCGACGCCCCTGCAGCCCAGCCCCGATGATCCCAACTCCCATACTCATCGCCGCACCCCCGTGCTCGCGCGACCAAACGCGACGTAATCTGCGTCCAGACAGTCGGCCGCCGAGGCCAGCATGTGGTGAGGGTCGACAACAATGCAGCCGCTTTGACCGTCGCCCCGCGCTTGATCGGGGCGAGGAGCCTGGTCACCTCGGCGGCCGTCTCGTCGTCTGCGCCGACGACCAGCCAGTCCGGGTGGTGGAAGGGTTCGATGGCCGAGCCGAGCCGCAGGTTTTCCGGGATGTAGGCGACCCTGGGCTGCCAGTCGGGGCGCGCTCGCGACAGCTCGTCCCGAAGCGACTCCGTCGTCCCTATGGGAACTTGACTACTGATGAGCGAGATCGCGTCCGGCCGCACGTAGGGGGCGAACCAGTACACCAGCGACCTCAACGCTCCTGTGTCAAAGGAGTCGTTGTCGCCGAGTTCCGAGTCGGCGGCGGGCCAGACAAAGCGGGCTTCCGCGAGCGCGCGGGAATCGCCACGGAACCACAGCGAGCCGCCGTCGATGCCAGCCTGGACGGCCTCGGCCAAACCCAGCTCGAACAGCGGCCGCTCGCCCCTATTCATTCCATCGATGATGGTTTCGTCGCGGTCCAGTCCGATGGTGTCGATGCCATAGGAGGCCAGTCCACTCGCGAGGACACTGCCGAGGTGCCAGAGCCCAACGACCGCGACCTGATCCGCCGTCACCGGCTCGCCTGGCCGATTTCGGCGACCGTACGCCGAGCGCCTTCACGCACTGCTTCGTCGGAGGACCTACTTGGCTTCCAATCGAGCGCGGATAGCTCGGAGATGTCCAGCTTTACGAATGGCTGGTTGCCCCCCCCCCCCCAGCCCTTCACGCCGCCAAGCGGCACCAGGGTAACGTCGGCGAGGCCGAGCTCCTCGATGACGCAGCGGGCAATCGTATTGATTGCAGTAGTACTGTCCGAGCCGAGGTTCATAACGACGCCCGGACGCTGTTCCGTCGGCTCCAGCTGGTCGGGCAAGGCTAGCAGCGCCTCGACGCAGTCCTCGACGAGAAGGTACTTCTTGCGCTGGGCGCCGTCGCCAAGGATCTCCAAGCGGGTCGGGTCGGCCCCGAGCTTCGTGATGAAGTCGCGGATCGCGCCACGCGACATCCGCGCGCCAACCACGTTGCCTAGCCGGAAGATCCATGCCCGCAGGCTAAACATCGCGCAGTACGCGTGCGCGAACGCCTCCGCGGCGGTCTTGCCGACGCCGTAGAGCGACAGCGGCTGCAACGGGCCCGCTGCGACGGAGAGCGGCGGCTGCAGTCCCTCGCCGTACACGGCACCACTTGAGGTCATGACGAAGTCGCGGACGCCATGCCGTGTCATCCCTTCAAGTTCCTGAGCCGTCCCGAGGACGGTGCCTCGCAGGTCCTTATCCCGGTCGTCTGCACCCCCGCGGATGTCTGCATTGCCCGCGAGGTGGTAGACGACACCTCGCCGCTCGGCCAGGCCAGACAGCACGGCGTCGACCGCAACCGGGTCGGCGCAGCTTCCCTCGACGATATTCAGCCCAGGCCGTCCGCCCTGCGCATCTAGGGCCTGTGTGGCGTTGGGATCAAGGGTGTGATCCGAGGTGTCGGATCCAGAGGAGGCTGGCGCATAATTCGAGTCCGGCCTGGTAGCTTTCAGGCTTTTTGTCGTAGCGGACAGCGAGGCCGCGCCAGTCCTTGATCTTGTTGATGGTGCGTTCGACACTGTTGCGGAGCTTGTACAGCTGCTTGTCCCAGGTGACGGGCCGTCCGCCGCGTGAGCCGCGGTTCTTGCGATGGGCGGCCTGGTCCTTCTTCTCGGGGATGACCGCTTTGATCCCACGTTTGCGCAGGTGGGAACGGTTCTGGCGGGACGAGTACGCCTTATCGCCCGCGACTGCGTCGGGGCGGGTGCGGGGCCGGCCGACCGGGCCGGGGACGCGGATCTTGTTCAGGACGGGGATGAACTGCGGACTGTCTCCTGCTTGCCCCGCAGTGATCTTGATCGAGAGGGGCAGGCATTGCGGCACACAGGACAGGTGCGTCTTGGTGGTCAGTCCGCCGCGGGAACGTCCCAGGTCAGCAGTGGCGAGCCGGGCCCTGCGGTGACGCCTCACGCGCCGTCGTTCTTCCCGCTCCGGGTCCAGTTGCCCGTCTTGTTCCTGGCCGGCGCCCCTTTTTCCGCGGCGGCCTTCTCCAACGCGTCCAGGATCTCGGGCTCCACGATCATCCCGGCAGCATCATGATGCGCCCGGACTGTGGTCGAGTCCACGCTGACCAGCGACAAGTCCACCAGGCCCCGCTTCGCCGCCTCAGCGATCGCACCCTGGAACACCGCGGTGAACACCCCAGCATCCCGCCACTGCCGAAACCGGCCGTAAACGGTGGACCAGTGCCCGAATCGTTCGGGCAGCTCCCGCCATTTCGCACCGTTCCTGAACCGCCACACGACGCCCTCGAAGTGCGCCCGCAGGTTCTCCGGGTACGGCCCGTACTCACCGACCGGCAGGAACGCGGAGATGAACTCCCACTCAGTATCCGAAAGTTGAGGTCGAGACACCCCACCGTTCTACTCCAAGGGCCCCGACCCTCCCAGGCCGACGGGCCCACGAGATCCCAACGAGAACACCGGTCCACCAGACACGCACTCGTCACTCAAGAGGAAACGCACCCTTCCTGGCCTGTGTTGCGCCACCGTGTTGCAGCCCCCACACGTACGAGACCCCGGGACCATCACGGCCCCGGGGTCTCGTACGGGCTGGCGCGCCACCGCTGGACAGCGCGCTTACGGCCAGTCGACGCCCGGTTTTTGCAGCGCGTTCCGCTGTTCCTGGGTGAGTTTGGTGCGCCGGGTTTTGGTGTTGGAGATCCACACGCCTGGCTTCACTACTACCGGTTCCGTCTCGTCGTCGGCCGTGATCTCTTCGGCGTGGCCGCGCGGCACCGGACGGTGGGCGCCTTCCCGTTCGACCCACTGTGTGAGGGCCGTCAGGCCCCGCTGGAATGCTTGCTGCGCCTTGCTCGGACTCTTCGCCGCGTGCCCGGCCGCGGGGGCGGGAGACGGCGCCCCTGGTCGGGCTGCACGCCCAGCACGGTCAGCCGTGCCTGCTGTTCGGGCAGGAGCCGCGCCCGGATGCCCGGATGCCCGGCTGCTGGAGCCACTTGCCGAGGTCATCGCCGTCCATCAGCACGCCGGGTGCGATGTCGGGCAGGCTGCCGTCGGTCTCGGCCAGGTTCGCCAGGATTCGGTGGTGCACGCTGCCAGTCCAGCGGCCACGGGCAGTCCCAGTCCGGGTCGATCGCGGTGAGCTGCGCCGCGCGCAATAGGTCTGCCTGGGCGCCGTCAGGGTGGCGAGGTCACCCATGTCCGGGGCGATCATGTCCGGGGCGATCAGGCCGGTGCTTGTCGTGAAGCCCGCAGTGTGCGGCATGACAGGCCGGCGTCGTCGGCGGGATCGTCGGCGCCGACGACACCGGCAGCCCTCCAGACGCCCCTGCCGCCCAGACGCCGGCCAAGGCATACGAAGTGGTCGAGGCCGAACTCCTCGACGACCTCGACCCCGGTGCGGACAGCGACGACGGCTACGAGGACGGCGAGGACCTCATCGACGTGTGGGAGGTGCCCGCGCCCGGGGGCATTCAGCCGTGAACGACGAGGGCGCAGGGCCCGTCCGCGGGGCGTGGCCTTCGCATCGGAGCCGGCCGTACGGAAGGAAAGAACGGGCAACCGTGCACGAGAGGACAGTGTGATGAAAGCGACCCTGGAACTGCGCGACAAGCGCGAGGCGCGCCTGCGCCAGCAGCTCAAAGACACCCCGATGCGGCCACTGCCGCTGTTCCAGCTCACCGGCTGGAACCACTTCGTCGACGAGAATGTGGAACCGCCCGCCCGGGCGGGCAGCAGTCCTGGCCCGGACAGGCGTAAGGACGAGCAGTCCATCGCCTACCACCGGCATCTGCGGATGGTGCCCACCGACGCGATGACGTACATGTAGGAGATGGTCGTCGAGGCGGTCCACCACAACAGCGGTCGCCGGGAGGGCCTGATGGACCATGTCATCGACGGGCCCCGCGGGCATCAGCAAGACCTGCCTGCTGCGGGCGGCCGGACGCGCCGCCCAGCAGGAGATCGAAGCCGGCACGGGCGGCAGGCGCCAGAACACGATCCCGGTGGTGCACATCACCACCCCCGCGGGCCCGGAGCGGAAGGTGAACTGGGTCTGGGAGATCACCTCCTGCCTGGGCCTCCAACCCGAGCCGAAGAGCCTCGCCGAAGTCCTGGAGATGCGCCGGCACCAGGACCTGACGCTGCCGGTCAACTACGTCCTGGAAACGGCGCAGACCCGCCTGTTGCTCATCGACGACATCAACCGCGCCACGGCGCACCAACTGGCGAACGTGCTGAGCCGCAGGTCAGGAGTGCAAAACAGGCTCGGGTGTTGCAGCGGGCCGGCGGCGCGGGATGGTGACCCGGGCCTCCGCCAGGACGATGCCGGTCGCCGGGACGCGGTGCACGGGAACGTACAGGCCCCAGTCGGCGTCACCGGCCATGAGCCAGCCTCCGGCCCACGGGGCGTCGGTGGTCGTGAGTACGCGACCGGCGAGCGGGCCACCCAGGAGTCGGACGATCACAGCGGTACCTCCATCCGGCGGGACTCTCATGCGACGAACCGAGTACGACGCGGGCAGGCCGCCAAGCGCCTGAAGGTGCCCGCAGCGACCTTCCGGTGGGCCCGGCACACCGGCCTCATCCCCGACCCGGACGCGTCGTCCTGCCAGTGAGCGTGTTTCAACTTGAAGTTGCTGGTCACGGGGCTGGTGTGGGTCGCGGCTGAGATGCTCGTACTATCGGGTGTGTGATCGGTAGAAGGTGATCGTCCGTCAGCGGTGGACCTCGGCGTTCGTCAGCACGAGGAGCGCCCGCAGCAGCGTGGTGGCATGTCGGGCGTTCATGCGGACCTTGGTGAGGAACCGCCAGTTCAGGTCGGCGAAGCCGTGCTCGTTCGCCGCCCGCTCGCGGCTGACCAGCCGGTTCGCCTCCTTCTGGGCGGCGGTGAGCGGATGGCCGCGGATCGCCCGCCGGCCGGTGACGATGACCGGGTCGTCGGCGTCGTCGTCCAGGCCGACGAAGCCGAGGTCGGCCACCCGGCAGCCCTCCGGTCACACTTGCCCGAGAAGTACGGTCAGCGATAGCCGCGCCAAACTCGCAGTCCATTGCCCTCGAACGACGGAATACTGCATCGCCCGAATACTGCCACTCGCCAGTCAAGCGCGTGTAACCACCGACGTCGGTCTCGGTGCTGCCCCGCGTCTGTGAGCGAGACAGCACCCTCGAAACGGGCACGACGGATGTGAACACACCTGAACTGTCCCGCCGACGACGGCCGCACTGCAGCCGCCTCGGAGTAGGGACACGATGCATGCGCTGCCGGTCAGAACGAGCGCGACCACCGCGATGAACGCGCTCAGGACGGCCAAGCCGCTGTTCACCCCTTCGGCCTTGCCGGGAATGCGTGTTGCCACCCCACCTCCTAGATTCCGTGTTAAACGAGCTCCGACATTGCTGGCTCCAAACATGCGCGAAGACGTGTGTGCTGGTTCCTACTGAAAGGGAACTTCTCCATGAAGATGAAGCAAACCATCCACGGATACGTGGCGGCAGCTTCTGTGGTTCTGACGGTTCTGATCTCCATGGCCTTCGCGGGTTCCGCGATGGCTCTGCAACCCAACCGGGCCGACCGAAATCCTCAGCCGCCGCCGACCAGCACACCAAAAAACCCCACTCCTCAAACAGGGTCGCCGACCCCAACAGCGAAGCCAGCGAAGCCAGCGAAGGTACCGGCCCAGCCACCAGGTGCGCCAGCCGGCAAGGTCAGCATGACACCACTTCCCTCATCTCCCGGGGGGGGTGCAGGGACGGTTCTGGCGGACGGTATCGAGCAGCAATGGGGGACACTCCACGTACTTTGCTTGTCTGAAGAAACATGCTCGTGGTCCATCTGGGTATTCGCGGACTCAGTGACCCAGTTCAACACACCAGACAAGGGAAACCAGGTAAACAGCTTCGCGCTCACCAACGTGGTGTCGAACAGCGGATTCCCCCTCCAGTGCGCGCCCGGCACGGATCCAACCACCCAAAAAGCCGGCTTCCAGTGTGACGTCACACTGTTTCCCAATCAGACCGCTACGGCGAACATCATGGTCACCGCGAATGTCTGGTCCGCCACCGGCAACAGCGCCTACAACAACACACCGGTCTCCACGACTGACACGTTCACGGAAAACTCCTACTTTTACCCGCCCTTCAGTCCTCCACATCTGTTCAACACAGACACCGGCACCGTGCTTTACCAGGCCGACACCAGCCTGCTCGATCCCAACAGTAACGAGCAGGGCCTCGAAGCGACGGTGGAGCAAGAGACCCTACAACCGCCCATCCTAGTCATCACCGACACCACCATCGGACCAGAGTTCAATTCCTGGGGGCCGTTCTATCTGGTAGTGAAAAACAACTTGAAAAGTGGCGTATTCGCTACAACCAGAATCCCCCTGACACAGCAGGGGAACACGTACGCCATCAACATGATTCAGCAAGAAAACTATTGCACAACACAGAGTGGTACCTTCGTTTGCGGCATTCCGGGCGGCACTCTTGCCCTGGCCCCAGGGGAAAGTACCGAAGACAGGCATATCTTTCCGGGTTGGGAAATGAGATATTTGCCCGCTGAGGAGGTAAATCGCGACAGGGTCGATATGACTTTTGGGGTGAGTGCTTCCCCGGCGATCGGTTCCGCCGGCGGCCACTTCTCGGCCGCAGCCATCGCGCCAGGGCCGCCCGGCGGGGAGCCGCCGACCACGCCGCCGACGCCGCCGACGCCGCCGACGCGACCGAAGCCGCCGGCCTGTCATGCCGCACACTGCGGGCACGACAAGCACCGGCCTGATCGCCCCGGACACGATCGCCCCGGACATGATCGCCCCGGACGGGTGCGCGTATGAAGACCGGGCCTCCTGTTCAACTCCGGATTGTCGAGATCCGAGTTGGCCAGGAGGCCCTTGTGCTGCAGTCTTGCCCGCCCTCGTCGGCGTCGTCCAACTCGGTTGCCCGATCGTGTGACTGCCTCGCGCACCGGTTCGGGAATGCGAGCGATCGTCCGGACCGCGAGCCGCGCTATCCCTCCGATATGTCGGACGCGGAGTGGGTGGTTGTGCGGGATGCGATGCCGGTCCCGGCCTGGCTGGGCGGCCGGGGCGGACAGCCGGAGGGCTATTGCCATCGTCAGATTGCACGACGCGGTGCGGTACCTGGTTGGTCGACAACGGAATCAAGTGGCGGGCCATGCCGGCGGACTTCCCCGCCTTTCTGTGGAATCGGCTTTGTCAAGAACCTCCCGTCTTGCCCTGCCGGACGTCGATGATCGGCAGCAATGTTGCAGTCGCGGGAACACCGATCTGACGAGGTGTCGGCCCGGAGGCAGTGGGGACGTCGGTGAGTCGTTCCAGGAGTTGATCCAGGGCGGCCTGGCCGTCGTCGATCGCGGCGCGTTCGTCGTCCGTCAGAGGAATACTGGCCAGCATCTTCTGCAAATTCTCCTTCGCCTCCAGCAACTGCCCCTTACTCGAGGGCTTCGGCGTGTAGAAGTCGCAGCGTGCGCAGGCCATGTCGGTGCTGGCACTGCTCGAAGAAGGTGTAGGTGCACCAGCCGTGGCCGAGGTCGAAGTACTGCCAGGGCTCGCCGCTGGCGGCGGCGCCGGAGGCAACCGTGTCCCGGTCGACGAGGACTTCGATGTTGCGCACGTTCCTCGCGAAGTAGCCGGCGTCGTTGTAAGCCCTGGCCAGCGTGTTCGGGGTGATCTTCGCGTAGTGCGAGGTCGCCTCGGGAGTCCGATGCCCCAGCCATTCCTGCAGCTCGAAGAGCGTCATCGGCTCCTTGGCGTTGTAGAGGTGACTCACGATGGTGGACCGGGCCCGATGGCTGGTGATGCTGCCGCGGACGTCGGCGGCGGGGACGCCGGCCTTGCGGCAGAGCATCGGGATGATCGCCGTGTTGATGTAGTGCTTGGCGACCCGGCGGGCCCGGTGGGCGAACAGGAAGTCGGCGTACTCATTGGTCTTGCGGTCGAGCATCGGCGGCTGGGTCGGCCTGACGGCCTGCCATGCCTCGATGGCCTGACCGAGGAGCGGATCGACGGGCTTGGTGAACGCGGTGCCAGTCTTGTGCGTTGGCACGTCCAGCAGGCAGACGGCGTCGCGGGCAAGGATCTCCCCGGAATCGCCGGGAATGGGAAGGCCGTCGTGCTGCCAGCGGATGCACCCCACCCGGAACCGGGCGATCTCGTCACTGCGTTGACCGGCGAACAGCCAGGTCAGGGTGATGGCCCGGATCAGCTCGACCGGATAGGTGCGGCCGTCCGCGGTCGGCAGATCGCCGAGCTCGACGTTCAGGCCCGCCCAGAGCAACTTGGCCCAGATGCCGTCGGCGATCACCCGCGGGTCCGGCCCCATCAGGGCGCGAACGCTTCGCGGAGTCCTCAAGGCATGGGCCGGATCGAACCTGCGCGGGATCAACTCCCATTCATGCAGGTCGCGGAAGAACGCGCGGGGCACTTTGAGGTAGCCGGACTTCGTCTGCGGCGTGAGCGGTTTCCCCAGGCGGTTCTGCGAGCGCATGCCGTGGGTCCACTGCGAGAAGTCGCCGACGGCCGTCCGGTCCACGGCCGCGACCCAGGACGCGCACGTCTGGCGGGTCCACTGGCTGGGCTCGGTGACCTCGGGGTGCTCAGAGGCAGCCAGCGGCCGATCTTCGCGAGCACGCTGCGGTAGCCTCTGCGGATCTTCGGAGTCAGCGTCGATGTCGCGTACCAATGCTCGACCGACGCCGCCCACGGGGCGGGGACTCCCTCCATCGCGGCGCCGGTCCTGCCTCATGCCCTGACGGTGGCGGGTCCGCGTGGCCGAGTGCCGCGACCGCCCGGTGGAGGCCATAGAGGTCTTTCCCCCACTGCCCACTCATCGCCGGGTGAACACGCAGTGCGGCCAGGGCCTCGGTGGACAGGTCCTTGCGACCGGCACGGCGCAGCAGGAGCAGGACGGCCCCGTAGAGGGCTCCCAGGAACAGCCCCGCGAAGCCGCCGAAGAAGACCGTATCCCAGCCGTACCAGCCGAGTGCTGTGCCCAGCGTGAGAGCGATCTTGACGTCGCCGAAGCCCATGCCTTGCGGGTTGATCAGGAAGAGAACAAGGTAGGCGCCGCCGAGCGCGAGCCCGCCGTACAGCGCCGTGGACCACGAACCAGCGGCCCCCGGGACAAGGGCCGCGGCACCGAGCAGCAGCAAGGCGACGGCAGCCAGCGGGAGAGTCAGGACATCCGGCAGACGGTGCACGGCGATATCGACGAGAGCGAGCAGCACCAGGACAGGCGCGATCAGCAGCCACACACCCAGCTCAGGCCGAGCACCAGTCGCGGACGCAAGCACCGCACACAACAGCGCCGTGACAAGAACCGTGACGGGCGTGCGGCGACCGTACCAACGGCGGAGCGGCAACCCGCTCACCGCCGCACCCGCTACTGCGGGCACCACAGCAACCGCGCAACCGGCGCAGCGCGCGAGACCGACCCAGCCCGCAATCGGATGCCCCTCGGAACACGCCGCGCGCCATTTCTTGCCGGACGGCACCGCGAACCGGTAGACGGCACGCGGCACCAGCAGCCCGACAGCCGCACCGTATACGGCAGCGAGAAGGACCAGGGACATCAACATCGTCTGAGCGTACGGCGAGGGTGAGTGGACGAGATACGCCGGAGCACGTTGGGTCGTTCGCTGCCCTCAATCCGTCGGGCTCGGTCACGCAGCGGGTCGATGTCGCCCCCGGTTGACCGCGCGCTGCCTCGGGCGATCCGCTCCAGGTGCGGGACGTCGACGGTCTGGTTCGCCTTCATCACCTGGCTCAACACCGAACTCCCGCCCAGCTCCGCCGCAGCATGGTCCAGCGAGGTCGTCATCGCGCCCCGGCCGCCGCGAGCGACAGCCAGTCGAGCAGGCGCAGTCCAGTCCGGGGACTGGGGATACGAAGCACTGAGCTCTGCTCTGTGACGAGCTGCTCCGTGCTGAGAGGAGTTGAAGTCCTCTTCTCCTCTATAGAGAAGAGGTGTCAGCGGCTGTTTCCCGGATACCCACCGGCTCTGACCTGCAGAGATGCCAATCGTGCCGCGCGGGTGCCAGTACTTGCGCCGGAAGCTGCGCCGGTACCGGTACCGGTATCCACGCCGGTAGCACCTCCGCTGAGTGCGGCATGCGGGGCAGGTCCTTGCCGGTGACTCTCAGTAAAAGCCCAGCATGCCGGGCGAGTCGATGTCGACGGTGACCACGCCGGGCGGGTAGGCGTCTTCGTTGCCGGTCAGCAGGATCGACAGGCCGGTGAACTCCGGGCGCGGCAGCGCGCAGTACAGGGCGTGGCAGGTGTCCGGGCCGCCGTAGCCGTCGCGGATCATCGTGCCGACGCTTACGGCGGCGATGGTGTCGAGGCTGTCGATGACGACGGAGGAGAAAGCGAGCAGGCGTCGGGAGAGGTTCTCCTCGTCGGCTTCGGCCTGCATGAGGCACAGGGCGGGACACTGAGGCGGTCGCCGGGTGTGTGGGCCATGTTGCCCGCGAGCAGGTTCAGCGTTTTGTGGCCGCCGGCGAGCGCTTTGACGGCGCTGGTGTGGAGGATGATCACGCGGCGGCGGTCCGGGCGGTCCGGGCCTTTTCGGCGGCGATCTTGTAGATGTTGCCGAGGACGTCGGGAGCCTGGTCGAACTCCTCGTCGCTGATGTCGATTCCGATCTCGCGGCGCACGGCTTCCCGGTCGGCTGCGAGCCGTTCGGCGCGCTGTGCGGCGGTCGGCTGCTCGGCTGCCAGGGCCTCAACGAGCTGGCCGATGCTCAGTCCGCGCTCCTTCGCGAGCTCGGCGAGGTGATCACGGGTCTCGCGCGGGACTTGAATTGTCGTCGATGCCATAGCGCCACTATAGAACGCCCACAGGGTCTTGCATGGGTCCATGGAAGGTCTGCAGCTCGACGGGTACCCAGGCATCGGACACCGCGGGCAGCCCGGCCTGCGGGGGCGGCACCGGCGGCGTGGCCGTAGGCAGGAACCCAGACGAAGACCAGCAGCAATCTGCCGTCAGTAGTAGTGACAGGCCGCGCAGTTCGGGTGTTTGCGGCTCTCCATCGTGCTTGCAACTCCGCCCGAGCAGTCCGAGCGGCACTGTGGCACGGTCGGATCATGAACGCGGCATTCGAAGCGCGGTTCCAGGCCGTCACCCTCACTCAGAGGGCGTTTATACAGGTCAAGCCCTATATGCGGCTCTCATCCCTGCCCTGCTTTGGAGGCTTTCATCCCATAGGCGGCGAATGGCGCTCTCCAGGACGGAGGCTCGGCCATCCGTCTCGTTCGCTTCTGTACCTGGAGCCTTTTTCACGTGTAGATCATGAGGGTGAGGAGGGCTGCGGAGACTGGCGACAGTTTGTTCGGGCTGATGCGGGCATGGCGGAGGATCCTCCAGTGCTTGATTCTCGCGATGGTGCGTTCGACTGGAGCCCGCAGTGCGGCGTGGATCTTGTTCGATGCCTTGTGCTTGCCGCTGAGTTCGGTTC
>NZ_JBHWWF010000071.1:0-19295 GCF_042736455.1 Streptomyces sp. NPDC060064
GGGGGGGGGGGGGGGGGCCCGGGGGCGTCGGGGGGGGGGGGGTGTGGGGGGGGCTGGGTGGGGGGCGGGGTTTGGGGGGGGGGGCCGGGGGTGGGGGCGCGGGGGGCCGCGCTCCGCCCGTTATTTTGCGCCCCGAATTTGGCAGAAATTCGATTGCCGTTCAACGTCCATGATTCAACAGGGAATCGGTCCGGGCCGAAAAGGGAAACGGAACGGCACAGGGATGAACACATGGAAGGGGCGGGCGCCCCGCACAAGGCGCCCGCCCCTTCCCTTTCGGTGTTCCGGAGCCGCTACCGGGTCGGTGAGGGTCGACCGACCGGGGGCAAGCCCCCAGTCCCCGGCGCCGGCTCCGGTGACTCAGCGGGAGTCGCTGCCCTTCGACTCGGCCGCCGCCCGGCCGGCCTCGAGGCGCGCCACCGGGATACGGAACGGCGAGCAGGACACGTAGTCCAGACCCACCTCGTGGAAGAAGTGCACCGACTCCGGGTCGCCGCCGTGCTCGCCGCAGACGCCCAGCTTGAGGTCGGGGCGGGTGGCCCGGCCGGCCTCGACAGCGCTGCGCACGAGCGAGCCGACGCCGTCCTTGTCGATGGTCTCGAAGGGGGAGACCCCGAAGATGCCCTTCTCCAGGTACGCGGTGAAGAAGCTCGCCTCGACGTCGTCGCGGGAGAAGCCCCACACGGTCTGGGTGAGGTCGTTCGTACCGAACGAGAAGAACTGGGCGGCCTCGGCGATCTGACCGGCGGTCAGCGCGGCGCGCGGCAGCTCGATCATCGTGCCGATGGTCAGCCTGAGGTCGGTGCCGGTCGCGGCCTGTACCTCGGCGATGACCCGGTCGGCCTCCTCGCGGACGATCTCCAGCTCCTGGACGGTGCCCACCAGCGGGATCATGATCTCCGGACGCGGGTCGCCCTTGGCGTTCTTGCGCTCGGCCGCGGCCTCGGCGATCGCCCGTACCTGCATGGCGAACAGACCGGGGATGACCAGACCGAGGCGTACACCGCGCAGGCCCAGCATCGGGTTCTGCTCGTGGAGCTTGTGTACGGCCTGGAGGAGGCGGAGGTCGTTCTCGTTGGCGTCCTTGCGGGCCTCGGCGAGGGCGACACGTACCGACAGCTCGGTGATGTCGGGCAGGAACTCGTGCAGCGGCGGGTCGAGCAGCCGGACGGTGACGGGCAGCCCGTCCATCGCCTCGAACAGCTCGATGAAGTCCTTCTTCTGCAGCGGCAGCAGGGCGCCCAGCGCACGCTCGCGCTCGTCGTCGGTGTCCGCGAGGATCAGCTTCTCGACCATCTCGCGCCGCTCACCGAGGAACATGTGCTCGGTGCGGCACAGGCCGATGCCCTGCGCGCCGAACCGCCGTGCGCGCAGCGCGTCCTCGGCGTTGTCGGCGTTGGCCCGTACGCGAAGGCGGCGTACTCGGTCCGCGTACGCCATGATCCGGTGCACGGCGGCGACCAGCTCGTCGGCGTCGTCGGCGCCCGCGTGCATCCGGCCCTCGAAGTACTCGACGACCGGGGACGGCACGACCGGCACCTCACCGAGGTACACCTTGCCGGTGGAGCCGTCGATGGAGACGACGTCACCCTCCTCGATGACGGTCTCACCGACCGTCAGCCGGCGCCGCTTGGTGTCGACCTCGAGGTCCTCGGCACCGCAGACACAGGTCTTGCCCATGCCGCGGGCGACGACGGCGGCGTGCGAGGTCTTGCCGCCGCGCGAGGTCAGGATGCCCTCGGCGGCGATCATGCCGTCGAGGTCGTCGGGGTTGGTCTCACGGCGGATGAGGATGACCTTCTCGCCGGAACGCGACCACTTGACCGCGGTGTACGAGTCGAAGACGGCCTTGCCGACGGCCGCGCCCGGGGATGCGGCGATACCGCGGCCGAGCAGCTCGGTCTTCGCCTGGTCGTCGAAGCGGGGGAACATCAGCTGCGCGAGCTGCGCGCCGTTGACGCGCTGGAGCGCCTCGGCCTCGTCGATGAGGCCCTGGTCGACCAGCTGGGTGGCGATACGGAAGGCCGCGCCCGCGGTCCGCTTGCCGACGCGGGTCTGGAGCATCCACAGCTGGCCGCGCTCAATGGTGAACTCGATGTCGCACAGGTCCTTGTAGTGCGTCTCGAGGGTCTCCATGATCTGCATCAACTGGTCGTACGACTTCTTGTCGATGTTCTCCAGATCGGCGAGCGGCACCGTGTTGCGGATGCCGGCGACGACGTCCTCGCCCTGCGCGTTCTGGAGGTAGTCGCCGTAGACGCCCTGGTGGCCGCTGGCGGGGTCGCGGGTGAAGGCGACGCCGGTGCCGGAGTCGGGGCCGAGGTTGCCGAAGACCATGGAGCAGATGTTGACGGCCGTGCCGAGGTCGCCGGGGATGCGCTCCTGGCGGCGGTAGAGCTTGGCGCGGTCGGTGTTCCAGGACTCGAAGACGGAGCGGATCGCGAGATCCATCTGCTCACGCGGGTCCTGCGGGAAGTCGCGGCCCGCGTCGCGGGAGACGATCTTCTTGAACTGCTTGACCAGCTTCTTCAGATCACCGGCGTCGAGGTCGGTGTCGACGGTGACCTTCTTGGCGTGCTTGGCCTCCTCGAGCGCCTCCTCGAAGAGTTCGCCGTCGACGCCCAGCACCGTCTTGCCGAACATCTGGATCAGGCGGCGGTACGAGTCCCAGGCGAAGCGCTCGTCGCCCGACTGCTGCGCGAGCCCGGCCACCGACACGTCGGAGAGGCCGATGTTGAGGACGGTGTCCATCATGCCGGGCATCGAGAACTTCGCGCCCGAACGTACGGATACCAGGAGGGGGTTGTCGGCCTGGCCGAGCTTCTTGCCCATCGACTGCTCGAGGGCGTCGAGGTGGGCACTCACCTCGTCGCGCAGCGCGGCGGGCTCGGTGCCGCTGTCGAGGTAGACCTTGCACGCCTCGGTGGTGATCGTGAAGCCCGGAGGGACGGGCAGCCCGAGGTTGGTCATCTCGGCGAGGTTCGCACCTTTGCCGCCGAGCAGGTCCTTGAGGTCCCTGTTGCCCTCGGTGAAGTCGTAGACGAACTTCTGATCTTTGTTTTCCGACACGGGTCTCGACTCCTCGAGGACTCGGTGGCTGCCCTGACGGCGAGGAACATACCCAGATCGAAGGCGTCTGGGTACGTCCACTTGGCGGTCATACGGCCGTAACCACTCGTCCGCCACCAGATCGAAAGTAACTGATGGGTAGTCCGGTCGGGAGCCTGCGTTCAAGACCTGAACACATCAGCACGTACAGCGATGAGAATCACGCCTTCGGTTACACATCGCGATGAATCGATAGATCAACTGAATACCGACAGGGTGGCACTTAGTGCCACCCCTCCGAGAGATGCAGTCGCCGTCAATTCGCTCATCTGAGCGCCACCCCTATCAAGGGTGGCGAGAATCACGCGGCCGACGAGCCTCCGGTCCCATCATCCGGACCCGCGTAACACGCCGCAACACAGCGGCTCAGCACCTCGAGATCCACGTCCTCCAGGCTCTCGGCGAAGACCCGGCCCGCCGACGCGGGCACGGGCAGCAACGACGGCACCACCAGCACCGCACACCCCGCGGCCTCCGCGGAGTTGCTGCCGTCCGGCGAGTCCTCCACCGCCACACATGCCCTGGGCAGGGCCCCGAACCGGTCCGCGGCCGCCCGGTAGGGATCCGGATGCGGCTTCGTCCGTACCGTGTCGTCGGCCGACAGCGTGAAGGAGAACCGCACATCGGCCAGCGCTCCACCGACCACCGAATCGACGACGACCCGCGGCGAGGCGCTCACCAGGGCGAACGGAACCTGCCGCTGCTCCAGTTCGGCCAGCAGCCGCCGTACGCCGGGACGCAGCGGGGCGCCCGCCTCGACCCGCTGGAAGAACCCTTCGGTCAGCGCCTGTGTCACCGCCGAAGCAGTGGAGGTGGCACTGCGGGCCACCTCTGTGATCCGTATCAGATGAGCGGCAGTGTCCTCGACGGCCCGGCCGACCACCTCCGGCGCGTCCGCGTCGGACAGCCGGTGGCCGAGCGAGGCGGCGACCTCCTCGGTCGCCTCCCACCACAGCACCTCGGTGTCGACGAGCGTGCCGTCCATGTCGAAGAGGACGGCCGCGGGCGCGGTCATGGCCACGCTCACCGCGCCGGTACGACGAGGACGGGCCGCTGCGCCAGTCCGACCGCCGCCCGCCCGCCGGGCACCAGCGCGCCCGCGTCCCGCGATGCCAGATCGGCCTTGACCGAGCTGCCGTCCGGCAGGTCCAGCAGCACGCGAGTGACCGAGCCGAGGAAGGAGGCGGAGACGACCGTGGCCCCGCCGTCCGGGTCGGCGGTGACGGTGACGTTCTCGGGGCGTACGAGCACCTCGACCTCGGAAGTCTCCGGCGCGTCGCCGTCCACGGGCAGTCTGCTGCCCGCCACTTCGACCAGGCCGTCGTCCGCCATCCGGCCCGGCAGCCGGTTCATGGTCCCGACGAACTCGGCGACGAACGGCGTCGCGGGCCGCTCGTACAGCTCCGCGGGCGCCGCGCACTGCTCCAGCTTCCCGGCGTTGAGGACGGCGACCCGGTCCGCCATGGACAGGGCCTCCTCCTGGTCGTGCGTGACGAAGATCGTGGTGATCCCGAGGGAGAGCTGCAGCCGTCGGATCTCCTCGCGCAGGCTGAGCCGCACCTTGGCGTCGAGCGCGGACAGCGGCTCGTCCAGCAGCAGCACGCGCGGCTCAAGGGCCAGCGCCCTGGCCAGAGCGACGCGCTGCTGCTGGCCACCGGACATCTGGTGGGGGTAGCGGTCGCCGTGTTCGGGCAGGCCGACCAGGGCCAGGAGTTCGGCCGCGCGGGCGTTGCGCTTGGCGGCCGGCATCTTGCGGACCCGCAGCCCGAAGGCGACATTGTCGCGGGCGCTGAGGTTGGGGAAGAGGCTGTACGACTGGAAGACCATGCCCGCGTCCCGGCGGTTGGCCGGCACCCGGGTGATGTCCTCGCCGTCGACCAGCACCTCGCCCGCGTCCGGCTCCTCGAAGCCCGCGACGACGCGCAGGGCGGTGGTCTTGCCGCAGCCCGAGGGGCCGAGCAGGGCGATCAGCTCACCCGGCTCGACGGTCAGGTCGAGCCCGTCGAGGGCGACGGTGGAGCCGAAGGCCCGGCGCAGACCGCGGAATTCGACCCGGGCGCCGGCCTCGGCGGACGCCTCGGTCCGCTGCGCGACGGCGGTTGCTGTGCTTGCAGACATGGGTTACTGGTCCTTGCTGGAGGAGGGCGCGGCGGCCACGGTGGCGGCGCTCTTCGCGGGCCGGGTGCCGTTCCCCGCGCGGGAGAGGAGCAGCAGCAGCGCCCAGGTGATCAGAAGACTGAGGACGGACACGGCCACCGACATCCGTGCCTGCGCACCGGAGACCGTGACGATCCACACCGCGAAGGGCTGGTAGCCGAGCAGCGCGGCGATGGTGAACTCGCCGAGCACCAGCGCCAGGGTGAGGAAGGCGGCCCCGGCGAGCGCGGTGCGCAGATTGGGCAGGATGACCCGGAGGATGACGTACGCCCAGCTCGCACCGCAGTTGCGGGCGGCCTCCACCAGCGTCGGTACGTCGATGGCGCGCAGTCCCGCGTCGAGGGAGCGGTACACGAACGGCAGCGCCAGCACCGTGTACGCGAGGACGAGCACAAGCGGGAAGTTCTCGTCCTGGACCGCCATGAAGGTCTGGTAGAGCGGTGTACGGGACAGATGTTCCGGTCCCCAGCGCAGCACCGTGGTGATCCCGGTGACCAGCGCGATCGGCGGCACCACCAGCGGCAGCATGCACACGACTTCGACGACCGGCCGCAGTCGTGGCGCCCCCAGCCGCACCGCGACCAGCGCGGGCACGGCCAGCAGCAGCACGAGCGCGATGGTCGCGGCGGCGAGGCCGAGCGAGAGCAGCAGGCTGTCGGTGAATCCCTCCGCGCCGAGAATCCCGGTGTACGCCTCGAAGGAGACGCCTCGGCCCGGAGTGTGCACCGTGAAGACGACCGACGCGAGGAGCGGAACGAGGAAGTAGAGCCCGGCCAGGCCCAGGACGAGCCCGCGCCAGACGCGCGGCCGGCGGCGCTGCCTGCGGATCCCGGCCTTCTCGGGTGCGGGACGGGTCTCGGCCGGCGCGGCCTGGGCGGTGGGTGTCAGCGCAGCCATCGGGCACTCCGTCGCTGGAGGGGCAGATAGACCGCCATGACCAGGCCGGCGATCACGATCATGTCGAGGCTCAGGGCGAGCGCCACATTCTCCTGGCCGACCAGCACATTGCCGGACAGCGCGTCCGCGATCTTCAAGGTGACCAGCGGTACGGAGCCGCCGACCAGAGCCGCGGCGGTGGCATGCGCGGCGAACGCGCTGCCGAAGAGCAGGACGAAGCCGCCCAGCAGGGACGGCGCGAGGACCGGCAGCCCGACCAGCCGCCAGAACTGCCATCCGGTCGCCCCGGTGTTCTGCGCGGCCTCCCGCCACTGGGGACGCAGTCCGTCCAGCGCCGGGATGATCACAAGCACCATGAGCGGCGTCAGAAAGTAGAGATAGACGACGGCGAGCCCCGTGAAGGAGTAGAGGTTCCAGCCGAGACTCTCGAGGTCCGCGAGCCGGGTGACCACGCCGGAGATGCCTGCGGTCGCGATGAACGCGAAGGCGAGCGGCACACCGCCGAAGTTGGCGAGGACGCCGGAGGCCGTGAGGGCAGCGCTGCGCAGCCAGGTGCGCCGGGAGGTCACGACGGCCTGCGCGATCAGCACGCCGGCGACCGACCCGATCACCGCGGTGAGCGCGGAGAGCTGGACGCTGCCGAGGAGGGAGCCGAGGTAGGGCCCCTGCAGCGAGCGCTGCAGATGCTCGCCGGTCATCCGGGTGGCGCCGGTCGCCGGGTCGGTGCCCGTGACCGCTCCGTACAGCAGCGCGGCGACCGGGAGACCGAAGCACAGGCCCGTGAAGACGAGCAGCGGGAGCGTGGCGAGCCAGGTGCGGGGGCCGCGCCGCCGGCGGCGGGTTCCGCCGGCGGGCCCGGTGCGGGACGGGAAGGGTACGGGCATCAGGAGAGGGCCTTGTCCCAGTTCTCGGCGAGGGCGGCCTTGGCCTTGTCGAGCTCCGCGGAGGACGGGAAGGACGGGGTGCCCTGGACCTTGGGGAGCTTGGCGACGGAGCCCTTGTCGGCGCTGCCGTCCGCGGTCATGGCCGGCAGCAGTACCGGCCGGGCGTACCCCTTCAGCCAGAGGTTCTGGCCCTCGGCGCTGTAGAGGAACTCCATCCACAGGCGGGCGGCCGCCGGGTTGGGAGCCTGCTTGTTGATCGCCTGCGAGTAGAACTGGGCGTAGACGCCGTCGCTCGGTACGGAGACCTTCCAGTCGACGCCCTTGCCGCGGAACTGGTCGGCGTAACCGGCGTTGAGGTAGTCCCAGTCGATGCTGATGGGCGTCTCGCCCTTCTCCACCGTGGCCGGGGTGGACTCGACGGGGATGAAGTTGCCGCTCTTCTTCAGCTTGGCGAAGAAGTCGATGCCCGGCTGGATGTCGGCGAAGGAGCCCTTGTTGGCGAGGGCTGCCGCGTAGACGCCGCCGAAGGCGGAGCCGGACTTGGTCGGGTTGCCGTTCAGCGCGACCTTGCCCTTGTACTCGGGCTTGAGCAGGTCCGCGAAGGTCTGCGGGCAGGTCTTGATCCGCTTGGCGTCGCAGCCGATGGAGACATAGCCGCCGTAGTCGTTGTACCAGCGGGCTTCGGTGTCCTTCTGGCCTGCGGGGATCTTGTCGAAGGCCTCGACCTTGTACGGGGCGAACAGGCCCTCGGCGGCGCCGCTGCGGGCGAAGGCGATGCCCAGGTCGAGGACGTCGGGGGCGCGCTTCTGGCCCTTGCGGGCCTTGACGGCGGCGATCTCGTCGGCGCTGGCGGCGTCCGGGTTCTCGCTGTTGACCTTGATCTTGTACTTGGCCTCGAAGGCCTTGATCAGCTCGCCGTAGTTCGCCCAGTCCGCCGGGAGGGCGATGACATTCAGCTTGCCCTCCTTCTCGGCGGCTGCGACGAGCGCCTTCATTCCGCCGATCTCGGCGGCCGAGGTGCTGGCGTTCGCCTTCACCGCGGCACCGGCGGCAGCGCCGTCGGGCGCGGCACCGCAGGCGGTGAGGGCGGTGAGCGCGGCAGCGCCGAGCAGGGCGGTAGCGCCGAGACGGGAAGGTCTGAACACGGTCTCTCCCAGAGACGAAGTGAAGGACACTGATGGACACTGCAAGCACTTGTCTGAACAAGCTGGGTTCAGTTCGCCCGGAGGAGCTGTCCGGATCATGAACGGCACATGGCCGTGGTGGATCGTCCACCGGAAGAGCCGACGCCGTTTTTTTGCCGGTGGGAGCGGGTCCAGGGGACGGAAGACAGTTACGCTCCGGCGCGGTTAGGGTGGGCCGGGTAGCGGAACACAGCGCAACCAACTGCGCACAGTTCGAGGCACGGAGGGCGTTCGCGTGGGTACGGCGCGTTATGTGGAGATCGCGGAGGCGGTACGGCGGTCGATCCTCGGCGGCGAGTACCCGGTCGGGGCGCAAATCCCCTCGGAGAGCGACCTCGCGGCCCGCTGGTCCGCGTCACGGGGGACGGTCCGGCAGGCCGTCGCCGTACTGGCCTCAGAGGGCCTGATCGGCTCCCGGCAGGGTGCGCGCAGAATCGTGCTGCGCCACGAACGCCGCCACAGCTTCGCGGAGTTGAACAGCTTCGCGCAGTGGGCCGAGGGCATGGGCTACGAGATCTCCAGCCGCATCCTGACCCGCACCCGCCGCCCCGCGACCCCCGCCGAGGCCTCCCGGCTCTCCGTCCCCGCCGGTTCGGCGGTCCTGTACGTCCTGCGGCTGCGGCTGCTCGACGGCGAACCGGCCATGCTGGAGCGCACCGCCTACGCGGAGTGGGTGGCACCCGCGGTGGAGGAGCTGCCCGAGGACTGTGTGTCCATCATGAACAGCATCGCCGGACAGCACGGCATCGTGGCCCACTACGGCGAGCACCTCATCGACGCGGTCGCGGCGGGCAGCGTGGACGCGCGGTTGCTACGGGTCCGCCGGGGCAGCCCGCTGCTGCGGCAGCGCCATTTGACGTGCACGGCGACGGGCCGGCCCATCGAGTGGACGGACGACCGGTATGTGGCGGGGAGTGTGACGTTCAGCGTGAGCAACTCGGCGGACACGGCCCCGCTGTCGCGGCATGCGGGCGACCTTTCCAGCCCGTCCGGCGATTGAGGACCGGGGTCCGGGGCTGAGGACCGGGGTCCGGCACGGAGCCCCGGTCAGCCGCCCGACGTGTCCAGTTCCGCATCCGCGCTGACGCCCGCGCAGTCGTACGGGTCCTTCAGCCAGCCGTCCGGCAGAACCACCCGGTTGTTCCCCGACGTGCGCCCCCGCGGCCCGTCCGCACCGACCGGCCACGGCTGGTCCAGGTCCAGCTCCGCCAGATGAGCGTCCATCTCCGCCAGCGACGACGTGATCGCCAGCTTCTTCCGCAGCTCCGAGCCGACCGAGAAGCCCTTGAGGTACCACGCCACATGCTTACGGAAATCGATCACGCCACGCGCCTCGTCGCCGATCCACTCCCCCAGCAGCTCGGCGTGCCGCCGCATGACGACCGTGACCTCCTTGAGCGTCGGCGCCGCGCTGCCTGCATCAAGGGCTCCGCCCGGGGTGCCCTTACCCTCGAAGGCCGCCACCAGATCGCTGAACAGCCACGGCCGCCCCAGGCACCCACGGCCCACGACCACGCCGTCGCAGCCCGTCTCCCGCACCATCCGCAGCGCGTCGTCCGCCGACCAGATGTCGCCGTTGCCGAGCACCGGGATCTCCGGGACATGCTCCTTCAGCCGGGCGATCGCGTCCCAGTCCGCCGTACCGCCGTAGTGCTGCGCCGCCGTACGCCCGTGCAGCGCGATCGCCGTCACGCCCTCCTCGACCGCGATCCGGCCCGCGTCGAGATAGGTGATGTGGTCGTCGTCGATGCCTTTGCGCATCTTCATCGTGACCGGCAGGTCGCCCGCGTTCGACACGGCCTCGTTGAGGATCGCGCGCAGCAGCGGCCGCTTGTACGGAAGAGCGGAGCCGCCGCCCTTGCGTGTCACCTTCGGGACCGGGCAGCCGAAGTTCAGGTCGATGTGGTCGGCGAGGTTCTCGTCCGCGATCATGCGGACCGCCTTGCCGACGGTCACCGGATCCACCCCGTACAGCTGAATGGACCGCGGCGTCTCACTCGCGTCGAAATGGATGAGCTGCATGGTCTTCTCATTGCGCTCGACCAGCGCCCGCGTCGTGATCATCTCGCTGACGAAAAGCCCCTTGCCGCCGGAGAACTCGCGGCACAGCGTGCGGAACGGCGCATTGGTGATGCCGGCCATCGGCGCGAGCACCACCGGGGGCTGTACGGCGTGCGGGCCTATCTTGAGCGTCGAGGAGGACGGGGCGAGCGTGGTCATTCGCCCATTGTCGCTCACGACGGGAGTCCTTAGTCAGCCGTACTATCCGCTTATGCCCGAGCTCACACACCGACGGCGGCTGCTCGTGCTGGCGATCTGCGCTATGAGCCTGCTGATCGTCAGCCTCGACAACACGATCCTCAATGTCGCGCTGCCCTCGATTCAGAAGGAGTTCCACGCCTCCGTCGCCGGGATGCAGTGGACGATCGACGCCTACACCCTCGTCCTCGCCTCCCTGCTGATGCTCTCCGGCTCCACCGCCGACCGGATCGGCCGGCGCAAGGTCTTCCAGACCGGTCTTGTCCTCTTCACCGTCGGCTCGCTGCTGTGCTCGCTCGCACCCAACCTCGAGTCGCTCATCGCGTTCCGCATGGTGCAGGCCGTCGGCGGCTCGATGCTCAACCCGGTCGCGATGTCGATCATCACCAACACCTTCACCGACCCGCGCGAACGTGCCCGCGCCATCGGCGTCTGGGGCGGCGTCGTCGGCATCTCCATGGCCGCGGGGCCCCTCGTCGGCGGAATCCTGGTGGACTCGGTCGGCTGGCGCTCGATCTTCTGGGTCAATCTGCCGGTCGGACTCGCCGCCATCCTGCTGACCTGGCGCTACGTACCGGAGTCCCGCGCGCCGAAACCACGCCGCCCCGACCCCGTGGGCCAGCTCCTGGTCATCGCACTCCTCGGCTCAGTGACGTACGCGATCATCGAGGCGCCGTCAGCCGGCCGGCACTCGCCGGTGATCATTGCCCTCAGCACGGTCGCGGCCCTCGCGCTGACCGGACTGCTGCTGTACGAACCGAGGCGCACCGAGCCCCTGATCGATCTGCGTTTCTTCCGCAGCGCCCCGTTCAGCGGGGCCACGGTCATCGCGGTGTGCGCGTTCGCCTCGCTCGGCGGCTTCCTCTTCATCAACACGCTGTATCTGCAGGACGTCCGCGGCCTGTCCGCCCTGGACGCCGGCCTCTATATGCTGCCGATGGCCGCCATGACGTTCATCTGCGCACCGCTGTCGGGAAGGCTGGTCGGCAGCCGCGGTCCGCGCCTCCCGCTGATGATCGCGGGCATCGCGATGGCCGCGAGCGGAGTGCTGTTCGCCGCCTTCGAGGCCGAGACCTCCGACGCGCTGCTCTTCCTCGGCTTTTTCCTCTTCGGTCTCGGCTTCGGCATGGTGAACGTGCCGATCACCAACACCGCCGTCTCCGGCATGCCCCGCTCCCAGGCCGGTGTCGCGGCCGCTGTCGCCTCCACCAGCCGGCAGATCGGGCAGACCCTCGGCGTCGCCGTCATCGGCGCCGTACTGGCGGCCGGGGTCGCCTCCTCCACCTCGTACGCGGACGGCTTCGTCGCCGCGAGCCGGCCCGCCTGGTGGATCATCACCGGCTGCGGGCTGTGCATCCTCGTGGTGGGGGCGCTGACCAGCGGCGGCTGGGCGCAGGAGACGGCGCGGCGCACGGCCGAGCGGCTGGAGGCTCCGGACGAGAGCCAGGTGCTGTCCACAGCGAACGCATAGCTCTCTCCGAGCCTGGCCACAGGCGTCATGGGGCGTGGCTCACCCTTCGCCGGACTCGGTGGTCCGGCGGCGTTCGTTCCGCAAGGATTCGACGGATGAGCCCGAGTCGAACGTGCGAGGTGTGCGGGACCGAGCTGCCCGACCGCGGCCGGCGAAACGGGAGCGGGCCGGCACCGGGCGGCCGGCCTGCCCGTTACTGCTCCGACGCATGCAGACAGCGCGCCTTTCGCCGGCGCTCGGCACGGGACGCTCAGGACCAGGAACACGGCCGGAGCGCGGGCCGGGACCAGGACCGTACGCAGTCGGAGGGCCGCGAGCTGCCACGGGCACTGGACTCCTTCATCGGCCGAAGGCGGGAACTGTCGCGGCTGCGCACCCTGTTGAAGTCCTCGCGGCTGCTGACCCTCACCGGCCCGGGCGGAGTCGGCAAGACCCGTCTCGCGATGGAGTTCGCCACCGGCCTGCGCGGCGGCGCCGACAGCAAGGCCCTGCTGGTCGAACTCGACTCGCTCCACGACGGCGACCGGCTGCCGCAGGCCGTGGCCGCCGCGCTGGGCGTCGGCGAGCGCGGCGGCCGGACAGGTGTCGCGCTGCTCGCCCATGAGCTCGGCGACCGCCCGACGCTGCTCATCCTGGACAACTGCGAGCACCTCGCCGAGCCGTGCGCACAGCTGGCCGCGGCCCTGCTCGGCCGGTGCCCCCGGCTGCGGATTCTCGCCACCAGCCGGGAAGTGCTGCGCGTGCCCGGCGAAGTCGTGTTCCGGGTCGGTGAACTGTCCCTGTCGCCGGCCGGCGAGGACGACGACCCGGCAGCCGTACTGCAGGCGGATGCCGTCCGGCTGTTCGTGGAGCGCGCCGGCAGCTGCGCACCCGGATTCGAGCTGCACACCGGGAACGCCCGTACCGTGGCCGAGATCTGCCGCCGCCTTGACGGAATGCCGCTGGCGATCGAGCTGGCGGCACGCCGTACGGGAGTCCTCCCGCTGAGCGACATCCTGGCCGGCCTCGACGACCAGCTCACCCTCCTCACGGACGGCAGCAGGATCGGGCCCGGACGCCACCGCGAACTGGCGGCCGCGGTCGACTGGAGCCATCGATTACTGGATCCGGAGGAACAGACCCTCTTTCGCCGTCTCTCCGTCCTCGTCGGCGGATTCGACGCCGTGGGTGCGGCGGCGGTCTGCGCCGACGGCGAGATGCAGCCGCGGCACGTCCTGCGGGTGCTGTGCGCGCTGGAGGCCAAGTCCTTGATCGTACGGCTGCCGGGCCCGGAGGCCGAAGTCACCGCGCGATTCAGGCAGTTGAACGCCATCCGCGCCTACGCCCTGGACCGCCTCGCCGACTCCGGTGAGCTGCCCGACACCTGGCAACGGGCCGTCGACTGGCTGACCGGGCTGATGGAGCCGGCCGCGGATCAGGTCTTCGTCGACCAGGCGGGCGGCCCCCTGAGCAAGGAGCGGGAGAACCTCGCGGCGGCTGTCGCCCACACCAACGGCCTCGGCGGCGCACCGCACGTACCGCTGACGCTGGCACTGGCGAGGGTGCGCTTCCAGCAGGAGCAGCTGACAGCTGCCCGCGCGCTGCTGGCGGACGTACTGGAGCACGGCTGCGACCCGCAGGACTCGCGGGACTCCCAGGAATCGCAGGACTCGCGGGAGTCACGGGAGTCACGGGAGTCACCGCAGTCACGGGGCCGGCAGGACTCCCGGCACGTCGGTGCGGCCCTGGCGCTCGCCGCACGCGCGGCCTGCCAGCAGGTGGACGAGGCGGCCGCGCTGCGCTTCGCCGAGCAGGCGGTCGCCGTCGAGCGGCGCAGAGACGACCCCGCCGGACTCGCCAACGCCCTGGACGCCCGCGCTGCCGCCCTGCTGTGCCGCGGCGAGTTCGCGCAGGCCGTCGACGACTTCGCGGAATGTCTGGCCATCGTCGCCACACTCGGCCGCCCCCGCGACACGGCATGGTGCCGCCACCATCTGGCCTGGGCGCTGCTGCACATCGGCAAGGCGGCCGAGGGCGACGAACTGATGGCGTCCTGCCTGCCGCAGCTGCGCGGACAGTCCCCCTGGAGCCAGTCGGCGGCCGCCCTGCACACCGCCGGCGCGATCCGGCTCGCCCTGGGCGATGTCGCCGCGGCCCAGGACCTGTTCGCCGAGGGCCTGCGCACGGTGCCCGGCGAGAGCTTCCACGCGCTGTATCCGCTGGAGGGGCTTGCCGTCGTGGCGGCCGAACGGGGCCGGACGAAGCGGTCGCTGCGGCTGTTCGCGGCCGCTGCGCTGGCGCGCAGGCGGCTGGACACCGAGCCGGAGGCCGAGTGGCGACGGCAGGTCGAGTCGGCGACGGCCCGCGCGGCGGCGGCGCTGCCCGCTGCGGGGCGGGACGCTGCGGTGGCCCAGGGACGCGGGATGGGCTGGGAGCGGCTGATCGCGTACGCCCTGCACGGGACCGACGAAGGAGCGATGCCGGCCGTCCGCAGGGAGGACGGGCAGTCCCCGCTCACGGGGCGGGAGATGACGGTGGCCGCACTGGTCGCCGAAGGACTGACCAACCGCGAGGTCGCCGCCCGTCTGGATCTGTCGGCGAGCACCGTCTCGACCCACCTCGACAACGTGCGGGACAAGCTGGGCATGCGCTCCCGTACGCAGATCGCGCTGTGGGTGGCCGGAAAGGAACAGCGCCCCGGCGCTGTTCCCGAGCGCGATCCGCGCCGCGGCGAGGTTTCGTAACGCCGCCAAGCCGCCGGTCATCCGATCGATCCGCGCGGCCGCCGTAGCGACCAAGCTGACGCGGAACAGGGCATTCCAAGGACCCGACGGCGTGGAGCTGCTACCCGACGGTCTTCCCCCCACGGAATGCCCTGCCCGGCGAGTAAATCCGGCAAGGAGACGCGATGCGGCACGACCACGATCCGGACGGCGAACACACGAGCTCGAGGAGGGCGTTCATCAAAACGAGTTCGGTGGGAATGACCGCAGCCCTCGTGGCGACGAGCGGGGCCGGCGCCGCCCTGGCGGCACCGGCGAGCACGGTGCAGAAGGCGCGCGCGGCGGGACGCCCGTTGGCCGTCACGCCTGCCTGCGACGGTCACGAGACCCCGGCGGCGACGGAGGGCCCGCTCTTCAAGCCGCAGTCCCCCGAGCGGACGGACTTCATCACCCCCGCGATCCGCGGAGTGCTGCTCGATCTGAGCGGCATCGTCCACGACACCGCCTGCAAGCCCCTGCCCGGGGCGCTCATCGAGTTCTGGCAGTGCGACCAGAACGGCGACTACGACACCGCCGGCTTCTCGCTGCGCGGACACCAGTACACCGACAGCAGGGGCGCGTTCCGGCTGCGCACGATCATCCCCCGCGACTACTGGGGCCGATGGGGCCAGCGGGCGCCGCATATCCACACCCAGGTCCAGGCGCCCGGCGGACCCGTGCTGGTCACGCAGCTGTACTTCCCCGACGACACCCAGGCGTACGGCCGGGACTTCGCCGCGCTCAACGCCGCGGACCGGCTCCTCAACCGGGCCTGCACGATCACGCTCGCGGGCCCGAAGGACAGCCGCTACACCGGCGCCTTCGACTTCGTCATCCAGACCACGGCCAAGTAGCCGACCGCCGATCACTCAAGGATTTCCGTGATGCATACGAGCACGTCATCCCGGCACCGGAAAGTCAGTCGGTCGCCCCTGGTGGCGGCGCTGGCCGCAGGCGCCGTCGCGGTCGGGGGCCTGATCGCCGCCGGCACGGTCTGGGCCGGCCCCGCCCCCGCCGCCAAGGACGTGGCGGCCGCACCGGCGCGCGTCGCCGGACAGTGGCAGTCGACCGCGGTCCCGGTGGCCAAGGGCGACCTCACCGCCGTGGCCGCGCTCAGCGACAAGCAGGCCTGGTCCGTCGGCTACCGGCTGAAGAGTGCCACCGAGCTGGAGGCCCTGGCCCTGCACTGGGACGGCACATCCTGGACGCAGCAGTCGACGCTGCCGAAGGACACCTTTCCGCAGGCGCTCGCCGTACGGTCGGCCAGTGACATCTGGGCGGTCGGCGCGACGGCGGCCCACTGGGACGGCACCTCCTGGACCACGCGCAACCTCGACCGCGACCCCGCGGGCCGGTTGACACCCGACGCGGTGGTGACGACGTCCGACGGGAAGGCGTGGACGGCCGGCCGCGCGGTGCCGCAGGGCATCAAGAACGGGGTGCCCGCCATCCAGGCATGGGACGGCACGGCCTGGCGCCGGCAGACCCTGCCCGACGTCGGCAAGGGCGAACTGACCAGCCTCACCGCCGTCGCACCGGACGACATCTGGGCGGCGGGCACGTCCTTCGCCACCGACAGCACCGCGGAGACGGCCCTGCTGCTGCACTGGGACGGCACCTCCTGGACGCGGGTCGCCGCGCCCGCGGCAGCCAAGGACGAGCACCGCTGGCTCAGCGGCATCACCGCACTGGGTGCCGACGACATATGGGCGGTGGGCGGTTCGACGTCCAAGGGAGGCGACCTCCCCTACGCGGTGCACTGGGACGGCAAGAAGTGGACCGACGTCAAGACACCCGCGATCGCCGACGGCCGGCTTCGGGCCGTCGGTAGGGCCGGGGACGGCGCGCTGTGGGCGGTCGGCGGCAAGGGTGCTGTCTCCGTCGCCCTGCGCTTCGACGCGCAGGAGCGCCGTTGGGAGCAGGCAGCCGACCCCGGTGTGGTGGTGCGAGGGTTCACCACTGTGCCGAGCAGCGCAGATCTGTGGACAGTGGGCATCGCCAAACAGGGCGACCTGGTTCCGGCGGTGACCCGCTTCACGGGCTGACCGGCACACCGAACCCGGGCCCGGACCACGCACCACGGTCCGGGCCCGGGCCATGCCCCATGCTCAGACCGCGGCGAGCGCCAACGCCTGGAGCTTCTCCAGGCGTTGGCGCGATTCGTCGTCGAGAGGTGTGTAACTGACCAGTCGGGGCCCGGCCGTCGGGCCCAGCCAGAGATTGTTGTGCTCCAGGTGCAGCAGGCCCACATGGGCGTTGCGGATCAGCTTGGTCCTGCCGCCCTGGCTGACCACCTCATGGCGCGCCCACACCTCACGGAACTCCGGCGAGGACGTCTCAAGACGCCCCAGCAGCGCCTTCCACGCGGGCTCGGCGAGATGCTCGGCCATCGACGCCCGGAACTTCGCGGCGAGCACCCGGGTGGCGTCCGCGAGATCGGAGACCGCCGCCCGCCAGTCGTCGTTGGTGAAGGCCAGGATCATGCAGTTGCGGTCCTCCCGGGGCAGGGAGTCGAGGTCGCAGAACAGCCGTCCGTAGGTGCGGTTGTACGCCAGGATGTCGTAACGGCTGTTCATGACGCAGGCGGGAAGCGGCTCGAGCTGCTCGAGCAGCTGCCGCAGGGCCGGCGTGACGGTCGGGCAGGGCGTGCCGGGCGCCGGATCGGTGGCGCCGGCCAGGGCGAAGAGATGGCTGCGCTCGCTCTGGTCGAGAAGCAGCGCGCGGGCGATGGCGTCGAGGACCTGCGGGGAGACCTGGATGTCCCTGGCCTGCTCCAGCCAGGTGTACCAGGTGACACCCACGGCGGAGAGATGCGCGACCTCCTCGCGGCGCAGACCGGGAGTCCGCCGGCGACGGCCGCGCGGCAGCCCGACCTGCTCGGGCGTGATCCGCTCGCGACGGCTGCGCAGAAAGCCCGCGAGCTCATGCCTACGTACGTCGGTCTCCTGCACCATCATCGCCATGCTCCCCAGGGTGCCGAATCGCTCAGACCATTGCCAGGTAGTGCTTGTACCAGGATAAAGACACTCTGGTACCAGGCTCCACGGAGGACGATCGTCGATGACGTGAGTGAGACCAGTGTCCTTTCCTCGAATGTCCTTTCCTCGAATCCCGTCCGCGCCGCCGAAGCCGCCGGGCCACGGCTCGGCCCGCTCGGGCTGTTCACCGTGCTGCTCGGCGCGGCACTTCCGCTGATCGACTTCTTCATCGTCAATGTCGCCCTGCCGACCATCGAACACGACCTGGCCGCGGGCACGGCGCTGCTGGAGCTGGTGGTCGCCGGGTACGCGCTCTCGTACGCCGTACTGCTCGTCCTCGGCGGACGGCTCGGGGACATGTACGGCCGCCGCCGGCTCTTTCTGATCGGCATGGCCGCCTTCGGACTGACGTCCCTGGCGTGCGGCCTCGCGCCGGACGCCTGGACGCTGGTCGGGGCGCGGGTCGCCCAGGGCGCCGCGGCCGCGCTGATGGTGCCGCAGGTACTGGCCACGATCCAGGCAGCGACGGCCGGCCCGCGCAGGGCCAGGGCGATGAGCCTGTACGGGGCCACGGCCGGACTTTCGATGGTCGCCGGGCAGATCCTGGGCGGCGTCCTGGTCGCGGCCGACATTGCGGGCACCGGCTGGCGGGCGATCTTCCTGGTGAATGTGCCGGTGGCGCTGATCGGCCTGGTACTGGCGGCCCGCTCGGTCCCGAAGACACGCTCGGCCAATCCCGCGCCAGTGGACGTACCCGGCACGCTGCTGCTGACCGTGGCCCTGCTGACGCTGCTGGCGCCGCTGACGGAGGGACGGGCCGCGGGCTGGCCGCTGTGGACATGGGTCGCGCTGGCGGTGTTCCCGGTCGCGGCGGTGGCCTTCTACCGGGTGGAGCGGCGAGCGGACCGGCAGGGGCGTACACCGCTGGTGCCGCCGAGCCTGTTCGCGCTGCTCTCGCTGCGGCGCGGGCTTGCGCTGGTACTGCCGTTCTCCATCGGCTTCGGCGGCTTCATGTTCGTGGTCGCGGTGGCGCTGCAGCAGGGCCTCGGGATGGGGGCCGTGGCCGCCGGGATGGCGCTGGTGCCGATGGCGCTGGCCTTCTTCGGGGCGTCGCTGGCAGGACCGCGACTGGTGGTGCGGTACGGCACCCGGATCGTGCCGGCGGGCGGAGCGCTCCAGGCCGTGGGCGTCGCGGTACTGGCCCTGACCGTCTGGCGCGGCTGGCCGGATCTGGATTTCGTGGAACTGATGCCGGGCGTCGCGCTCGCCGGCTTCGGCCAGGGGCTCCAACTGCCGGTGATCTTCCGGATCGTGCTCTCCGAGATACCGCCGGAGCGGGCCGGGGTGGGCAGCGGTGTGATGGTGACGACCCAGCAGTCCGCACTGGCGCTGGGCGTGGCCACGCTGGGCTCGCTCTTCCTCTCGCTGGTCACGTCTGCGGGGATGCGTCAGGCGCTGACGGTCACGCTGCTGGTACAGCTGGGGATGATCGTGCTGACGACGCTGCTGAGCCTGCGCCTGCCGCGCACGGTGAACTGACCCCGGTGAACCGACCCGGTGAACCGGGCTGCTCCGGACATGGCCGTGGGCCCGGACCGCACCTCGCGGTCCGGGCC